>JALWZT010000082.1 GCA_027002405.1 Anaerolineae bacterium | reverse complement strand
GACGGGCGGGGGAGGAAGTAGGGAAGGCGGATTCGATGGCGCCAATGGTCGCCCTTCGGCGACCCCTTTTGTCGCCGTTTTGGACGGCGGAGGCCGTCATCTGATCCCCTTCCGCTGTTCTCCCCCGCTTGCGGGGGAGATGAAAGAGGGGGTCTGGCCGTAGGCCTTAAGTGTTCGACTTCAGTCGATGAGCACAAAAACGGAAACTAAACGACGAAAATAGGACGCAGATTTGCGCAGATGCGACGCAGATTCCTACTGATTACTGATAACTGATCACTGATTACTCTATTTACGGAACAATAAAACGGCAAATTCGAGGGGATTTACAACAGTGATTGCCTCATTCCCATTATCCCTCCCACGGCTGCATGTCGTACCAGTTGGGCCCGTATTCGGGATCGGCCTTGAGCGGGGCCTTCAGCTCATATGCGTTTTCCATGGTCTCCACCACCAGGGGAACCACCTGTTCCATCTCGGCGATGGGCGTTTCCAGCACGATCTCGTCGTGCACTTGCAGGATCATGCGGGCCGCGAAACCCCCTGCCCGCAGTTTGCGGTGCACCTCCCGCAGCGCGATCTTGAGGATGTCCGCGGCCGTGCCCTGGATGGGGAAGTTGATGGCCGCGCGTTCGGCCGCGGCCCGGGCCTGCTGCGACGCGCGCACCCCCTCCTTGAGAATGGGGAAGTAGCGCCGTCGCCCCAGCAGGGTCTCCACATACCCTTGTTCTCGGGCTTTGCGCACCGTCTCATCCAGATAGCGACGCACCCCCGGATAGGTAGCAAAATAAGTGGCCATGAATTGCCGCGCTTCGTCCATGGTCAGGCCCGTGCGGGTGGAAAGACCATAGGCGCTGACGCCGTAGGAGGTGGCGAAGTTCATCATCTTGGCCACGGCCCGCTGCTGGGGAGTCACCTCCTCGAGGGGCACGCCATACACCAGACTGGCCGTGGCCGCGTGGATGTCCAGGCCCTGGGCGAAGGCCTCTAGCATGCGCTCATCGCCCGAGATGTGGGCCAGGATGCGCAACTCCACCTGGGAGTAGTCCACAGACAGCAGGTAGTGATCGGGCGGGGCGATGAAGGCCTTGCGGATCAGGCGGCCGATTTCGGTACGCACAGGGATGTTTTGCAGGTTGGGGTTGTTGGAGGATATGCGCCCGGTCTCCGCGCCCGTTTGATCAAAGGAGGTGTGGATGCGGCCTGTTTCGGGATTGATGAGTTTGGGCAGGGCGTCGATGTAAGTGGAGACCAGCTTGGTGAGCTGACGATATTCCAACAGGAGGTCGATGACAGGATGCTGCCCCCGCAGGCTCTCCAGCACCGAGGCCGCGGTGGAATAATGCCCGCTTTTCGTCTTCTTCAGGCCCTTGGTGGGCAGGCCCAGGGTCCCGAACAGGGCATCCGAAAGCTGCTGGGTCGAATTGAGGTTGAATTCGTAACCCACGTACTCGTAAATCTGGCCGGCCAGCTCCTGGAGTCGCTGTCGCAATGCTTTCGACATGGCGTGAAGATGCCCGGCATCGAGTAGCACACCATGCATCTCCATGTCTGCCAGCACAGGGATGAGGGGCATCTCCAGGTCCCAGAAGAGCTTGATGAGGCCGGTTTCCTGCAAGCGGGGTTCGATCCTGGCCCAAATGCGACGGGTCATGTCCACATCCGCGGCCGCGTAGTCGGTGACCCGGGCGATGGCGACCCGGTCCATGGTGGTCTGCTGGCGGCCTTTGCCAATGAGGTCCACGATGGGGGTCATCTCCACGTTCAGGTATTTGATGGCCAGGGCCTTCAGCCCCAGGCTGCGACTGCCGGGATCCAGCAGAAATTCACCGATCATGGTGTCGATGAAGCGGCCTTCCACGGGCAGCCCATGGCGGCGGCAGACGATGAGGTCGTATTTGGCATTGTGGGCCAGCTTGTCGGTGGTGGGGTCGGCCAGGATGGGGCCGATGGCCTGCTGGATGGTCTGCAAAGGAAGTTGCTCGCCCTCGCGATGGTCGATGGGGATGTAGATGTTGGCGTCCGGGCCTTCATCCCAGCCCAGGGCTAGGCCCACCAGGCCCGCCCGATGCTCATCGATGCCCGTGGTTTCCACATCAAAGGTCAGCGGGTCTGCCGCGCGCAGTTGGGGCAAGACCTGCTCCAGAGCCTGGGGGGTGGTGATGGCCCGGTACCCTGTGGGCGGCGCGGTTTCATCCACGGAGGCCCCTTCATCGAACAGGCCCATTTGTTGACCGGGGGCATGCTTGGGTTCGGGCAGGCGGGGGATAAGGGTGCGGAATTCCAATTCGGTGAAGAGCTGCAACACCCGATGCCGATCATAATCGCCGAATTCACACGCGGCCAGGTCCAGTTCGATGCCCGGGACATCCACAATGGTGGCCAGGGCGCGGGAGAGGAAGGCATCCTCCCGGCCTTTAATCAGCGCGTTGCGCACCCGGGTGGGGGTGATTTCATCGATGTGTGCGTAAATGGCATCCAGGCTCCCCCACTGCTTCAGGAGTTTGATCGCGGTCTTTTCCCCGATGCCCCGCACACCCGGGATGTTATCCGATTTATCCCCCACCAGGGCTTTGAAGTCCACCAACTGGCGGGGCTCCAATTGGTAACGTTCCCGCACCTTTTGCGGGGTGTAGATGATGACATCGGAAAATTTCCGGCCCGAGGTGAGCACCCAAATCTTCTCATCCACCACCTGCAGCAGGTCCCGGTCGCCGGTGGTGATCAACGAAAGCGCGCCCTGAGGCTCTGCCTGATGGGCCAGGGTAGCCAGCACATCATCGGCTTCGTAGCCCTCTTTGGTAAAAACAGGGATTCGGAACGCGTCGATGAGTTCCTGGATGCGTTCGATCTGGATGGAAAGTTCATCCGGGATGCGTTCGCGGGTGGCTTTGTACTCCTCGAATTTGTCATGGCGGAAGCTGCGGCCCACATCAAAGGCCACCGCGATATGGGTGGGCTTGTGGTCGCGGATGATATTGAGGAGCATGGAGGTGAAGCCATAGACCGCGTTGGTCAGCTCGCCCTTGCTGGTAGCCATCTCGGAGGGCAGGGCGAAGAAGGCACGGTAGGCCAGGGAATGGCCGTCAATGAGTACGAGTTTCATGGCTGGTTGGATGAGGGGAGCATTTTTCAGAGGCAGGTGGCAGGAACACTGATTACTGATTACTGATAACTGATTACTTCCTCCGCTCCTTCGTGTCTTCGCGGTCTTTTGCCTCCCTATGAGGGAGGAGGTGTGTAGTTTTCTCCTCACCAATCCTACCCTTCAAATCCCACAATGGCAAATCCAGGTACCCTATATTTGCCAAAAACCCGGCCCGGGGCCATAATACCTGGCATGAGACACCGCCTCCTCCTGCTCATGCTGCTGGCGATCCTTGCTCTGGCCGCGGCCTTGCGCTTTTATCGGCTGGACGGGCAAAGCTTCTGGGCGGATGAAGGGAATTCTGTGGTGTTGGCCCAAAAAAGCGTGGGGGCAATCCTCCAGGCTGCCGCGGCCGATATCCATCCCCCTGCTTACTATCTCCTCCTGAAAGCTTGGGGCGCGGTGTGGGGCCTGGATGAATGGGGTGCGCGCAGCCTGTCGGCCTTGCTAGGGGTCGGCGTGGTATGGGGCATCTATCTGGTGGGCAGCGCTTTGCGCAACCCGCGAACAGGATTGATGGCCGCATCCCTGGCCGCGATCCATCCATTTCTCATCTATTACAGCCAGGAAGCCCGGATGTATCAACTTCTGGCCCTGGCCGGTGTGTTTAGCGTTTGGGCCTTTTGGCACTGGCTGCAGGATGTCCAGGCCGATGCCCGTCCCCCTTGGGCCGCCTCCCTGTTCTTCCTGGGTTTTGCCGGCCTGGGGCTCTACACCCATTACGCGTTCCCCATCCATTGGGTGACTTTGAACCTGGTTTTCCTGCTCTGGCTGCTAACCTGGCACCCGGGGTGGAAAGCGGGCGTTCGAATTCTTGTCTACTGGGTCGGGCTGCAAGGGCTGCTGGGGTTGCTTTTCCTTCCCTGGTTACCCATCGCCTTGCGCCAGATACGCACCTGGCCCAGGCCTCCTGTCACCCTCCATGGATGGCCCGCTTTCACCACCACCTTTCGGTGGTTCATCTGCGGACCTGTGCCGTGTCATATGCATCCGGTGTTTTTGGCCCTGCTCTTTCTCCTGACCGCGGGGCTTTTGGTGTGGGGCACCTGGCGTCAATATCGCAGCCGGACTATGGCCGGCTGGCGCCTGGCTCTGCCCTGGCTTTGGCTGCTGCTCCCTCTTTTGGCCATGGTCCTGGCCCGGGCTTTCACCCCCACCTTTTTCAAATTCCTGCTGCTGGCTTTACCGGCGTGGCTGCTTCTGCTGGCCTTGGGCCTGGACGCAACGGGGATGCCCGGGTGGTCGCGCGCCCGCGGCCTGGTGCGCCCCAGAACGCCCCATTGGAGCTGGGAAACCATCCGCCCCCCCCTGCTCACCTCCCTCATTTTCCTCCTTTTGGCCTGGCCCGCGGTCCCTGCCCTGGCGACCTACTATTTTGATCCCGCGGCCGCGCGGGATAACTACCGCGGCATTGCTGCCTATCTCAAAGCCGTGGCCGGACCCCAGGACGCGATCATCCTTACAGCCCCGGGCCAGATCGACGCGTTCGCTCAGTACGATCACGGCCCCGCTCCTGTCTACCCCTTACCCCGGCAACGCCCTATGGATCAGGCCCAAACCCAGGCCCAATTGGATGCCATCCTGGCCCAGGCCCATCGTATTTTTGCCATCTATTGGGCCGAAGAACAGGCCGATCCTCAAGGATTCATCGAGCACTACCTGGGGCAACATGCTTTCAAGGCCTGGGATGCCTGGGTGGGGCGCCTCCGGTTTGTGGCCTATAGTGCAGCCGCGGCACCTCCCCCTGCCACCTTCAAACATCCCGTGCACTTCGGCGAAAACATCCAGTTATTGGCCGCGGGCGTGACGCAAACCCCCTTGCAGCCCGGCGACATCGCCCAGGTGCAATTGCGCTGGATGACCACCGCACCCCTGCAAACCCGTTACAAGATCACCCTCCAACTGTTGGACCCCGCCAACCAGGTCATTGCCCAGGTGGATAGTGAACCCAACGGCGGCACCCGTCCAACACCCACCTGGCCTCCGGGCGAAATCATCGAAGACCATTACGGGTTGCCCATCCCCCTTGCCACCCCGCCCGGCGACTATCCCCTGATTCTGGCCGTATACGAGGCGGATACCGGCCAACGTCTGTCGATTCTGGAACCGGCTCCCCAGGGCGATGCCTGGACCCTTGCCACGGTGACGATCATCCCCCCGGCTCAAGCCCCTCCCTTGAGCATCCTGAACATTCCCTACCCCGCGGACCAGGTCCGAGGCCCCTTCCGTTTTCTGGGGCATGCTCGCTACAAACAAGGCTTTGCCCATCAGCCCGACACCCCCTTGCAGCCGGGCGATATCCTGCATCTGACCACCTTTTGGCAGGCTTTACAGCCACCGGAAGGGGACTATCGTTTCGAACTCCGCATGGATGACGTGCCCCTGGGGCGTTTTCACCCGGCCGGGCCCGGATACCCCACCCATCTTTGGGACCCCGGCTTGCCCTGGCGCGGTGAACACGCGGTGCCCCTACCGCCGGACCTGGCCACGGGCCGACGCCATCCCTTGTCCTTGCAACTCCTGGACCCGGAAAACCGCCCCGTAGGTCCTCCCATCCTCCTCAAGCCCGAACTACGGTATTAACATGAAACGCCTCCACCCCTTGATCTCGGCCCTGCTTCTGGTTCTCTTTTTCCTCACTGCGTGCGTCGCGCGGCCCGCATCCCCCACCCCAGAGCCCACCCCTATCCCGGCCACCCCGGTCTCGGTGGCTTCCCCCACGCCCGCCGACCATCTTTCTCTGACCATCCTCTACACCGACGATGAGCATGGATGGTTCTTGGGCCAGAACCCGGGCCAGGGCGCGGCCGAGCTCATGGGCCTGTGGCGGCAGCGCTTCGGATACGACCCCGCGGACCCCCACTTCTTGCTTCTGAGCGGGGGGGATAACTGGACCGGGCCCGCGGCATCCACCTGGTTCAAAGGGGAGAGCATGGTGGAGGTCATGAATGCCATGGGGTACGATGCCTCGGCCGTGGGGAATCATGAATTTGATTTCGGCCTGGATGAACTGCAACAACGGGTGGCTCAGGCCCATTTCCCCTATCTGGCCGCCAACATGGCGGGCCAAAGCGCGGGGAAAACCTCGGCGGATTTGGGTATCCGGCCCTACACCCTGATCGATGTGGATGGATGGAAGATCGGTGTCATCGGTCTGGCCAATGTTCACACCCCCAAGGTCACCAACCCAGCGCATGTCAAAGGGCTTCGCTTTGAGCCTTACGCCGAAACCCTGGCCCGGGTGGTGCCCCAGGTGCGCGACAAAGGCGCGGATAGCGTGATGGTCATCAGTCATCTGTGTAATGGCGAATTGCTGAAACTGGCTTTGGAGACCCATAACCTGGGAATTCGTTTTTTCGGCGGCGGCCATTGCCACGAAACCCTGGCCCAGAAAGGGGGCGGTGCGGTGCTGCTGACGGGCGGGCCTTATTTCCTCACCTATGCCTGGGCCCGGGTCCAGATCGACCGTACGACCGGCAAGTGGACGGTCGAAGGCTATGATGTGGATGTGAATCAGGGCGGCAAGCCCGACCCCGCGGTGGCTGCCGTGGCCCAAACCTGGCAGGAAGAAGCCCAGGCCAGCCTGGGGGAACCCATCGGCTATCTGGCCCAGACCCTGCCCGAACGCAGCGAACCGATGCTGAAACTGATCACCGAAAGCTGGCTTTGGAGCTTCCCCCAGGCGGATGTGGCCATCACCAATCGCGGCGGCGTGCGCGACGATCTGCGGGCCGGGCCTGTCACCCCAGGCGATATCATCAGCATGATGCCCTTTGATAATGTCATCATCGATATGCGCATGACAGGAGCCCAATTGCGGGACTTTATCCATGCGCAAAAGACGCGGATCGCCCTGGGAGGGCTGGACCAGGTCGATGGGCAATGGATACTACGCCGCACCCGACAACCCCTGGATCCCCAACAGACCTACCGGGTCCTGGTGAACGATTACATGTACGCGGGCGGGAGCACCTACGGTAAACTGGCCCAATACGATCCCCATGGGTACGACACGGGCGTGGATTGGCGCCAACCGGTGATGGAATGGATCATAGCCCAACACAGCACGGCCGATCAGCCTCTGGATGACGCGATCGAGGCGCTGTTCCGTGATCAGGATCAGGATTAGGATTGAGGATTGTCAGGCCGAGGTTAGGCGCGAGTAGGAGTAATCAGTCTTACGGCCCGGCTGGGCCGGAGGGCGTCCAATGAACCCATCCCGCGGCCTGGGCGTCCTCCTCCCGACAAAACCAGAGCTCGGCCCGAGGGAACCCGTAGATGGGGTCCTCGGGCAAAACGTACAAGGGCATGCCATCCAGCCGGGCGCGATAGGCCTTGATGCGGCATCCTGGCGGTGGCGTGGCACACCCCAGTGAGCACAGGATGGGGGTGGGGGTTGATGTGGGTAGAGGTTGGCCCGAAAGGGTCGTTTGCCCCGAAAGGATAAGACGTTGCCCTGGCTGGAGCGCGTTGGGGTCTTCCAATTCGTTCAGACGCACCAGGGTTTCCACATCCACCCCGGTGCGTTTGGCGATCCGCCATAGGGTATCGCCAGGTTTCACGATATAAATGCTGGGTGACGGAGGGGCCCGGCCAGGGGTGGGCGCGGTGAGGGGAG
>JALWZT010000081.1 GCA_027002405.1 Anaerolineae bacterium | reverse complement strand
GCTTGCTCATACTCCCGAACCACCTGGATTCGGAAGGCTTCACTATACCGCTTATAGACTCGTTTGGCCATTTTGTTTATGCCTCCTTTTAGGCTTTGTGGCATAAACATATATCAGGACGGGTCACTCTGCGTTCTCTACGATAAGTAACCTTTCCGCAGGGGAGTCAGGGATCAGTCATCCAGTGTTCAGTGAGTAGGTTAGCTGTGTCTTTGTGCTCTTTGTGTCCTTTGTGGTGAAAGATTATCTGCGTCAATCTGCATTCTCTCTACCTGCCACCTGCTTTTTTATCTTTTTTCCCAAAATTGGCTCGAAAACCGTGCAGATCCTGCACAGGGGCCGCGCGAGAATAGAAGGGCAGTAGACATGGTATCGCGATGCCATCCCTTTCCAACCGACGGTCCTCTGCGCAATCCCGGGAGTCGCTCCTAGCGATGGGATCCCTTGTGTGGTGGACCTCCGCATCTCATTAGGAGGTTTCCATCATGCAACGGACTCCGCAAACCGTCCGTCGGCTTCTGTTCGCCGGGGTGCTGGCCCTGGTTCTATTGGCCCAAGGAGCGGGCTGGGCCCCCATCCTGGCGAATGGATTTGGAGGCCACGGGAGCCCCGCGCCCATGCATCACTGCCCGGGCGAAGGGGAAGAGGACATTTGCCTCTAATCCTCTCCCATCCTGGCCTCCACCTGGCTGAAGACATCGGCCAGGACTTCACGCTGCGGTGAAGACAGGCGGGAGATATCCTCATAGCCTCTTTGCAGAAGTTGCTGGGCCCGGGATAGCTCCCCTGTCTTCGCCAACGCCGCGATAAGCACAGCCTGGGCGCGAAGCTTGCGCACAGGATCGCCTTGCGCCTCCCAGGCAGCCATGGCTTGTTCCATGGTTTCGATGGCTTGGGACCACCGGGCCAGATTGAAATAAGCCCGGCCCAGGTTGGTCGTGGCCATGGCCAGATGCCGTGAATCTCGGAATCGACGAAACAAGGCTTCGGCGCGGCGATGATGCTGCAGGGCTTCTTCGGGCCGGTCCGCGTCATCATCCAACAGCACCCCCAAATGCATGTGAGCCACCCCCAGAAGGATGGAAGGCCCCTCCGCCTCCAAAGTCGCGATAGCCTCCTCCAGATAATGGGCGGCCTCTTCGACGCGGCCTAAGCGTCGCGTCACAGGCGCCAGATTCATAAGGCCTTGAGCCCGCAATCGCGGGCGCGCTGTTTGGTTCCAACGGTCCAAAGCGCAACGAAGGTAACGATAAGCACCCTGCCACTGCCGCTGTGTGAAACGTACCCCTCCCAAGACCGCACACGCGTATCCCTGTTCCTCCAGCTCCTCCTCGGCCAGGTTCTGCTGGGCCAACCGGATCAACCTTTCCGCTTCCTGGAAACGTCCCTGGTAATAGGCCAAAGAGGCCAAACGATTGGCTGCCTTCGCTTTCCAAAATCGGTCATCCCGCAGCGAAGCCAGGTCCAGGGCCCGGGTCAGGTGCTCTTGCGCCTGGGGGTATTGGGTGAGATGCCGATACCATTCCCCCGCGTACCAGCTTAAAAGCATCACAGCTTCCTCATCTCCCAGGGTTCGAGCTTGCTCCAGGCCTTGCTCCAGCATGGCCAACCATTGGGTGTGGTATGCCTTCTGACTCATAGGGGGAGCCAAAGCCAGCAATAGCGCCCGGGCTTGAGGCCATGTTTCTTCCATACTCAAGGCAAAATCCAGGGCCTGAAAAACCAACGAGAGACGATCTGGGGGCAGGGGACCTTGGGTCCATTGCAACGCGTAGAGGGCATTGCGGCGGACATAAGTGCGAAAGACCTGAGAGGGGATGAGTTCAGCCATGGTCAAGACCACTGGGCGATGCTTTGTAAAAAGGCCCGGGTCAAGCTATGAATGGCGTAATGAGTGCGTTCCAGGCCAGGGGATGCCTGGACCAGGTTCATAGATACCAGGGTCTCCAGGGCCTCGTGGACATGGGCTACAGGGAGTTCGGTGATGGCCGCGAGGTGAGCGGCTTCGCCGCCTTCGGGGGGCAGCAAAGGCATGGCCAAAAACACGCGGCGCTCTCTTTCCGAAAGGGTCTCCCACGCCCAATGATAGAGATAATCGAACAGCCTGGCCACATGGGGACTTTGGGCCTGGGCGAGATTTTCCAAAACCGTGGTCAGGTCCAGGGTATGGAGCTGGCCCGCGAGCAGACGCAGGGCCAATGGGTTTCCCCCCGCGGCATGATGCAGCTTGTCGAGCACGGCATCCTCAGCTTGTTGCAGGATGGGGATATTGCGCTTACGGCCCTCGTGGCGCAGCAGGGCTCGGGCCGCCCGGGAATCCAAAGGAGGCAGGGGCAGCACATAAAGGGATGGAAAGGAGAGGGTCTGGCGGGATGTGAGCAGAAAGCGGGCCGGTGCGCGCAAGGATTGCAACTGGGTCAGGAGGGGGGTAAGATCGGGCAAGGTTTCCAGATTATCCAGGACAATGAACGGGGGTTCCTGCAACCACAGGGCATCCAGGCGGGCCAACAATTTTTCCAGGGAGAAAGGGGCGGGGATGATGGCGTCATGGGCCAATTGGCGGGCCAGGCGTTCGAAAAGTTGTTCCAAAGCATATTGGGGATCCTGGATTTGGACATAAGGGCGAGGGTCCCACAAAGAGACCTGCGGCCGCAGGCTCACCCAACCGAACTGAAGATAGCGCCGTTCCTGAATGAGATGCATGCTCAGCGCATGGGCCAGAGAAGTCTTGCCAATGCCCCCCATGCCCGTGATGAGGAGGATCCTGGGCCCCTGGGGGTCCATCACTTGTTGTTGCACCTGTTGAAGAAGCCCCTCGACGCCGAAGAGCTGGTCATAAGGGGCAGGTTCCAGGCGTTGACTTTGCATATGATAAAAACGAGCCCGAGCCGTTTGTTCCCAATCCCACAGGATTTGTCCCAAAGCCTCGTACGCGGCCCGGAAATCCCGATGCAATGAGGCTCGGGAGCGGTGTAAACGCTGCATGAGAAGCTTTACAGGAAGGGCTTCCCGATACCGCAGATGCAGCAATCGAGCTTGAGCGGGGTGATGCTCCTGGAGTTGAGTCAGGGCCTTTTCCAAAAGGAAAGTCCCGGTCGAAGCCGCGTGTTGCTTGCGGGCCTCCCGCACGATCTGCAAGGTATCCCATCCTGAGGGCAGAGGCGCACCCCAGGTATGCAAGAGTTCCGGAATGGTTTGCAGAAAATCAGGAGGTGGAGGTGTGGTCACATGCATGGTTTTTTTAGTATACCCCAAAAGCCGTTCGGGGAAGAAACCACAAGAAAATGAGACATTCTTGAGACACCCATGAGACATCTTGAGACATGCCAGGGGATATACTGAAGCAGGCGAGGCGACCGGATATCCGGTCAGGGCGAGAGGTTTTTACCCCACGGGTGCGTCCATCCTGCCGGGCGCACCCCGTTTTATCGCCCGGTTCGTGTCTATGAGCATGTCTTCTCAATCGTACTCGAAGTGAAGGAGTATCATCCTTGTCCAGTTCTCAACCCTTGCGGCCTATAGTCATGGTGCTGCGGTTTAAGTCGGGTGTGGCGGTTCAGGCGGGCCCGCTCAACGTTCAGGTGGAGACATTGGAGGATGGCAGCACGCTCTGGCGAGCAGAGGTGACGGACCTGCAGGCCTGGTTGCCCTGGATTCGGAGTTGGGGCCCGGCATGCGAGGTGATGGAGCCGCAGGTGCTGCGAGAACAGTTACGGCAGGAAGCTCGGACCCTGGCCCGTCAGTACGGATGGTATGTCAGCGCCGCCCCCGCGACCCCGGAGGTCCTTTTCGATGGATTTATTGAAGAGGGAGGATAGCACATTTTCGATGGTCAACGGCATTGTTGGATATTCTGCAACAGCATGCCATGATTATGGGGATGCAGGCTCTCACCTCATCCACTCGAAACGAGGTCTATCATGGAAAAGATCGAAGGCAAGGCCACACGCCTGGAGCAAATGAAGCTCATCCTGCTAGCACACCCGGAAGGGCTCACACGGGCAGAGATTGCCCGTCGCCTGGGCGTCCATCGCACGACCGTTTCCAGATATGTGGAGGATTTGGACCGGCTCATCGGCGGACATATTTGGGTGGATGGTCAACGCATCGGCATCAACCGTGATCAGTATCAGATCCGGATCGGCATGACCATGCACGAGGCCACCGCGATGCACCTGGCCGCCCGTCTGCTGGCCACACGCATGGATGAGCACAACCCCCATGCGGCCAGCGCCCTGCGCAAATTGGGCGAGGCGTTGCGCCACATCGCGCCCTTTATCAGTCGTCATATGCTGCTTTCCGCGGAGGTGATGGAGGATCAGGCCCGCCGCCAGGACCCGCAATTCATCAAAGTCCTGGAGACCCTCACCCGGGCGTGGAGCGAAGGGCGCAAAGTGCGCGTCTGGCACTGGCACGACAAAACGAATCAGGTGTATAAGTACCTGCTTTCCCCTTACTTTTTGGAGCCTTACGCGGTGGGGCGCACCGTGCACGTGGTGGGATACCGCGAGCCGCCCGGCGCGCTGCGCACCCTGAAGGTGGAACGCATTCGCCGGGCGGAAATCACCGCGAAACCCTACACGATTCCGCAGGATTTCGATCCGCGGGCCTTGTTGGAGGATGCGTGGGGCATCTGGTACACGGAAGAGGAGCCGGTGGAGGTGGTGCTCCGCTTTCATCCTCGCGTGGCCCACCGGGTGCGAGAAAGCCAATGGCACGCGTCGGAGCAGCTTACGGAGCAGGAGGATGGTTCGCTGATCTGGCGGGCGTGGGTGGCCGAGCCCCAGGAGATGCTGCCCTGGATCCGCGGCTGGGGCGCGGATGTGGAGGTGTTGGAGCCCATCGAGCTACGGGAGACCCTGATGGGCGAGGCCCGGGCGTTGGCCCGCCAATACGGCTGGTATGTCAGCCGCACCCCCACCGCGGCCGAGTCGGTGCTGGATGCCTTTTTTGATGAATGAACGTAACGGCCGAGGGTGAACCCCCGCTTTGAAAATAGAGTAATCAGTGATCAGTTATCAGTAATCAGTGGAAATCTGCGAAGCATCTGCGAAAATCTGCGTTCTCATTTTCATCGGTATCGGCGAGCCGTGGCTCATGGTGCCTGCTATGTAAATAGAATTCGGATCAGGATTAGGATTGAGATCGTCAGGACAACGTTGAGCGAGGCACCAACGAACGTCAAACGTAAAACGTGAAACGTCAGGTCATGACGTATGACGTTTGACGAAATCAGCTTCCCGCACCAGCCTGACCGCGAGATGTTTTCCGTGGCCTTTTTTCAGGAAAGCCATTTCTGGACGCTCGCTTAGCTCCCACCACCTCTTACGAAGACAGGAAGGCATCGGCCCTGCTGAGGACCACCCCGAGGTTCGAAGACATATTGTTCGGCAAAAAAGGGACGCAGCGCCCGTACCAACGCCGCATACAGCCAGGCCGGGGCTTTGCCATCGAGGATAATCCCCCTCCCCTCAGGCAGTGGCGGAAGATGAAGGGGGGCGGGCACAATGAAGGGCTCGTGCAGTTGGATGCGCAACCGAACGCGCCCCTCATCTTCCTGCTGGCAAAGGAATGTGACTTCTTCCGACGATTGCTGAGAGGCAAAGTAAACCGGCGGAGGTTGCATCCACCCAAAGTGACGGGCATCGAAAAGCCAAAAATCGGAGACCATACCGGCAATGGCTGCGGTCAGCCACACCGGCCCGCGACCATAGAGCCCCACCGACTCCCTCCCTGGCAAAGCCGCGGGCACACGCGCCAGGTCTTCGGGCTCCCACCACCATCCTTTCTGCGGATCCCGGCGTACACCGATCTGTTGCGCCAACTCGCGAACGATGACAATAGGGACGCCCGAAGGAGCCTGTGCCAGATGGATGGCTTCCATCTCCTCTTGAGTGTAGTCAAAAAGGCCGTGAACACGCTGAGCTAGCGCCTCGAAGGCGCGATCAAGCCGAACTTTCCGCCGGTCTAATCCCGAGATCACCCCTTCCAAAACCCCTGCATGCTCCTGCACCTTGTCTTCGCCATGCAATTCGGAACGAAAGCGCGCGATGGGCAGCAACCCCATTGTATCCAAAGGTTCCTGCCAAAATCGACGATCGGCCTCTTCGCGATAGAGCAAGATGTAATGAGTACATCCCTTGGGGATCTCCCATTGTTCATCGCGAGGCCGACCGCCCACGTCGACCAACATAGGCAGTTGACGATAGCGAACAGCGCGTACGGCTCGTTGCACCAGTTTCGGCGTGAATTCCCCTTTGGCCTGAGTGCGCAGCAACATCGCCACCTGACGGTGCGCTTCCAAAAACCAATCACCCTCGCCGTCAGGCGTGGCGCGGAGGAGTATGAAAGCCGTCTCTTTATTTTTCAGGAAATTTGTGAGATGATAAGCAAGCACCGATTTTCCCGCATGGGGCGGGCCCGCCAGAAGGATGGCTGGAAAACGGTTGATGTTGACCATGAGCCTGACTCGGGAGTAATCCCATGACACATCGCACGATCCTGATTGCCACGCTGGGAGGCCAGCCCCAGATCGTGACCTTTGCTTTGGATTGGCTGTACGCACGCGGCATTTTGATGGATGAAGTGGCCGTGGTGCATTTGGGGAAACCGCGCTATCTGCGGGCATTGCAGCGGTTAAGTGGCGAATTTCCTGGCGATCGCTATCGAGGACGCAAGTGTCGCTTCCGGCCCGTTCCGGTCTACATAGACGACCGCATGACGCTTCTGGAAGACATCCGCACCAACGCGGATGCCAGCGCGGTCTGGCATACCATTCATGCGTTGATCCGCCAGGTCAAACAGGAGCGCGCTCACATCCATCTGCTGCTTTCTGGCGGACGCCGTATGATGGCCCTGCTGGCCCTTTCGGCGGCCATGCTGCAACTGGAACCGGGGGATCGCCTGTGGCACCTCTACACACCCGATGCCCTTCAGCGTGAAGCCAAGGATGGCGCCATATTGCATGCGCCCGATGGTGCGGAGGTGAGGCTGTTGCAGATCCCGGTGCCACTTCTGGGCAGCTACTTTCCCGCGGTCCAGGCGTTGGCGACCATGTCGCCCGAGGATGTGCTGGCGCGACAAACCCGATGGTTGGATCAAAGGGATCGCACGCGCTGTGAAGCGGTTTGGCGTGCGTTGACCCCGCGTCAACGGGACGTGTTGCGGGCCTTTGCTCAGGGGTTGAACCGGCAGCAGGTGGCAGAGCGGCTCAGCCTCTCGCCCAAAACCGTGGACTCGCACAAATCGCAGATACTGGGCCATTGTCGAGCGGTCTGGGGTATTGAAGACACCCAGAGGCTGGATTATCACTTTTTGGCCCAGAAGTTTGGGCCGTGTTTGCCACTTTTATCTTCCTGAGCGCAAAGCATGGAAGCTGCCATTTTTATGGCAGGCGCCACGCGCGGCCGTGCGCCGATACCGATGAAAATACCTCGCGGCCAGGTTGGCGCGGGAAGCCAAGCACGTGATGCGTCATGCGTGATGCGTAACGACCTCACGTTTCACGCATCACGTCCGTTGCCGTCTCACTCAACGTAGGCCTGGCGATCCTTCCGCAGCCGACGATCATGCTATTTTCAAAGCAGTCCGACGGCGGGCCACCCCGCGCCGATACCAATGAAAATGCCTCGCGGCCAGGCCGGCATGACTCGTATTCCGTATTGCGTATTGCGTAACGACTGGACGGAATACGGAATACGCAATACGAACCTTTGCCGACTCGCCCAACGTCGGCCTGGCGATCCTTCCGCAGCCGACGATCATGCT
>JALWZT010000080.1 GCA_027002405.1 Anaerolineae bacterium | reverse complement strand
CACGGCCACCCCTACCCCCACGCCCACCCCCGCGCCCACCCCACAGCAACCGGTTACCCCAGAACCCGCCTCTCTGACCTTATGGCTGCCTGATTGGATGGCATTGGAAGACCGACCAGGCTACCAAGCCCTGAACGAATCCCTGCTGGACTATCAAACCCAGACCGGCGTGCAGATCACAGTGATCCCCAAGCTCCCGCGCGGGCCTGAGGGGCTTCTTTCCAGCCTTCAGAAAACCCAACCCGTGGCTCCGTCCCTCCTCCCGGACATCATCGCGCTTCCGTTTCAGGATATCCCCATCGCGGGGGCCAATGATCTTTTGCAGCCCCTGGGAGACATTTATCCCACGGATGTGCAGGAGGACCTCTTCCCCTTTGCCCAGGCCGCGGGCCTGGTGGATGATGTGTGGATGGCCCTTCCTTTTGCCGCGGATTTTGAACATCTGGCTTTTCAGCCCGCGGCCCTTTCGGAACCCCCGAACTCATGGAACGTCATCCTCTCCTCCTCCGCCCGTTATGCCTTCCCCTACGGCGGCTCTGAATCCTCCTGGACCGATGCCGTTTTGCTTCATTACCTGAGCGCGGTGCCCGCGGGGCAGGATCCTGCCCGGAATGCGGAGGCTCTTCGGCGATTGCTGACCTTTTACGAAGCCGCATATCAGCAAGGGCTCATCGACGAAAACGGCGGCCTGACCTCCAACCCGGCCGATACCTGGAAGCGAGCCCTGCAGGGCAACACCCCCATGGCCGAGACCACAGCCTCTTTATGGCTGACCCGGCAGGATCAGGCCACGGTCTTGCGCTTCGGCCCCACCCCCACGCAGGATGGCCGCGGACGTTACCTGATGCATGGTTGGGCCTATGCCATTATCACCGCGGATGAACGTCGCCAGGCTCTGGCTGGGGCTCTGCTGCAACAACTCATGGCCTCGGATACCCTGGCAGATTGGACCTATCAGGCTCATCTTTTGCCCACCCGCCGTTCATCACTCATCCAGTGGTCCAATGATGACTTCCTGCGCTTTGCGTCCGAGGCCCTGGAACAAGGCTTTTTGATGCCCGATTTTGTGCAGGATAAAGAAATGGCCCGCAGGGTCCATCAGGCTGTGCGCCAGGTGCTTAGCGGGCAGCAAAGGGCCGAAGCTGCCTGGAACCAGGCCGTTACGGGGTGGTAGCTTCCAGGGTCGAGCCGTTCCATTGGAACACGGTTTCTTTTTCTTCTTCCTGGTATGGAGGGGCATTATCAGGGACATACCCTTCTGCGTTCGGTTTGTAATAGGCCACATGCTCCTGGAGGCGGAGCTCGTCAATCCCATCCTCATCCAGATCGACCCAGGTCCATTCCGCCCGGTTCACCACGCGGTAGGGTTCGGGGACCAGATCGGGGTCGGCCAGGCGGTTGTCTAGCAAGGTTTGGGCGGCCCAGACGCGGGCCAGTTTCTGCCCATCCCAACGATAGAGCGCGGCCTGGGCTTCCATGCGTCCCCGATTCATGGTGGGCCAGATGACCAGGGCCTCCTGGCGACCATCATGATCGAAGTCGGTCAATACGGGCTGTTCGCAGGGCGGTGCGGATGGACGAGCGGGAAAGGTGCCCAACCAATCCGATATCCCTCTCAATTCCCACCCCTTCTCCGTATGGCCGACCACCACCCAGCGGATCGCGTTCTTTTTGCCGATACCCCCGACCAGGGCCAGCCGTTCTTCGGCCTTGGGGGCCGTAAACGCACCCGGGGTGGGCCATGCTACCCAGAAGGAATCTGGGTAGGTCAGGTCTTCATCCGCGGCCACCACGGCTTTCACTACTTTCTCGGCATCAGGTATGGGCGCGGGCTTTGAAAGGGCGGTGGCAAGGGGCGGGCCGAGGACGCCCAGGAAGTCATAATGGGAGAACCTCTGAGGTTTGCCATCCGGCAGGTGGATGCGATAGCTGCTTCCGGACATATCGGCCTTATGGATCACCATCACCGCCTCGTCCGGCCCCAGCCATCCGGCCAGATCCGGCTCGTCGGTGACGAGATGGCGCTCTATCTGCCACAGGGTCGATGGTTCGCCGTCCGGCAAGGGGACCACGCGCAGGCGATAGAGGTCGTTCGTGGTCAGTTCCAACCAGGCCAACCAATGCCCCTGGGGATCGAAGGAAAAATCTCCGGCCACTTTAGCTTTTTCCCCACCGGGGAAAACGCGCTCATGGTCACGGTCCAGAGCGCGGAGACGCACCTCACCCCCCTCAAAGGATTGAGCCAACCAAGCGCCATCGGGGCTGACGGCCGCGTCAAAAGCATCCTCGTCTCCCAAAACCCGGGTTTTGCCCGAAGCCACATCCAGAGCCATCACGCTGGGGTTATAGGCGAAGCAGCACCACGCCTCCCCCAGCCAGGGTTGCGAAAGATACAGCACTTGCCCATCGTTTCGCCAGGCCAGCAAGGCGGCCCCGCGATTGTCGTAAAAAGTGGCGATCCGTTCCCATACCAGATGAGGATGGCGGCCTTCGCCATCGGTGAGGATCAGCCGGTAGTGGGCCTCGCCCGACCTGTCGGCCAAAGAGATGTGATTATCCAGAAAGAGCCAGGCCATCTGGCTCCCATCCGCCGCGACCAGGGTGGTCGGAGAACCAGGGGCCTGGGGGGTAGGCAGGACAACCACCCCTTCGCGGGTCGCGTAGCGGTTCTCGTAGTACACCCGGTCCCCCACCACCTGGAAGTGGGTGAACGCGTTGGCACCTTCGGCCGCAACCGTTGTCTCCCCTTCCTGGGTGATGAAGTGAAGCCGGACGCCCGCATCGGTACGTTCGGCCAGGACTTTGGGGAGAGGGGTCGGCGTTGGCGTGGGGGACCCGGTGGGTGAAGGAAGGACCGTGGCGGCCGTAGGAGAGGCCTTCTGGGAGGCAACGCGAGGGGTATATCGGGCGATGGGTGTCGGCACGGTGGGCATGGATCGGGACGTGTCGATGGACCACAGGATGAGGAAAATCCCCATCAGGATGGCGACAATGCCGCCGATACTCATCCGCAGTTCCCACAGGTCGGTCCGTTCCGAGGCAATGCCTTCCATCCGGTAGGAGAATCGCCATAGAGACCAAAGCAGGTCTCGGGCGAAGAGGGCCAGAAGGCCCCACACGATGAGTCCAAGACCGATGAGAATCAGGCCGCACATGCGCGTCCCTCCAGTGGCTGAAAAATGGGAACTCAGTTTGCAGGTATTGGAAGTGGCAGGTGGGGAGAACGCAGATTTGCACAGATGCTTCGCAGCGCAGATTTTCGCAGATATTCGTCATGCTGAGCGACTGGAGGGAGCGAAAGCCTGCCCTGAGGAATCGAAGGGCATCTAGCGAGCGAAGCGAGCGCCATGCGGTGTTTTTTTGCGCTTCGCTAGATTTCTTTCGGCGAGGTCCTTCACTTCGTTCAGGACAAGCTCAGGACATGCCTCGGTCGCTTCGCTCCCTCGGAATGACGTCGCGGGGCTCTACTGATTACTGATAACTGATCACTGATTACTCTATTTACAAAGCAGTCACCACGAACGGCAGTTCGCCGATACGGATGAAAACATCTCGCAGCCACGTTGGCGCGGGAAGCCGAGCCCGGGATGCGTAATGCGTGATGCGTAATGACCTCACGTTTCACGTTTCACGCATCACGCCCGTTGTCGCCTCGCTCAACGTTGGCCTGACGATCCTCAATCCTAATCCTAATCCTGATCCGAATCCTATTTACAAAGCAGTCATCACGAACGGCAGTTCGCCGATACGAATGAAAACGCCTCGCGGCCAGGGCGGCGTGACTCGTATTCCGTATTGCGTATTGCGTAACGACTGGACGGAATACGGAATACGCAATACGAACCTTTGCCGACTCGCCCAACGTCGGCCTGGCGATTCCTCAGCAACCAGCGATCATTCTATTTTCATAGCAGTTCTTATCGGATTTGGACCGTGAAAGTCAGGATCTGCGTAGGGGTTACTGCTGTTTTGGAAGGGGGATAGAGGCCCAGAGAGATGGTGGTTTCTCCCGGTGCGACGGCATCGAAGCGCCATATGTCGTAGCCTCCTGCGCCTACGGCCCCCCCTTGGGCCGCTTTGCCAGGCTGGTATTTATGTTCGACGAGATGTACCAAAGCTTCGTCTGGGGATGTCATCAATCGCCACTCATAGCCGGTGGTGGGGTTCGCTTCCACCACGATGGTGAACTCGCGACCGGCGCGTACCCGGATGGGCTGTTGTGGGTCCGTGGGGCGCGGGGCGCAGCCTATCAGAAGCAGAAAACTCAAAAGGAGGAAAAGCCATCGATATTTCATGACCGCACCTCCTGCCAATGCCGCGGCTACGAATACGAGTGTGGTTTGGAATGGCTGTTCCGTAAATAGGACACAGATGAACACAGATGACACAGATAATAAAAATCTGTGTCCGAAGGCTGTGTCAATCTGCGTCCCTATTTTCGTCGTTATGTGGTGAGCTATCGTTCATGGTGACTGTTCGGGGGTTTAGCAAATTGGCTTAAGGCACTACGACGTTTCCCCAGCGTTCAGAGCCTGTGCCTGGGCCTTCACCAAATCTGTCATCATGCTTCGTGTTTCCATTATATCAATTTTAGTCATAACCCGCCAAACCGGAGTTTAACAGGGGGCATTTTCAGTGATCGCGCCTGTTTATTTTCCTGGCCGGTTTGTGCTACAATCCCCATGTGCATATTGCGATCATCGGTCATCTCACGCGCGACATTTCTCCCGATGGCTACACCATCGGCGGGGCTGTGAGTTATTCAGGCGTTACAGCCCGACGGTTGGGCGCGGAGGTGACCGTGGTCACCCGGGCCCACCCTGATGATGTGCGTTTTCTGGAAGCCGAAGGTATTCAGGTCATTAACCTCCCCACCCAGGTGTATACCACCTTTCATAACATTTACCATAAGGATATCCGCATTCAGCAACTTTTAGCGGTCGCCAATCCCATCATGGTGCACGAAACGCCTCCCCTGGTCTATGACGCGGACCTGCTTATGTTAGCTCCGGTCGCCCAGGAGGTGGATCCGGCCATTGCCTTACGCGCGCGCCACATGTTGGCAGCCACCCCTCAGGGTTGGATGCGAGAATGGGATGGGCAAGGCCGGGTGTATCCCATCCCCTGGTATAGTGCGGGCCGCATCCTGCCCTATGTGGATGTCATGGTCTTTTCGGATCAAGACCTGGTGGGTGATATGAGCATCTTGCCTACCATCATTGACACCGTCCCCTTGGTGGCCATCACCCGGGCCGCGAAAGGATGCGTGGTGTATGATCGAGGTCATCCTCGGCGTGTGCGTACCCGCCCTGCTCGCGAAGTAGACGCCACGGGCGCAGGCGATACGTTTACGGCCGCGTTTTTGGTGGAGCTTCTGCGGGGGCGTTCCCCCATCGAAGCCGCATATTTTGCCAATGTCGCTGCCAGCCTCAGCATCGAAGCCATTGGCCTGGGCGGTATCCCTTATCGTTTTCAGGTGGAATCCTATATCCAAATGCATCCTCAACCATGACTCGAATCTACGCTATCGCCAATCAAAAGGGTGGTGTGGGCAAAACCACCACCGCTGTTAATCTGGGAGCCTATCTGGCTGCCGCGGGCCAGCGCGTCCTCATTGTGGATATTGACCCTCAGGCCAATGCCACCAGTTCGTTGGGGCTAGGGGCCAGCCAGTTGCCCCGTTCCATTTATGATGTGTTTAGTGGGGAAGCGGACCTGGCCGATGTCATTACCCTCACCAATCGGATGCGTCTGGATATCGCGCCCAGTTCCCACGCGATGGCAGCCCTGGAAACCGAGGCCGTGGAGGCTATTCAGGACCCTTACAAACGCAGTTTTTTGCTCCGGAACGCGCTTACCCCCACGTTACATCGCTATGATTACATCCTCATCGATAGCCCGCCCAGCCTGGGGTTGATCACGGTCAATGCCATGACCGCGGCCGAAGGGGTGATTATCCCTGTGCAGAGTGAGTATCTGGCCCTGGAAGGGCTGGGGCAGTTGCTTTCTACCATCGAAAAGGTGCGCCGCGGGCTAAACCCCCGGCTGCGCATTGTGGGGATTTTGGTGACCATGGCCGATGCCCGGAACAAACTCAGCCGGCAGGTAGAGGAGGAAATCCGGAATTACTTTGGGGACCTGGCTTTTCAAACCGTGATTCCTCGCAATGTGCGATTAGGCGAAGCACCTAGCTATGGCGAACCCATCAACGCGTACGCGCCCAATTCCGCGGGTGCGCGGGCGTATCAACGGTTGGCCCAAGAGCTTTTGATTCGTGACGGTGTAATCACCCCCAATTCAGAAGGAGCCCCCGCATGAGCCCTCGTCGAGGTTTAGGGCGTGGCCTGAGTAGCCTGATCCCCTCCACGCCCCCTTTCGAAGCCACGGACGACGCCCCCACAGGGGTCCATCTGGTTCCGTTGGAGGATATTCAACCCAACCCCAACCAACCCCGGCAGGCTTTTGATCCCGAAGCCCTGGCCGAATTGGCCGCGTCCATCAAGGAGCATGGGCTGATTCAACCCATCATCGTGGCCCGGGCCGAACCGGGCTCCCCCGTCCCTTTTGTCATTATCGCGGGGGAGCGACGTTGGCGGGCCTCGAAATTGGCGGGCCTGAAGCAGGTGCCGGTGATTATCAAAGACGCCACTCCCCAGGCCATGCTGGAACTGGCTCTGGTGGAAAATATCCAACGCGCAGACCTGAATCCCCTGGAAGAAGCCCTGGCGTACGAGACGTTGATTCAGGAATTCGGACTGACCCAAGGACAGGTGGCGGAACGGGTGGGCAAAAGCCGGGTGGCCGTCACCAATACCATCCGCCTGCTGCAATTGCCCGATGCCATCAAACAAGCGGTTTTGGAAGGACAGATCCGGGAAGGGCACGCCCGGGCCTTGTTGGGACTGAATGATCAGGATGTGATGGTGGAAACCATGCGGTTGGTCATTGAACGGGGACTTTCGGTGCGCCAAACCGAAGAACTCGTCCGCCGACTGAACGCGCCCGCGGCATCGGCCAAAGGGGAATCGGAAAAAGCTCCCACGCCCGAGCTCAAAGCCCTGGAAGACAAACTGCGCGCCCGTTTGGGGACCAAGGTGAATCTCTACCGTTCGCGCAAAGGCGGCCGTATCGTGATCCACTTTTATTCCGAAGAAGAACTGGCCCAGCTTTACGAGCTTTTGATCGGGGATGAACCGTTGTAGGGGGCTGTTCCGTAAATAGGATCAGGATTAGGATTGAGGATTGTCAGGCCGAGGCTAGGCGCGAGCAGAAGTAATCAGTGATCAGTTATCAGTAATCAGTGTTCAGTCTTCAGTGTTCAGTAGCGCCGAAGCTAGAAACAACGCCCCTGCGGGAGTAGCCGGAATTATCCGGCGCCGTTCCTTCGCGCCCGAGGCTGAACCCTCGGGCTACGGGTACAAAGCCCCTCCGGGGCTCACGTCCCCAGCCCGCAGGGCTTCGTATCCGTAGCTCGGAGGTTTAGCTCCGAGCAGAAGAAACAGCGCTGCGTGCCTAGCCGGAATTATCCGGCGCCGTTCTATAGCCCGGCGACTTCATGATACTGTTGGTTTACTGCGCGAGTACGCCGAATAAATTCAGGTCTGAGGGCGTTCCGCCGCATGTCCCCCTTCGGGGACATGTTTTCCGCCCGGTTGGACCTGTCTGCGCAGGCAGACAGGCGGCCCAGGCAATCTGCCTTCCTCATGTCCTCCCCCACCGGGGGAGGAACCCAAGGTGGGGGCCGGCCCCCAGCCCCGACTTCGAGTCGGCGGG
>JALWZT010000079.1 GCA_027002405.1 Anaerolineae bacterium | reverse complement strand
CCCTCTACATCCTGGTGCGCTCCCTGCCCCTCGACCTCCCTGGCTTGATCCAGCTCATGCGCTTCGCCATTCACGCCCACGCGCCCATTGGCGACGACCTCAACGAAGCCCTGCAAGCCCAACACATCATCCTCCTGGCCAGCAGCGAAGACCTCACCCCCGAAGAAGAAGCCCTGCTCAACCAGCATCCCCACCCGGTCACCCGTATCGCCCCTCCCTACTACACCACCCGCCTGGCCCAGCTCCTGGCCGAAGGCACCTTCAGCGCCACTTAGATTTTGGTATTGGATATTGGATATTGAATATCGAATCCCAAAGTCGCATCTAATCCAAAGGGTGCGTCCCAAATGAGTTGGCGCCGGCGTCCTCACCGAGTAAACTCGAGCTCTTTAGGCGCTTCGCGCCAATGGTCGCCCTTCGGCGACCCCTTTTGTCGCCGTTTTGGACGGCGGAGGCCGTCCATTGGCCGCAGGCCTTAAGTTTTCGACTTCAGTCGATGAGTACAGCTTCAACCGAAACGGGACACACCCTAATCCAAACGTGGACCATACCCCCATGCGCGGTTTTCCTGGATTCGCCAAAGGCCCTACCCGGCTTACCCCCATCCCCACCGAATTCTTCACCGAAATCCTCCCTATCGTCGACGACCTGGCCGAGCTTAAAGTCATCCTCTACGTGTTCTGGCGCCTGAGCCAGGAAGAGGGCGAAACCCGCTATGTGCGGCTGAACGACGCACTGGCGGACCTCCTCTTCCTTTCCGGCCTGAGCGACGAGCCCGAGGAACAGCTTGAACTCGCGCGGGAGGCATTCGCCCGGGCGGCTCAGCGGGGTGTCCTCATCGAAATCAGTGTGCAACGGGGCTCGCACAGAGAACTCTGGTACTTCCTTAATTCCCCCAAAGGCCGGGCCGCGGTGCAACGCCTGCGCCAGGGGGACTTCCGCGGGCTCATCCACGACATCGACGGCGTCGTCGTGGGCCTGGAAAAGGAACGGCCCAACATCTTCCTCCTCTATGAACAAAACATCGGCATGATCACCCCCCTGCTGGCCGAAAAATTGCGCCAGGCCGAGCGAGACTACCCCGAAAACTGGATCCGCGACGCGTTCAGCCTGGCGGTCGAGCGCAACAAACGCAACTGGTCTTACATCCACTCCATCCTCCGCAATTGGGCCCAATATGGCAAAGACACGCCCGCACAAACTGGCCAATCTCTTGTCCCAGACCACATCGAAGATACAGAGGACGACATCGGACTCGTCGTCCACGAATGAGGAACCCACGTCCTCCGGACGGCTGGGGGACCCCGACTGTCCCATTTGTCATGGCATTGGGTTTTATGTCAAGGATGTCCCCGTCGGCCACCCCGACTTCGGCAAGGCCATCCCATGCGCCTGCGCCCAGCCCAAAATCCAGGCCCATCGCAAACGCCAGATGAACGCCCTGGGCAGCATGGAAATGCTGGAGCGCATGACCTTTGACCAGTTTCATCCTGAAGGCGTGGGGCTCACCCCCGAACGTCGCAAAACCCTGCGCGCGGCCTACGACGCGGCCCGCCGCTTTGCCGAACAGCCCCAGGGTTGGCTGCTGCTTTCGGGGGGCTATGGCGTGGGCAAAACCCACCTGGCCGCAGCCATCGGCAACGAGGTCATCCGTCGGGGGGGCCAGGCCCTTTTCGTGCTCGCGCCCGACCTGCTGGACCACCTGCGGGCCAGCTTCAGCCCCACCAGCCCCGAAACCTACGATGAACTTTTCGACCGCCTGAAAAACACCCCCCTCCTCATCCTCGATGACCTGGGCGCAGAAAGCGCGACCCCTTGGGCCCAGGAAAAGCTCTTCCAACTCCTCAACCATCGGTACCTGCGGCGCCTGCCCACGGTGATCACCACCAACCGCCCCCTCAGCGCGTTGGAAGCCCGGCTGCGCTCCCGCCTGCTCGACGTGGACCTGGTGGAACACCATCGCATCCTGGCCCCCGACTACCGGGGAGGTGGCTACATCGACCACCTGGTGGAACTCAGCGAGCTACACCTCCACGAACACCAGACCTTCGAAAACTTCTACATCCCCACCGGGGGCCGCGAAGACCTGCGTCAAAACCTCATCCGTGCCCGCGACGCGGCCATCCGTTATGCCGAACGCCCAGAGGGATGGCTGACCTTCATCGGCAAATCGGGCGTGGGCAAGACTCACCTGGCCGCGGCCATCGCCAACCATGTGCGCATGTTCCAACCCGAGGTCCTGTTCGTTTCCATGCCCAGGCTCATGGACTTTCTGCGCGCGGCCATGAGCGCCCAGGCCGACCTCTCCCTCATGGTCCGCTTCGAACAGATCAAAGAAGCGCCTATGCTCATTCTAGATGACCTCAACCCGCGCGCGAGTTCGGTGTGGACCGCGGAAAAGCTGTTCCAGTTGGTTGATTACCGTTACCTGGCCCGCAAACCCACGGTCTATACCATCACGGCCGCGGACCCCGAGCTCAAAGAGCTCCAGAACGCGGCCCCGCGCATCTTCACCCGGATCGCGGACGACACCTTCAGCCAGATCTACCACATCAGAAGCTCGGGCCGTCCGCGACGTCATCAAAAGGCGCATAAGAAATAGGACGCGGGCGACAGTTATCAGTAATCAGTTATCAGTTATCAGTCAGCGCTGGAGGATAATTCCTCCGGCTAGAAACAGCGCGCCGGCGGGGCTAGCGGGATTACGAGACCTCGGAGGTCTGCGCAGGCCTCCGAGGTCTGAGTAACTCGGCCTACCAATCCAACACCGCCCCCTGGGAGCCGCTGGTCACCATCTTCGCGTAGCGTCGTAAGTATTTGGGCAGGTTGGGCCGTTCCAGGGGTTGCCATTGGGCCCGGCGCCGCGCCAGTTCCTCCTCCGAAACATGGAGCTCCAGACGGCGGTTGGGGATATCCACGGTGATGAGGTCCCCTGGCTCGATGAGCGCGATAGGGCCTCCGGCCGCGGCTTCGGGGCTCACATGGCCCACACACGCACCCCGGGTGCCGCCGCTAAAGCGACCATCGGTGATGAGCGCCACACTGCTCCCCAGCCCCTGGCCCATGATGAGGCTGGTGGGGGAAAGCATCTCTTGCATCCCCGGCCCCCCACGAGGGCCTTCGTAGCGGATCACCACCACATCTCCCGGCTGTACTTCCCTGGCCATGATGCCTGCGACCGCGTCTTCCTGACTTTCGTAGATGCGGGCAGGGCCGGTATGGGTCATCATCTCGGGCAGCACCCCCGCGGTCTTCACCACCGCGCCTTCGGGAGCCAGGTTGCCAAAGAGCACAGCCAGGCCACCTTCCTGGCTATAGGCATTTTCCAAAGGACGAATGACATCCTCATCCAGAATACGGGCCTCGGCAATGTTTTCGCCCAGGGTTTGGCCGGTCACGGTCAGGGTGTCGGTGTGGAGCAGGCCCGGCTTCCGGCTCAATTCCTTGAGAATGGCGCTGATGCCCCCTGCCCGGTGCACATCTTCCATATGGTAACTGCTGGAAGGGGAGACTTTGCAAATGTTGGGCGTGCGCCGGCTGATGGCATCGACCCGCGCGATATCATAATCAATGCCCGCCTCGTGCGCGATAGCCAGGGTATGGAGCACGGTGTTGGTGCTGCCGCCCATGGCCACATCCAGGGTAAACGCGTTGTCAATGGCCTTTTCGGTGACGATATCCCGGATTTTGATGTCGTTTTCCAGAAGAAACATAATCTGATGGGCCGCGCGGCGGGCCAGAGCTTCCCGTTCGGGGGTACAGGCCAGCGCGGTGCCGTTGCCGGGCAGGGCGATGCCCAACGCTTCGGAAAGGCAATTCATACTGTTGGCTGTGAACATGCCCGAACAGGACCCACACCCCGGGCAGCCGTAATGCTCCAACGCGCTGAGCTCATCCAGGTCGATCTGGCCCAGAGAATAGGCCCCCACCCCTTCGAAGACCGAAATCAGGTCGACGACCCGGCCGTCGGGCATGATCCCCGCGGCCATGGGCCCGCCTGATACGAAAATGGTGGGGATATTGCAACGCAACGCGCCCATAATCATGCCGGGCACGATCTTATCGCAGTTGGGAATGCAGATGAGCGCGTCGAATTGGTGGGCCTGAACCACGGTTTCGATGCTATCCGCGATAAGTTCCCGGCTGGGCAGGCTGTATTTCATGCCCTCATGGCCCATGGCAATCCCATCATCCACGCCAATGGTATTAAATATGAAAGGCACCCCGCCCGCTTTGCGCACTTCCTCTTTGATCAACTTCCCGAACTCATCCAAATGCACGTGGCCGGGGATGATGTCGATATAGGAATTGGCAATGGCAATGAAGGGCTTGTCGAAGTCCTCATCCTTCACGCCTGTGGCTCGGAGCAAGCTACGATGCGGCGCCCGCTCGATGCCTTTTTTGATGATATCGGAACGATAATGACGCTGGGAATTGGTAGAAGTACGGATGTTGTTCATCATGCCCTCTGAAAGAAAAAATGGGAACGCTGTGCTTTTTCCTCAATCAAGGTCGGTACAGGACCAACGGGACCTCCATCTCATCACGGCTGAGGCCGCCATGCAGCCCGTGCAGGGTCATCTCAAAACGCTTCTTTTCGTACCACCACACCGTGCCCGTGCCTCGAGGCAAGATGACCAGATTCCCCACCCGTTTCATGAAATCGGGCGAAGGATCCTTGACGCCGAAAAGGCCCGCGTCAATGAGCTGTTCGATGCGATAGACGTCTGCCCGCCCTCCCAGCATCTTGCGCAAAAGGGTTTGGGCCCGGCCCACATATTCGGGCCGCACGTAGAGGAAAAGATCCCGCGGGGAACCGCCGGGCGGCAGGATCCGGCCTTTACGATTGGCTCGCAGGTAACAGCGCAGTTCCTGAAATTCGGGTTGCAGGTTGAGGTAGAAGGTTTCCTGCGGCTCAACCCGCACCTGCCCATGATCGGCACTGACGATAATGAGCACATCCTCCCGCCCGCGCAAGGGATGCAGCAGGAAGCGGTCGATGAGCAGCAACGTGGCATCGGCTTCGGCCAGGGTGCGGTAGTCAAAGGGCCCGTAGTTGTGCGCGTTGCTGTCGATAAAGGGCGTATAGAACTGGAAGATTCCCTCATGGCGGTCGATCGCGCGTTTCAACGCGACCAGGCCCCCGGCCAGGGTCCGGTACCCCACCACCTCCGCGCCTTGGGTCATGATCTGATTGTAAGGCGTGGGGATGTACTCTTTCGGCACAAAGGAATGGAGGGTGATCCCCGCCTCCTTCAGCCTGGTGGCCAGGGTCTGGGTGGGGAGAATCTCTCGGGCATCCACATAGGCATCTCGCAAGGTGCCTCGGGTCTTTTCCCCTGCATAGGAAAAGAGCAGGGGCACGATAACCTCATCCACTACAGGCTCGTAGTACTGCCATTCGAAGACCCCATGCTCCCCCACGACCTGGCCCGTGCCCATGGTGGTCACATGCGCAGCCGTGGTGGGTGGGAATTGGGCGGTGATCTTATGCACCTGGCCTCGTTCCAGCCACCGCTGCACCACCCGATGCCGACGATGGCGGAAGTAGCTGAACTGGTTCCAACCAAAGGAATCCAGGAAAAGGAAGACCACCCGGCTGAACTGGCCTGTTTGAAAGCCAAAACGTTCAGGAGTCAGGGCCGTGGGCAGGACAGGCTTGCCCGCCAACGCGGCCAGCAAACCGGGCAGATGTGCGAAATTGCCCTTTTCGTAGTCGGGCAAAACCCGAAGGGGATCGTGATCAAGAATAAACATGATAGCCAGTTATGGAGGCACTGCGTTTTTCAAACACGGAGACACGGAGGACACAGAGAGAAAATAAGGGGATTCACGGAGAAAATTATCTCCAAACCTTATCATTTTCCTTCTCCGTGATCTCTGTGTCTCCGTGGTTAAGGTTTTCTCATCAGTTATGAAGGAAGCCCCAGGGCTTGCAGGCGCTCGGGAGTGGGACGCCCTTCCTCATCCCAGCCGCGCAGTTCGTAGTACACCGGCAGCATGAGGTCCAGGTCAGGGAGATTCCCCGCGGCGCTGCCATCGGGGCGAGGGTCCTGGAGCAGGCGTTTAGGCAGAATGTCGTCCTTGGCCGTGACCCCCAGGCGGTTGTTGATAAGGCGCTTCAGTTGGAAGAGCTTTTCGCCCATTTGGATCAAATCATTGGGCTGCCATGTCCAACCCAAGGCGCTGTTGACGATCTCCGTGGCCCGTTCTGGTCCGACCTTGCCCTTGGCGATGAATTTACACAATCCCAGGGGGTTGTACACAGACATGTAATTCTGCCAATCGTAGGCCATCTTGGCCTGCTCGGGCGTGGATTCCAGACGAGGCTTGACCTCGCCGTAGCCCAGGTCCGGCAGGGTGAGCCCGTAGCCGTTCCAGTAGGAAAGGGCTTCCAGGTGGCATCCCCCCCGATTGGCTGTGGCGTAGTTCACAGCCATGCTCACAAACCCGCGCGGATCGTGGTAGGCCACTTCCAATCCTTTGACATGGACTGCGAAATCCTCGGCTCCTCGGCCCAACGCTTGGGCCGCGGCCCGGGAGCCTTCGGCCAGGAGATCGCCGATGCCTTCCCGATGCGCGATCTGGCGGATGAGCTCCAAAATCACATCAGGGTCCCCAAAGGTCAGGGCCATGCCCCCGGTATCCTCTTCGGTGATAAGCCCCTTCTCATAGGCTTCCATGGCAAAGGCGATGGTCGCCGAGGTGGAGATGGTATCCAGGCCGTACCGGTTGCACAGGGTATTGGCCAGGATGCCCGCCTCCATGTTCTCATTGAGCACATTGCCAAAGAACCCGGCCATGGTCTCATATTCCACCCCTTCACCCCGGGGAGCCTGATAGGGGCCTTCGGGCACCTCCACCTCTTTGCCGCAACCAATGGGGCAGGAAAAGCAATGGGTGTGGCGAATGAGGTATTTTTCGTAAAGGACCGAACCGGTGAGCTCTTTGGCTTTGGGCCAGGTCCCCAGGCGCCAGTTTTTCAGGGGGAGATCGCCGTAGGCTTCGGTGGCCTGGAATCCGCCCGCGGTGCCCAGCAGGCTCATGGCCGTGGAATTTTCCTTGATGTACTTATTCTGGGCCTTGACCGTGGCCAGGAATTTTTTGCGATCCGGGTAATCGGGCCGCTTCTTACCCCGCACCGCGATGGCCTTCAGCTTTTTACTGCCCAAGATCGCGCCCATGCCGCCCCGGCCCGCGATGCGCACATAATGGGAAGGTCCCACCGGGATCCCTGCCATCTTCACCAGGTTTTCCCCCGCGATGCCAATGCCCGCCACTTGCGCTTTGGGGTCTGTTTCGGCCAGGATCGCGTCCCCGGCCTCGAACCAATCTTTGCCCCACAGGTGGGATGCGTCACGAAATGCGATGTCGCCGGTGAGACCATTGATGTAAAGATAGACCGGGGTTTCGGAAGCGCCGGTGATGACGATGCCGTCATACCCCGCGAAACGGAGCTCCGCGCCCCAATGATGCCCCACATTGGACTCATTCCAGATGCCAGTAAGGGGCGAACGGCCGCAAAAAGAGGTGCGAGACGCGGTGGGAGCAAAGGTGCCCACCAATAGACCATTGAAAATGTAAAGGGTGGCGCGAGGGTCCAGGGGGTCCAGGTCGGGGTCCATCTCCTGATAGTAGAGATGCGCGGCAAAACCCGACCCTAACAACCATTGCCGGACCTGGTCCTCAGAGATAGGGATTTCTTCCCAGGTGCGGTGGGTGAGATCAATGCGGAGATACTTACCTGCGTAGACGCTCATGGGTATCGTTACTGATGGGGATGAGGTAGGATGGGATGAGATAGGATGGGATGGGGAATATGGGGTCCATTATATAAACTTTTCGGGCATGATTCAAATAAACAGGTTTACTTCATCACCGGGCGGGCGTGGTAGACTCCAGTTTGATACAATCGCAGAAGTATCTTATAATGAAATCGTCTCGAACAGAGGGTAATAAACCATCCATGAGTATCTTTCAAGTGCTCGAAATTCTGGCCCGGCAAATGGCTTGAACCACACCCTATTGCCCCCTGCCGAAAACGATCATCTGCAGGGTCTTGACAATGAGGTAAAGGTCAAAAGCGATGCTGGCGTTTTGGATGTGGTAGAGTTCGTATTCGAATTTGTGGAGATGGGAAATATCGTCGTCCGCGTAACGATAACGGATCTGAGGCCAGCCGGTCAGGCCCGGTTTCATGCTGAAGCGCAGATGATAGAAAGGGATCATCTGGGCCAGTCGATCCGCGTTGATCTTACGGATAGGCCGCAGGCCCACGATGCTCAACTCCCCTTTGAGCACGTTCCACAGTTGGGGCAATTCGTCCAGGCGAGTCTTGCGCAGCCATTTGCCCACCCGGGTGACCCGGGGGTCATCAGCCTGGGCATACGCGGCTTCGCCTTCTTCTTCATAATGGTGATACATGGACCGGAATTTGGCGATGACAATGGGCTGCTGGCGCATGCCCAGGCGTTCTTGTCGAAAGATGGCTGGGCCGGGGGAATCCAGCTTGATGGCCAACATGAGCAGCGGCCAGAAAGGCAAGGTGATAGCCAGCCCCACCAGAGCTAGGACGATATCCATGACTCGCTTGATCTGGCGCACCACCGGGGAGCCGTAAGGCTGGCTGAGATAGGTGAGGATCCAGCGAGCATCGATGGTCTCGATGGGGACCCGGCCGGTCATGGCGCCATAGAAATTGGCCGCGTCGTAGACCGCAATGCCATCGAACTTCCAATCGATGGCTTGTTCCAGATATTGAGGCGGGATCCCCGCACGGGCCGAGAAGACCAGCATATTCACCTGCTCCTCGCGCACCACCTGTTCCAGGGTCCGCCCACGCTCATCCACCAGGGCCCATTCCCCCTGGCTATCCCGATCCTGCAAATGAGAAATCATGAAGGTACCCACGACCTCATAATCCCCCAGGGGGCGCTCGCTGATCTCCGCCTCGATCCCTCTTTCCACGGGATTATCCACCACCAAAAGCACCCGGCGGGGTCGGGTGTAGCGCAGCAGGTAGAGATGGAAAAGCCGCCGCCAAAAATAGAGCCCTATAAAAGCCAGGGGCCATTGGGTCAGCACCACCACCCGGCCCAACTGCAGATTGCGCAAGAAGAAGGAAATGAACGCGGCCAGGGCCATCCCCACAAAGGTGGCCAGAAAAAGCACCGCGGTATTGGCGCGCTCTGCGATGTCTCGGGCCAGGTTGTATTGATCAAAGATGTAGAGCGAAAAAAGGAAGGCAAAGGTCAAGGAAAAAATGCCACTCGGCAGGGGGAAAAGATGCACCTGCTCCAGTGGGGTGCCTTCGACCAGGACCCGGCGAATGAGCACGGCGACCATGGCGCTGAGTATCACAATCATGATATCACCCAAAAGAAGGACCAGTTGTCGCCTTCGTTCCGGGCCAGTCCATAGGCTTTCTCGATGCAGACTCATCGCAATCCTTTCTCCTGCAAAAGTTGGTCGTAAAGAGCCTGGGTTTTACGCTGCATGGTGGCGATCTCCCAGCGGTCATCCACCAGGGAGGGTCCCTGCTGGCCCATACGGCGGGCCAGGTCCGGGTTCTGGATAAAACGTTCCAGGGCCGCGGTCATGCCGGCCACATCCCCGTAGGGGAATACATAGCCGTTGTAGCCGTCTCGCACCATGTCGCGCACGCCTTCGGCCTCAAAAGCCAGGATGGGCACCCCCACCGCGTTGGCCTGGACCAACACCTGGGGCAACCCCTCTCGGTTGCTGGCGAAGAGCTTGACATGGAACGCGGCCAGGATCTCGGCTACATCGGTCCGATATCCCAAAAAATGGATGCGGTGCTCCAGCCCCGCCTTGGTCACCATAGCTTTCAGGCGAGAAGCCGAAAATCCTTCCCCCGCGAAGAGCAAATGGAGCTGAGGATAGCGAGGCGCGAGGGTTTGCATCATGCGGATGAGGAAACGATGCCCCTTGCGCCATTCCAACGCGGCTACATACCCTGCCACAAAAGCTCCGGGGGGCAACCCCAAGGCCCGGCGTTTGGCTTCCCGCTGGGCTTCCGAAAGCTCTCCTGCAGCTCGAAACGCCTGCAAATCCATCCCGCTGTGGATAATCACGTAATCGTCGGGAGCGCCCACCCCAGCCGCCAGATAACGGCGGGTGAGGTCCTCGCCCACGCTGACCACCTTATCGGTCCAGGTCATGGCCTTACGCTCCAGCGCGAGGTAGAGGGCATTGGTCAAGGGATGATGGGCCGGGCTAAAGGTCGCCCCGTGCAGGCTGTGAATGACAATGGGAACCCCTGCCCGATGTGCGGCCCAGCGGCCCAAAATGCCCGCCTTGGCCAAATGGGTATGGACAATGTGGTAATTTTTTTCCCGAAACAACCGCAGCAAAGCCCGCGCGGCGCGAGCATCTTGCCAGGGGCGAATAGGACGCACCAGGGAGGGGATTTGGATCCAAGAAACCCCTGCATCCTGGGCCCGCCAGGCATCGGCACTGGCCCCCACGATCAAGTCCACCTGAAAACGGGTTTTATCCAGTCCCGCGCAGGTGAAAAGGGTGTTTTTGGCCCCGCCCGCGCCATGAAAGCGGGTGATGACATGAGCCACACGGATTTGGGGGGAAGACATGGGGGCGTGGAGAGAGTAATCAGTAATCAGTTATCAGTTATCAGTTATCAGTAAGCTTCAGCCCTATTCCGCTTCCATCAGCCGCCAATAGAGGGCTTCGATGACTTCCCACATGACTTCGCGCAGGGCTTCGATCTGGGCCATGTGAGGCGGTCGGGCCGGGGTCTCGGCATCCTGCCACCCCACATACATCGCCCGGCTGACCTCGATCATCACCCAGGGTTGTTGGCTTTCCAGCCCGTGGGCTTTGAGGTTCCAACCGCCCCAGTAGGGTTCATTCAGTCGTACCGGGCCCGGCTCCTCCACGGGGCAGAGAGAGGGGACCTGGGCCAGGGCCCGGCCCAGGTGTTGGCCCAGAAATTGCAAGTCCTCCGCGGTCATGGTGGTGCCAGGATAGTCATAACGCGGGGCCCCGCGCGCATCCCCCAGGTTGGAAACACAACCCCGGGGACGCATGCGCTCCTGGGGATCGTATCGACGAGGCCCGCGCGCGGCCATGCTGTGGGCGTCGATCACCAGCTTGATATCCGGGTTCTGGGCGATGGCCTCCAATTGGTCATGCCAGGGATGCCAGTATTGATGAACCAGCTCCCGTTCTTCGTGCAGGTCGGGACGTTGTCCGGGTTTGAAGACGGGCCGGCCATAGCTGGTCACATCCTTGATGACGCCATCGCCCACCCGTTTTAACAGGGAGGGATCATCGGGACGGTTGACGTCGATGATCGCGCGGGCGTACGGAAAGCGCAACCAATGGGTCACCCGGTCCCGAAAATCGAAGATCAAGTCGGTGTAGACATCGGCTTCGTTGAAGATCTGGTGCTCGTCCACAGCCAGCCGCCCTCGCAGCTCGGGCGGGGTTTCCAGCCCCGCGTGGGGAAGGATGATGGCGATGGGAAGCTTGTGATTGGCACGAGATGGACTCATGAGGAAAATGGGGACGCAGATGCACGCAGATGTAACGCAGATTGACGCAGATAATCTTTAGTCTTTAATCTTTTAATCTTCGTGCCTTTCCCTCTTCTCCCGCGTGCGGGGGAGCCGGTGAGGGGCCTTCGTGCCTTCGTGGCTCTATTTTCAAAGCAGTCCAACGGCGGGCAAGCCCGCGCCGATACCGACGAAAATGCCTCGCGGCCAGGGCGGCGTGACTCGTATTCCGTATTGCGTATTGCGTAACGACTGGACGGAATACGGAATACGCAATACGAACCTTTGCCGCCTCACCCAACGTCGGCCTGGCGATTCCTCAGCAACCAGCGATCATTCTATTTTCATAGCAGTCGCTCGATGGCCATGGCCACGGCCTCGCCACCGCCCAGGCAGAGGGCCGCAATGCCGCGCTGGCCGTCATGCTGGCGCAATGCGTAAAGAAGGGTGGTGAGCACGCGAGCGCCGCTCGCGCCCAGGGGATGCCCCAGGGCAATGGCGCCGCCATGCACGTTGACCTTTTCCTGGTCCAAACCCAATTCCAGGATATTTTGCAGGGATTGGGCCGCGAAAGCTTCGTTCAGTTCGAAGAGGTCCACATCCTCCAGGCTCCAACCGATCTTTTGCAAAAGGCGTCGGATGGCAAAGGGGGGCGCGGTGAAGACCTTCAGGGGTTCCACGGCCGCGTAGGTGTAGCCGATGATCCGGGCCAGGGGGCGCAGGCCATGGGCCCGGGCGTAGGCGGGATGGGCGATCACCAGGGCCGCGGCCCCGTCACTGATGGGCGGCGCGTTGCCCGCAGTGACCGTGCCCCCTTCCTCGAACGCGGGTTTGAGCCGGGCCAATGCTTCCAGGCTGGTGTCGGGACGGATGGGCTCATCCCAGTCCACCACCACTTCCTTGCGTTTTCGCAAGACGGTGATGGGGACGATCTCATCCCGGAAGCGGCCTTCTTCCGTGGCTTTGGCCGCGCGCATATGGCTTTGATACGCGAATTGGTCTTGCATCTCTCGGGTGATGCCGTAAGTGCGGGCGATCCATTCGGCTTCGTTCCCCATGTGCAGTTGGTTGAAGGGGTCGATCAAGCCATCGTGGACGGTGGCATCCACCAGTTCGCCATTGCCCAGGCGGTAGCCAAAGCGGGCCCGGGGCAACATGTAGGGGCCCATGCTCATGTTTTCCATGCCCCCGGCCACATAAAGCTGACCGTCGCCCGCGCGGATGCTACTGGCTGCGAACATCACGGCACGCAACCCAGAGCCACATACCTTGTTGATGGTCACCGCGCCCACGGTTTCGGGCACCCCGCCGTAGATCGCGGCCTGTCGGGCCGGTGCCTGGCCCGCGCCCGCGGGGATCACCTGGCCCATGAAAACCTCTTCCACCTGGGCCGGATCGATCCCCGACCGCTCTACCACGGCTCGAATCACATGCCCTCCCAATCTGGGGGCAGGGGTTCCGCTAAGCGCGCCTCCCATGCGACCGCCAGGCGTGCGCGCGGCAGCCAGAATGACCGGATAAATGGGTTCCGACATGGTACGTCTCCTTGTTGGGAAAGACGAAGAGGGATAGGTCAGTGAGAGATGGTCATTTTGATGAGGGCTGGGGGTTCCACGGGCGTTTCGCTCCACGCGTACGCGGTGAGGAGCTCCTGGGCTGCGGCTTCGGCTTCGGCCCGGGTGCGGGCATGGATGTGGCAGAGCACCTGGCCCGCGTCCACCCAATCACCGATTTTGGCGTTGAGGACCACCCCGACCCGGTGGTCGATGGGATCGCCTTTCTTTTCGCGGCCGCCGCCCAGTTTGACCGTGACTTCGCCAAAGGTGCGGGCCCGGACTTCTTTCAGGTACCCGGCCTGGGGGGATGTCAGGGGCAGGACCACGGATGCGGCTTCCAGCACCCGGTCCGGGTCATCCGCCACTCGGGGATCGCCGCCCTGGTAGGCCACAAAGACCTGGAATTTACGCAGGGCCTGGCCATTCTGCAGGACCTCTTCCACCCGGCGACGGCCTTCTTCCACCGAAGAGACGCGACCGCACATATGCAGGAGATGCGCGGATTCGGTGAGGATGAGCTCGGTAAAATCTGGAGGGCCCTCGCCTTTGAGGGTGGCAATGGCTTCTTTCACTTCCAAGGCGTTCCCCACAGCAAACCCCAAGGGTTGATTCATGTCGGTGACTCGGGCCGCGACGGTGCGGCCCGCCATGTTGCCGATGGAAACCATGAGCCGGGCCAGTTCCGCGGCCTCCTCCACGGTCTCCATGAAGGCGCCATTCCCGCTCTTAACATCCAATAGGATCACGTCCGCGCCCGCGGCCAGTTTTTTGGACATGACCGAGGACGCGATCAGGGCCATGCTGGGCACGGTGGCTGTCACATCCCGCAGTGCGTAGAGCTTTTTATCCGCGGGGGCCAGGTTCGCGGTTTGCCCGGCCACCACAATGCCGATCTCGGCCAGTTGTTTTTTGAATGCCTCGATGCTCAATTCGGCCCGCCAGCCGGGGATAGATTCCAGTTTATCCAGCGTGCCTCCCGAAAAGCCCAATCCCCGGCCCGACATTTTGCCGATGGGTTGGCCGGCCGCGGCCACCAGAGGGGCCAGGGCCAGGGTCACTTTATCGCCCACACCGCCGGTGGAATGCTTATCGGCCACGGGTTTGACCACGTCGCTCAGGTCCAGGATCTCGCCCGAGTGGGCCATGCTCAGGGTCAGATCGGTGACTTCTCGATCGGTCATGCCCCGCAGGAGCACAGCCATGGCCCAGGCCGCGGCCTGGTAATCGGGGATATCGCCCCGGGTGTAGCCTTGAATGAAGAACTCGATCTCTTCCGTGGTTAATGCCAAGCCATCTCGTTTCTTGGCGATGATGTCAACGGCTCGCATAGGCATGGGAAATGCAGTTTGGGAAAAGGATGGAGGATAATGGCGTGGGGATAAGTATACTGCATTCCCGAAAGATTCCCCAACCGAGGCCAGGGGTGCCGTGAAGCGTGATGCGTAATGCGTGATAGGCTCACGTTTCACGTTTCACGCATCACGTCCGTTGCCGCCTCGCTCAACGTTGTCCTGACGATCCTCAATCCTAATCCTGATCCGAATCCTATTTTCATAGCAGTTACTCCAAAACAAAAATAGAGCCCCACGAGGGGGCTCCGAGGCTGGGGGACAGGGATTCGAACCCCGACTAAGTGATCCAGAGTCACCCGTTCTGCCGATTAAACTATCCCCCAACAGCAAAAAGGATTATAGCAGAAGGCTGGGATTTTTTCAAGTTTGGCGCCCGTGGAAATCCGCATGCATCTGATTCAAGATTCAAATAGAACGCAGATTTGCGCAGATGCGACGCAGATTTCCGCAGATAATCTTTCACCACAAAGGACACAAAGAGCACAAAGACACAGTCAACCTACTCATTGAACACTGAACACTGGATGACTGATCCCTGACTCCCCTGCGGAAAGGTTACTCACCGCAGAGAACGCAGAGGATGCAGAGTCAACTGAACACTGATTACTGAACACTGATTACTGATAACTGATCACTGATTACTGATTACTCACGCTCGCGCCTAACCTCGGCCTAACAATCCTCAATCCTAATCCTAATCCTGATCCTGATCCTATTTAGCTCATCGATGCACAACCACGATGGTGCCCTGGGGAGCCCACTGGTAAAGCCAACGCGCGGCCTGGTTGGTCGCGTTCACGCAGCCGTGGCTCATGGGATGCCCAAAGTTGTGATGCCAGTAGGTGCCGTGGATCGCGTTTTCCCCCGCGAAATACATGACCCACTGCACATTGGGCAGGTTGTATCCGGGCCCGGACATGGTTTGGCGTCGGACCTTGGCCCAAATGCGAAAGCGCCCCACCGGGGTCCGGTGCCCGGCCACCCCCGAACTGATGCGGGTTTTGAAAACCAATTGACCATTTTCGTACGCGTAAAGGCGCTGTTGCGAAAGGTCCACTTCGATCCATTTGTACGCGTTGGGCGGTTGGAATCCGGGCGGCCGGGTGGCCAAGACCTGACTCTGCCCGGCGATAACCTGGGTTTGATGCGTGGGAATGCGCAACTTTTGCCCCACGTAAATCCGTTCCACGTTCAGATGATTGGCTTTTTTGATGGTGGCAATGGTAACCCCGAACTTACGGGCGATGATCCCCAGGGTATCCCCTTCTTTGACCACATACACTTTGTACGTGGTCTCTGCCCACCCGCGGGTACGGTCTCCCTCTGCATGAGCCGCGCGCGGGCCTACCATGCCTGCCAACATGACAGCCATCATCAGGAACAAAAACCTATGGAACCTCAACATGTCACCTCCTGACAGTGTGAGAAAGGATGCATTTAGCGAGTCAGGGCGTAAATGGCCGCGGCGTAAACCTCCATGGCCCGGTACAGGTCCGCCAGAACAATATGTTCATCGGCCTGATGGGCACTCTCTTCCGCGCCGGGGAAGTTGGGGCCGTAGGCCACGCAATTGGGCATGGCCCGGGCGTAGGTCCCCCCGCCAATGGCCAATGGCTGCGCTTCTTCATCCCCGCTGACCTGCCGATAGACCTGCAACAAGGTGTGGACCAGGGGATGGTCCAAAGGCACATACAGGGCTTCTTTCCATGCATGCTCATGATAGGTCAGGCCAAAGTCCTCGGCAGCCTGCTGCAATGGAGCCACGATGGCTTCCTTGGTCCATGTGACCGGAATCCGCATGTCCAGGCCCAGGCGTTCCTCTTGGGGGGTGATGACCAACCGCCCCACGTTGAGGGTCAATGGCCCCGAGACCTCGTCCTCGACCGGGCCGAAAAGGGTCTCGCCGTGGATATCCTGGCCAATGGTTCGCGCGAGAAAGCGCACGGTTTTGGCCCGGCACCCCATGGCATCTAGGGCCAAAGCCAATCGGGTGATCGCGTTGATGCCCTTTTCGGGCAGGGACGCGTGGGCAGCCTGGCCCAGCACTCGCACGCCCCCTTCGATCCTTTCATAAGGGAAGCCCAAGACTTCCAATTGGGCGATCAAAGCTTCCTGCTGAGGGCCTGTGTAGACCGCTTCGCCCGGGACCGCGTTATACGCCACGCCCAGCTCCATGAGCGCCGCGCCCTCGTTGGGCGTGGTCAGCGTCACCTGCAAGATATGCTTTTCCGCGAAGATGAGGGGGAATTCCGCGTCCGGGGTGAAGCCCATATCGGGTATCTCTTCCCGTTCCAAATAACGCTGAATCCCCCGCCAATGATTTTCTTCATCCCCGCCAAAGATAAACCGCAATCGTTTGGGGAAAGGCACGCCCGCGTCCATCACGGCCTTGGCCGCGAAAAGGGCGGCCATCATGGGCCCTTTATCGTCCTGAGTCCCGCGACCGTACAGCTTACCATCCCGTTCCACGGGCTCAAAGGGGGGCGTGGTCCAGGAGGCAGGGTTCCCGGGGGGCACCACATCCATGTGCCCAATGATGCCGATGAGCTCCTCGCCCTGGCCGATTTCGGCCCAGGCATAGTAGCCGGCGTTGTCGTACCAGGTGCGGAACCCCAGGTCCGCGGCGATCTCGGTGGCTTGTTTCAGAGCCTGATGCACAGCCAGGCCAAAGGGATAGCCATCACCCCCTTCCACGAGAAAACTGGGGATGCGAACCAGGGTTTGGATGGCTTCTTTCATGGGGTCGCGCCACGATGTGAGCGTGGTCTCAAAAGATGGGTTCATGAAGCTGGCTCCGATTCCATAACATGGTGGGGATGTCCCATTATCCCTCAAAATGATGATTTTGACAACTGCTTTTTCTGTACTACAATGCTCCTACCCCCTATTTCATCTCCAACACCCACTCCCCACCCCCTCAAACATCATGGCTCCTATCACCGGCGGCGAACTTTTGCTGAAAACGCTTCAACTGGAACATGTGGATGTCATTTTTGGTGTCCTGGATGGTAGTTACAATGCCTGGCTGGCCAGGTTGGATGCGTATGGCATTCGCTACATCTGCCCGCGGCATGAGGCCGCGGCCGCGCACATGGCCGAAGCCTACGCCCGGATGCGGGGTCGGCCCGCGGTGGTCTTCGGTGGCATTGGCCCGGGCGCGGCCAACATGCTTTCGGGCGTGGTCTCGGCCTGGGTGGAGGGAGTCCCCCTCATTGTCCTCAGCGGGCAACGTCGGCGCAACATCATCTACCCCCCGCGGGGGGATAACTTCCAAACCGCTCCTTTGTTGGACCTCTACAAGCCCGTTACCAAATGGCAGGCCGGACTGCGGGATCTCCGGCGTCTGCCCGAGCTCATGCGCAAGGCCTTCCGCATGGCAAGGGCCCCACGACAAGGTCCGGTGTACATCGAAATCCCAGAAGACCTGATGCGGGGAACCATCGAGGCGGAAGCCATCACCGATCTGTGGCCCCCGGAATGGTATCGGGTATCCCATTGGGGCCCGGGCCAGCCTCAGGCCCTTCGCCAGGCCGCGCGCATGTTGATGGAGGCAAACCGCCCCACTCTGCACGCGGGCGCGGGGGTGCTGTGGGCCGAAGCCTGGGAGGATTTCCTGGCCTTGGGCGAATACCTGGGCGCGACCTATACCACATCCCTCACCGCGCGAGGGGTGGTGCCCGAAAACCATCCTCGCTATTTCCATCCACTGAACCGAGACGCGTTGGAACGCATGCGGGAAGAGGCGGATGTGGCCCTGGTGGTGGGGTCTCGCCTGGGGGAGCTGGATGGCTGGGGGCGACCACCGATGTGGAGCATGGATACAGCCACCATTCAGATCGACGCGGACCCTGAAGCCATTGGGTTGAACCGGCCCGTAGAGGTGGCGATTGTGGGCGATGTGCGGGCCGCACTCCAGGCGCTTTTGGCCGAAGTCCAGGCTTTGGGTGGGCCCAAATCCCCCCCCGACATGAGCGCCTACGACGCGTTGACGGCATCATGGCAGGAAGAACTGGCCCAGGCGAAGACGTTCGGTGGTAGCGGCGTCAACCCTGGTGCCATGGTCGAAGCCGTGCGCCGCGCCTTTCCTCCAGAGGCCATCCTGGTGCAGGATGGGGGCAACACGAGCTTGTGGTTTGCCAGTTACGCGCCCATCCTTCGCCCCAAAACGTATCTCTATTCTGCCCACTTTGGTTTTTTGGGCACGGGGTTGCCTTATGCCATTGGTGCCAAATTCGCCCGGCCGGGACAGGAAGTGGTCCTGGTGACAGGGGATGGTGCTTTTGGTTTTCACATGCAGGAGCTGGAAACCGCGAAACGGCATCATTTGAAGATCACGGTGGTGGTGGCCAGTGATGCCGGTTGGGGCATGGAACGTTCCTCCCAATTGCTGGCCCAAGTGGGGAAATGGGTGGAGACGGAGCATGCCCCCACCGATTATGCGGCCCTGGCTCGGGCCTTTGGCTGGGTGGGCGTGCACGCAGCCAGTCTGGACGAGCTCCATCAGGCCCTGGCTCATGCCAAAGCTTCGGATCAACCGACTCTGATCCAGGTGCCCATTGATCCTCAGGCCAACCTGGCCCCGCCCGGCGCGCTCACCTTCGCGTCCATGGTCTACCGGGCCGAAGAGTAACGGCGCGGGAGGCAAAGCGCCACGAGCGAGAACTCACCCATCATGAAGCCACCTCAAACGCCCATTCACCCCGACGGAAGACAGGTTCGGTAGAACCATCGGGGAGGATGCCGTCGATATCCATGTCATCGGAACCGATCATGAAGTCCACATGGACAAGGCTGTCGTTGCCACCGGCGGCCATGAAGGCTTCTCGGGTCATGGCTTCGCCATCGACAAGGCTGGTGCGATAGGCCCGCCCCAAGGCCAGATGGCAGGAGGCGTTTTCATCGTAAAGGGTGTTGTAGAAGAGGATGCCCATCTGGGCAATGGGGGAGCTTTGGGGCACCAGCGCGACTTCGCCCAGACGCACCGCGTTTTCGTCAGTCTCTAGCAATTGTTTGAGGATGGCTTCGCCCTTTTCGGCATGAGCTTCCACCACCCGGCCTTGTTCGAAGCGGAACCAGAAGTTTTCGACCAGGTTGCCGCGCAGGTTCAAGGGCATGGTGGCTCGAACCACGCCATCCACCCGTTCCCGATGGGGGAGGGTGAAGATCTCTTCGGTGGGAATGTTGGCGGTGAAGCGCACGCCTTGAGGCGTCTGGCCAAAGCCACCTTTCCAGATGTGATTTTGGGGCAAGCCTACGGTCAGGTCGGTGCCTTCGCTGGTGTATTTCAGGGCCACATATTGTTTTTGGTTCATGTAATGGGCCCGTTTGGCCAAATTTTCGGTGTGCTGGCGCCAGGCCTCCACTGGATCCTCGGCATCGACGCGACAGGCCTTGAAGATAGCTTCCCACAAAGCATCCACCTGTTCATCGGGCGCCAGATCGGGGAAGACACGACGGGCCCAACTGGCCACGGCTCCGCTGACCACGGTCCAAGGGGCCTGATCCGCGCCCAGCAGTTCGGCAAAGCGCTGGGTTTTCTGGGCCGCGACTTTCTGCGCCAGGCTGATGAGTTCGGGATCCTGGTCTTTGAGCAGTTCGGGATCGGTGGCATAGACAGAAAGGAAGGCCGCGCCGCTTTCGGCCAGGCCAATGAGGGCGTCCGCATACCACTGGGGGAAGTAATCGAAGGTGTCGCGAGGGGCGTGTTGGTAGCGGATGAGGGTCATCTGTTCATCGCTGTAGAGGGCGTGGACGAATTTGGCTCCAGCCTGATAAGCATGGATAGCCACCTGCCGGGCCAGGGGCGCGGTGTCGATGGGGGTGCGTAGCACCACTTCCTGGCCGGGCTGCACGTTCAAGCCCACGTGGGTGATGAGGGCCGCGTATTTTTGTAAACGGTTTTCGAAATCAGGAATCATGGGTGAACTCCTTCATGGAAGAAGAAAAGTAATGATACAGCGTGTCCTTAGTGGTTTTTGTCTTGCTATGAGAGGGTGCGTGTGTAGTTATGAAAAATACAAAAAAGGACGGAATAGCCGAATGCTATTCCATCCAGATTCTACCCGATGCAGGTTTTGTTTGTAAAATGGTGCATGACGGCGAGGTTTATTCAGTCAGTTCTTCCAGCCGTTTTTGCCATTTGGCGGTGAGTTTTTCGTAGAGCGCTTCGCTGATCTCGCCGTTGGCCAGGCGCATATCCAGGTTGTCGAGCAGGGCCTGGATTTCGGCCCGGGTGGTGGGGTTGGCCGGGGCCGCGGGTTGGGAAGGCTGCGCGGGTTGTTGAGGCTGTTGAGCGCTGGCCATGGCTTGTGCGATCATGCCACCCAGGCCCGCGCCCATGCCGATGCCCGCGCCCAGGCCCAGGCCTTCGCTGGTCGCGCCACCTCCCCCCGAGGCTTTGGCTGCATCGCCCAAAGCGCGAGCGGCTTTGAATTGCAGATAGGCCTGCATGTCGCCAATGGCGCCCATGGCCGCGCGTTCGTCGATGGCTTTCAGGGTTTCTTCGGTGGCGCTGATGGATTCGATGAAGATCTGCTTGAGTTGAATCCCAACCTGGTCGAAGTTATCAGAAAGCTTGGCTTTGAGCGCAACCCCCAGCTCGTCGATGAGTTTGGGCAGGTCGAAGAGCCCGGCCCCGGTCTCGCCCAGCAGGTCGGTAAGGGCAGAGACCACCTGGCCGCGCAGCCAGTTACGGATTTCGCTGGTGCTGTAGAGCCCCCGTTGGCCTACGATTTGGGCCACAAAGCGTTGTGCATCCTGAACCTTGAAGGAAAACGCGCCAAAGGCCCGCAGGCGGACCATGCCCAGATCCGGGTCTCGCAGGGCGATGGGCTGGCTGGTGCCCCATTTTTGATCGAGCATGTCGATCATGTTGACGAAGTAAACCGAGGCCTTGAAGGGGGATTGCCCGTCGAAGGCCAGGCCCAACAGGTTGATGAGCAGGGGGATGTTGGCGGTGGTGAGGGTGTGCCGTCCGGGGCCGAAGGTATCCAGGGCCTTGCCGTCGCGGAAAAAGACCGCGTTTTGGCTTTCACCCACGATGAGTTGAGAGCCCAATCGGATGTCGCCCCACCCCACTTCGGGGACCCGGGCCACCAGTTGATCGGGGCCCATATCCGGGGCCTGGATGATATCGAAGATACGAACCATGGTCTTTTGCTCCTTTGGAGGTAAAAAGGGTTATGGGGATGAAGATTTTTCGGGCAAGGGGGAGGCGTTGGTCAGAGCGTGGATGGCTTCCATGCGGTGGTCCAGGCGTTGACCCAGTTCGTCCACGGCGCGGATCAGGGCGATGAGGGGGGGCGAGTAATCCTCGCCCGCGTCCACGGCCTGGCGCAGGGCCTCGATGCGTTGATCAATAACGGGGAGTTGGGCCGCGAGGCGTTGATCGAATTCAAAGAGGCGCTGCAGCCCTTCCTCGCCCAGGGTTTCCGCGTCGAAATAGCCACGATAACCCCTGGCCGCGGTGCGCACTCGGTCCACCAAAACTTGCAGGCGGTTGGCGGCCACATCCACATAAGGGAGTGCGGTGAGTTTGCCCTTGCGCAACAACAGGTGTTCGATTTCCACCACCTGTTCCCGGGCCCCGTCCAGGTGCCGGGCGATGCCCTCGCGCAGACGCCGGTCCGCGTCGCGGCGGCGTTCTTTATCCTGGTAATCGCCCAGAACGGGCAGGTCGGAAAGGAAGCCATGAGTCGCTTCCATGCCCGCCTGGGCTTTGCTCAATGCTTTTTGGGTTAAATCTTTCATGGTGTCTTTGGGGTTTCGAATTGAGAAAGTGGATGGAACGGCTATCACTTAGTTGTGAATGAAGATCTCGGTGCCACAGTAAGGGCAGACAATCAGGCCCTTGCCCGCGAGCTCAAGCTGGGCACCGCAGTTGGGGCACTTCTGATTCGCTTTGAGCTGGGAAGCTTCTTCGGAATAGAGAATGCCATCCTTCCAGTTGACCGCGCCCGAAAAGAGGTTTTTGCCCACCAGGTCTCGGACCAGGTCTTCCACCTGATCCCGGGGCAGGTTCATCTCCAGCGCGATGTCGCTGAGCCGCACTTTGCCCTGGGTAAGGACCATGTTGAGGATGGTGCGTTCTTGCTGGGCTCGAGTCATGCGGGCTTCTTCCTGGCGCCCATGCCACAGCATGTAGACGCCCACCGCGGCCAGGGGGAGGACGATAAAGATGAAGACCAGGACAAAGCCCAGCACCTGCCCCCCCACGGTAGCCGTGGCTTCGCTGAAGAGCGCGGTGACAAACCACGCGGCCGAGCCCAGGCAAATGAGCAGGGCCAGAGCTATGAGGATGATACCAACGACGCGTCCAGTGCTTTTCATGGTATGATTTGGGTTAGGATTTGGATTAGGATTAGGATTAGGATTGGGATTGGGATTGGGATTGGGATTGAGGTCGTCGGGACGACGTTGAGCAGTAGTAGTCAGTGATCAGTAATCGGTCATCAGTGTTCAGTAGCTGAACTCGGGAAGGCGGCGTAGGCCGCCTTTCAGGCCGGAGACCTCAAGGTCCGACTTTAGTCGGCTAAGCCTGAACATCACCTGCGCAAATCAGCGTTGCGGAGCATCGGCGCAAATCTGCGTTCTCCTTTCATCCGTATCGGCGAGCGGCCGGAAAGCTTTAGTAATCGTCTAAAAATTAGTTTCCGTTTTTGTGCTCATCGACTGAAGTCGAACACTTAAGGCCTACGGCCCGCCCCCTCTTCATCTCCCCCGCAAGCGGGGGAGAACAGCGGAAGGAGATCAGATGACGGCCTCCGCCGTCCAAAACGGCGACAAAAGGGGTCGCCGAAGGGCGACCATGGGCGCGAAGCGCCTCCATAGGCTCGAGTTTACTCGGCAAGGATTGCGGCAAAAAAGGGAAGTTATTTCTAGACGGTTACTTAGCCAAAGCCGCCGCTGCCGCCGCCACCACCAAAGCCGCCGCCACCGGACCAGCCCCCGCCGGACCAGCCGCCCCCCGAGCCGCTAGAGGATTGGGGTTTGCTGGTAAGCACGGTGGAGGCAGTCGAAAGCATGGAGGCCAGGCCCGCGCTCATGCTGGCAAAGCTGGTGCTCATGCTTTTGCTGGCATCGGCCAGGGAGGGGGTGCCGCCCCCTTCGGGCCGGGGCCCAGGGCTGGCATGACCAGGAACGCCTCCGCCATGGATGGGCCCAGGCTCGATGTAAGGCCCATACCAGGTCGGAACCGGGACGTTTTGCGCGGATTCCCACATTTGCAGGTAACGTTTCTCCAATTTGAAGGCAATGGCGTAGGGCAGATAGCGTTCGAAGAGATCGGCGGCTTTTTCCAGGTCGACGTAATCCTTGAGATGTTTGAGATAGTGGCGGAAGGCCCGCCATTTGGCGGCTTCATCGGCCCCTAGTTGGGTCTTGCGGGGCATGAAGAAGGAAAGGATGAGGAGTCCCATGGCAAAGATGCCCGGCCCAATGACCAGGATGAGGGCCATATCGGTGAAAGGGAGGAACATGGCAGGGCCGATGCAGGCAAAGACCCCGATGAGGAAGAGGAGCACAAAGCCCAGGGTCAGCCATCGCCTACGGACTTTACGGGGATTGTCCACAAAATAGCCCGCTTTCACCACTTCTTCGTAGAGAAGCTCCTGGACTTTGTTCATATGTTTGTAGAAATGATCCTTCAGATCCGAGAGTTTACGCTGGCTCCGGTGGTCGAAGAGTTTCTTCAGCAGGTAACGTTCGTAGTCTCGCAGGTGCTCATCCGGTTTTTTCAGTTTGGTGTAGAGGAAGTCGTGCTGAGAATAGCCAAAGGCGCTTTCTTCGAACTGTTCGTCCATGCGCAGGTAGCCGCGGCGAGCCAGGTCCACCAGGGTGGCAATGACTTCCTGGGGCCCCGCGCGCTCGTCGATGAGGGTGCCGGCCATGCCCGGAGGGAGATCCGAGGGGGGCTCGGGCAGGTATTCGGGCGCGATCTGGGGGGAAGGATCGCGGCCATAGAAATACCACAGCAGGTAGAGGGCCACGGGCGCCAAGAAGATAAGCATGAGCCCCAGGAGGCCCACGAAGAGGTTGATGACCGGACGCCAACGGGAGAATGCCGCGGTTTTGTCGGCCTCTGCCTGCCAGGAGGGGGGGCTCCCCGCTACCACGCCATGGGTGAATTGAACCCGGACTTCAAAAACCCGCCCCGGAGGAATGGGGGCCCTGGCCGTGAATTGGGCGGTCTGGGGGTTGAGCAGGGTCATCTCGGCCAGGGTGTCGTAGGTGTCCATGTTGTCGATGGTGGCAGGTGCGGGCACGGAGACCGTGACCACGCTGGCCTGCACGGCCGCGGGCCGGTCAGCGTAAACCGCTTTCCACCACAACTGATCCCCCTGGTCATAATAGCGCAACCCGCCATGGACCCGGTAGCGGATGGTAAAGGTACGGGTGGCATCGGACGTGGGGGCAAAGAACCATTTCACATACACACTATCCCCCCGATCCTCCACATAGAAGGTGCCCGGCTGTTCCTCATGGCTCTGCCGATAGGGGCCCTGGGCATCGACTACCTGCACATCGGTGATGCCTTCGGTGTATTTTTTGCTGATCTCCCGGTATCCGTAGGTGAAAGGGCCCCCCGTGAATTGGATTTCCTGCTCTTCCGCCACGTCGAAGGTCCCGTCCGGGTTGACGGTGATGGTCACGTCAAAGCGATTCCAAAGCACGCTTTTGTTTTGGGCAGCGGCAGGGAGGGTGATAAACACGAAGAGTATCGCCGCGAGCCAAAGCCATCGCCACGGAGTGTGTTTCATGGCCTTTCCTCATTGAAAAGGGAGGAGCTTGGGAGGGATAGGAAAATCATACCAGGAAATGGCAGGGAGGGCAAGAGGGGCGCGCGAGGGGGAGTCATCAGTGATCAGTTATCAGTTATCAGTAATCAGTAATCAGTCTCTTAGCGCCCGAGGTTGAACGAACCTGTTGGCTTACTGCGGTACGCCGAGAGTGCCCCCTTCCGACCGCTTCTGCAGGGGGGATGAGTCTTACGTAGCCCCTCCGTTCTGGGCGATCACCCCTCCCCCGCAAGCAGGGGAGGGGTGATCGCCCAGAAC
>JALWZT010000078.1:5942-7839 GCA_027002405.1 Anaerolineae bacterium | reverse complement strand
ACGTTGGGCGAGTCGGCAAAGGTTCGTATTGCGTATTCCGTATTCCGTCCAGTCGTTACGCAATACGCAATACGGAATACGAGTCACGCCGCCCTGGCCGCAAGGCATTTTCGTCGGTATCGGCGCGCCGCCGCGCGTGGCGCCTGCTATGAAAATAGAATGATCGCTGGTTGCTGAGGAATCGCCAGGCCGACGTTGGGCGAGTCGGCAAAGGTTCGTATTGCGTATTCCGTATTCCGTCCAGTCGTTACGCAATACGCAATACGGAATACGAGTCACGCCGCCCTGGCCGCAAGGCATTTTCGTCGGTATCGGCGCGGGGTGGCCCGCCGTCGGACTGCTATGAAAATAGAGGACGCAGATGAACGCTGATAGAGGCAGACTCACGCAGATAAAATCAAAATAAAAATCATCTGCGAAAATCTGCGTTGCGCAGCATCGGCGCAAATCAGCGTTCCCATTTTCCTCGGTATCGGTGCGGGCGAGCCCGCCGTTGGACTGCTTTGAACATAAAGCTGGAGCCTGGCGAAACTTATTTCGGTCGCTTTTCACGCCATTTTTCGACACGAATTAAACGAATTTGGCGAATTTTTCTTATTCTTTTTCGTGAAATTCGCGTTCATTCGTGTCAAGATCAAAAAACGCCAGTGTCCAATACCCAATATCCAATATCCAATCCCACATCCCCTTATCCTGTTATTATGAAAAAGATTACCGTGATTCTTGCCGATGATCATCCCGCGCTTCGCCAGGGGATCAAAACCATGTTGGAGATGGAAGGCGATCTGAAGGTCATCGATGAGGCTTCGGATGGTCAGGAAGCCCTGGCCAAGGTGAGAGAGCTGAAGCCTGATGTGTTGGTCTTGGATGTCTCCATGCCCAATATGTCGGGGTTGGATGTGATTCGTACCCTGGCCCAGGAGGAGACCCCTACTCGGGTGCTGGCACTCAGTGCTTATGATGATGAAAATTTCATCATCGAGATGGTGGAGGCCGGTGCAGCCGGGTATTTGCTGAAACGAGAGGCTTTGGAAACCATTGTGGAAGCTGTTCGTGGAGTGGCGGCCGGGGAGACCGGTTGGTTTAGTGATGCCATTATTGAGAAAATGGCCCGGCGACCATTGCAGGAGCGCTCGGTCGAACAGCAACTGACCAGTCGTGAGCGGGAAATTCTTCATTTTTTGGCCTTGGGGTGGACGAACAACCAGATTGGATCGGAGATGGGGATTTCGGAACGTACAGTGCGTTACCATCTGCGCAACATTTACGATAAAATCGGGGCGAACTCGCGCGGTGCGGCCATTGCCTGGGCGATTCGGCACGGATTCGGTAAAAAACAGGAAATGTGAAAAAACTGTCGTAAACGACAGGGACAAGGGTATATTTGATCCTTATAATAAAAAGGGAACATTAGCATCAGCAAATGAACCTGGCGCAACATTTGTTGTTTCTTTCTAAAGGAGGCTTCTCATGGCGCATCAATTTCAACACATCGTTCATGCACTTTCCACAGATCGCGGGTTCCTGATTCGTTTTCTGCGTGAACCAGAGGCGGTATTGCAATCCTTCGTTCTGACAGAGGAAGAGAAGGATGTTTTGCTGTCCATGCGGGAGGAGGCTTTGGGTACGGCCATGGCTGCATGGAAGGCCGAAGGTCCCTTCCCCGGCTGGCAGGGCATGGAGCTGGCCGAAGGTCCTTTCCCCGGCTGGCAGGGCATGGAGCTGGCCGAAGGTCCTTTCCCCGGCTGGCAGGGCGTGGAGCTGGCCGAGGGTCCTTTCCCCGGCTGGCAGGGCATGGAGCTGGCCGAAGGTCCTTTCCCCGGCTGGCAGGGCATGGAGCTGGCCGAAGGTCCTTTCCCCGGCTGGCAGGGCATGGAGCTGGCCGAAGGTCCCTTCC
>JALWZT010000078.1:0-5842 GCA_027002405.1 Anaerolineae bacterium | reverse complement strand
GGTCCTTTCCCCGGCTGGCAGGGCATGGAGCTGGCCGAAGGTCCTTTCCCCGGCTGGCAGGGCATGGAGCTGGCCGAAGGTCCTTTCCCCGGCTGGCAGGGCATGGAGCTGGCCGAAGGTCCCTTCCCCGGCTGGCAGGGCATGGAGCTGGCCGAAGGTCCTTTCCCCGGCTGGCAAGGTATGGAGCTGACTGAAGGTCCTTTCCCCGGTTGGCAGGGCGAAGAGCCCGATTTGGCAACTTCTTCCATTTAACTGGATACTGGCGTTTTTTGATCGTGACACGAATGAACGCGAACTTGAGGAAGAAGAAAAGACATTCGCCCCATTCGCTTCATTCGTGTCAGCAGATGGCGTGAAAAGCAGCCAAGACTAGCCCCGCCAGTTCCAGGATTGAACCCATACTTGAATTCGCCCGGTGCTCCTTGAATGATCTCATCGTTCCTATCTACGAAGCACTGAGGACTATCATCCTCTCAACGATTGGATTGGAGGATGATAGTTTTTCGCGCCTTGCCTTTTCGTTGCTGGAAACCGAGCAACGTCGGGAAGAAGGGGGATTCCCTCTTTCCACGTTGCCCTTGCAGACTTGTCGAGCCGCTGGTGGGGAGGCGGAAGACGCGTTACCAGCAGCGGTGGCTTGGCGCGCGCTGCATCTGGCAGCCAAATTGTTTGATGATGTGGAAGATGGAGACGAGGTCATCCTTGGGAACAAGCCCCTGCCTCCTCCCGTGGCGATCAACCTGGCCACCAGTTTTGTGGCGGTAGCCAACAGTGCCCTGGCGGCCATGCCTCCTTCTTGGGATAGGGGGTTACCTCTGGCTTTGATCGAAGCCTTTAATCGTACCATTTTGCAAATGGCTGCGGGGCAACATCTGGATATCACCCAACAAGGCCAGTTGGACATAGAAGGGTATCGCCAGATTATGAGCGCCAAGTCGGGAGAGTTTTTTATGTTGGCGGCATGGGCGGGGGCGCGCTGTGCTACCGCAGATGAGGAAAAGCTCTCCCAGTTCGAGGCGTTTGGTTATAATCTGGGGATGATGTTGCAATTGAATGATGATTTGGGGGATTTTCGAAAAAAGAATGTGGGGGATATCGCCCGAGGCCATTATACGTTCCCTGTTTTCTACGCGTTGGTCGTTGCTTCGCCTCCTGAACGAGAACGATTGCAACATTGGTTACGACAGGTGAAAGAGGACCCTCAGGCCGAAACGGAAGTCCGGATCATGGTCCGCTCCCTTGGGGGGGAAGTTTACGTCATGGCAGAAGCCATGCGTTATAAGCGGCGGGCCCAACGCGCGTTGGATGCACTGGATATCCCGGCCGAAGACAAAGCTCCTCTAGAAAGCTGGCTTCATCGCCTTTCCCTGCATTACGGAAAGCTCTTAAGCGCAAAGTAACCCAATGATGTGAATAATGAACGTACCGAGTTTTTCCAAAACGTTAGTTCGGCCTTTTCGTCAATTTAGTCCTCTACGCTGGCTGCTGTTCCTGATAGCCTTGATGAACCTGGCGTTCTGGAGTTGGGGCATGTGGACGGTGGTGGGCGCGCCCTACAGCGGGATGAAGCTCTCAAAAGATTATCGCGTGTTGGAAATAGCTCATGATTCCCCCGCGGCCCGGGCCGGGATGCAAGTGGGCGACGTGTTGCTATCCCTGAATGGGGAATCTATCGCCACATTGAAATCCCCCTACGATGGTCTCCGTTGGGACAATGTGGGGGTGTATGCGGTCCAACGAGGAGATGAGGTCCGTTATGTGCCTGTGGTATTGACCATAACGCCCTGGCGTGTGCTCCTGAAGGATCTGGAACCGTTGCTTCTGGCCTTTATCTTTTTGGTGGTGACCATGTTGGTTTTGGTGGCTTCACCTTTTACGAAAGCCACGCAACTCTTTTTCATTTTGGGGCAGATGTCTGCCATCATGCTTATTTCCGGTGGGGTGTCCACCTTTCAAGTGCGGGCTTTGATCAATAATCTTTTTGCCATCTCTTTGCTCTTCCTTACGCCATTGGTGCTCCATTTTTATCTCACCTTCCCTTACGAACGACAGGGGCGTTGGCGTACGGCATTGTTGCTGCTCGCGTATGGTGGAGCTATCTTTTTCACCACGGTTTATCTTCTTGTGGATCGGGGCGGGATGAATGCCACCTGGCTTCTATTTCTGGCCTCTCAGCGGATGGTGTTCACGGGCCTTGTGATGCTTATTGCCCTCATTAGTTTGTTCTATGCTTCCAAGCAAGGCAAGACCATCCGTTTGCGGCGACAACACCGTTTGCTCATCGCGGGGATGCTCTTCAGCATTCTCCCTTTGTTAGTTTTTTCTTTCCTTCCGGCCATCCTTGTCGGTCATCCGCTAATCGAGTACATTTGGACCTTCCCTTTTTTGATATTACTCCCTATCGCTTACGCCTATGCCATACATGAAGAAAATTTAGGTACTTTTGACTATTGGCTTAAGGAAACCATCCTTTATCTTACTCTGGTAGCATTTCTTTTTGGTATTTACTATATTTCTTATGGGATTATCCGCTTTTTGTTTGTTCCTTCCACGTCCACCCACATGGTCCATATCATTGCCGGGATCATCACCATCTTTGTGGCCGTATTTGGGGTGGAAAAAATTAAGGAACGCTCGGAAAATTACCTCAATCGCTTTTTCTACGGCCAGTGGTATGATTACCGCTCCATCGTGCAAGAGAGTAGCCGTCGATTGAGCAGTGCCATCCACCTCAATGAATTGGCACGCCAGCTTCTGAAGAACATCCGAGATATGCGCTTTCGGGAGGCCGCGCTCCTATGGCTGCAGGAGGACGTGCTGCGCCTGTATCTTTCCATTGGGTATCCGCAAGAGGTCTTGCAAGGCTTTCAAATTGATCCCGACAGTCCCTTGGCCCATTATCTAAGCAAAGTCAAAGGCCCGCAACCCACCCTGGCCCTATTCCCTCCCCGGGTTCAAAAGCAGTTGCCCCCCGAAACAAAGGTCTTCTTTCAGGATGGTCGGGTGCAAATATGGGTGCCCCTGCGTACCAGCCGGGGCGAGCTTCTGGGTGTGCTCCTTATCGGGCGGCGTCAGATGGATGAACCTTTGGATAAGGAAGATTGGGCGATCTTGGATACATTGGCCGAACAGACTTCTTTGGCCGCGGAAAACATCCACCTGGTGGAAACGCTCCGCCATCAATTGGAAGTGATGGCCCGCATGCAGGCTGAATTGAAGGAGGTTAAATGGCGCCTGACAGAAAACAGTGAACGGGAACGGCTGGAATTGGCCCGCCTGCTCCATGATGGCCCCATTCAAGATGTTTACAGCATCATTTATCAACTCGCCCTATGGCGGAAAATCCACCAGTATGAGCAGGACCCCCAATTGAAAGCCATTGAAGCCACGCTCATGAATGTAGAGAAGTCGTTGAGAACCTTTAGCACCGAATTGCGTCCCCCGGCCCTGGAATCCTTTGGCCTGGAAGGTGCGATCCGTTCGCATCTTTCCAAGTTGCAGGAACAACACCCACACATTAAATTCATGCCTGATCTGGAGCGCATCGCCCATCCCATTTCGGCCCGCAAACACCTGGCTCTTTTCCGCATCTACCAGGAAGCCATCAATAATGCCATCCGGCACGCCCATCCTACCCGTATCTGGATACGGTTATTCCAGGAAAAGGGCAGTTTGGTCCTCGAAATTCAAGATAACGGTCAGGGGTTTAATGTCCCCTCCGGGTGGATCATGTTTGCCCGGCAGGGGCATTTGGGCATGCTGGGGATCAGTGAGCGGGTCGAGGCGCTTAACGGCCAGTTGGAAGTCCTCTCTTCCCCCGGGCAGGGCACGTTGATCCGGGTACGAGTGCCCTTACAAGAGGAAAATCCCCTAACCAAATACCAGGCCTGGATCAATGAGTCCCAGCCCGTGATGTGAGCGTCAGGACCATTCCCAAGGGAGGGTGTTGGTCCAGACCCATATCCCGGTGTAGAGCCATTGATTGAAGATAAGGATGACGCCCGCGCGCAGTAAGGCCGGGGGAGAAAGGGCGCGAATGAGCCCATATCCTGCCAGTAAGGTCATCGGCCAGGCCGCGATAGAGAAAAGGTCCCAGTCCCGTTGGCCTCCATAGTCGGGGTTCCAGGTGAGAATGAGGAAGAGATACGCGGCCGCGGCCCATCCCAGAAATAGGACCGCATCCCCGCGCGGCAAGGTGGAACGTATGGTGACCAGCAGCCAGACCCCAAGAAACAGGGTGAAGGGTTGGGTCAGGAGCTGTTGATTGAGGGCATCCATGAAGTGGCCTCGAGAGAAGAGGGTGTAATACTCCCATTCGCCCGTGGGATGCATCAGAGGAACCCACCAACGGTGATCCCCCCCGCCGGGGGCTTCGGGCCCCAGCAAGGCCGAAAGCCCATGCCCGCCGGAGGTCATGAGGGCCAGTACGCCCCCCGCCACCAGCAACGGCGGTACCCACCAGGCCATCAAAACCCGACCCCAGGATTGCCCCTGTCGGCGCCATGCCACCCAACCGAGCCAGGCCATGGCCGGCTGCAAAAAGAGGGTGGCAGGGTGAAAACCCTGGGCCAGGGCCAGGACCAGGCTGGGCAGCCACAAAGGGCTGCGTTTTTGCAGAAACCGCCAGCCCAGCCAAAGAAAAGTCAGCATCAACAGGCTGATGATCGTATAATTTTCAGGATAGCCAAAGAAAAGCTGCATGCTCCCCAACGTGGCCATCAGCCCCCAAAGGACCCAGCGTTGGAGAGAGGTGCGGCCCATTTCGCCCGCCAGGGCCAGGAGCACCACCACGGCCAGGGTGCCAGCCAGGGTGGAAAGCACCCAGTACGCGGGCAGCGCGTCTTGCCAACCCCATATGCGCTCGCCCAGATGGAAAAGCCGGGCATGGAGGTAGGTGTCCAGGGGCGCCTGCCAGTTGTACGTGAGGCGCACATCAGGGTGCGCAATGCCTTTCACCAGAATATAAGCATCCCCCCAACGGGTGTGCCTGGTGCGCCCTACCCAGAACAGAGGCCAGGAAACCAGACCCCACCCAAATCGGGTACGCCACCGCATGGGGAAGGCAGGGACGCGAAAGGTGCCTATCCGACCAAAACCCATCCACCAGGTACCCAGCGCGGTGATCCCTGCCAAGAGCCCTTGCAACCAGGGCGCCAAATAGGTATAGGGGAACACCCCCCACAGCCATTCCCGGGGAGCCAAACGGCCGCCTGGGCCGATCAGTTTGGCCGGGTACCAGAAGAACGCCCAGGAGGCAGGAAGCCGGGCCGCCAGAAGATGAAGCCCTAAAAGAATTAGGGCATACACAGCCAGCCCGCGCAAGAAGCGCTGTTCGGGCACCGTGATGAAAGCATGATCAGACCGGATGGGATGTTCGGGCGTCATGCGCCTATGATATCGCAAACAACGCCAAATGTCCCATCCAGGATCCCCGTCAAAAGCCCCTGAACAGGCGCCACCCGCGACAGCTCGTCGATACGGACGAAAATGGGAACGCAGATTTGCGCCGATGCTTCGCAGCGCAGATTGCCGCAGATATTCGTCATGCTGAGCGACCGGAGGGAGCGAAGCCTGCCCTGAGAAATCGAAGGGCATCTAGCGAGCGAAGCGAGCGCCATGCCGAGGTTTTTTGGCGCTTCGCTAGATTCCTCGGTGGTCGCTTCGCTCCCTCGGAATGACGTCGCGAGGCTCTATTTTCAAAGCAGTCGCCACGAGCGGCAGTTCGCCGATACGGATGAAAATGTCTCGCGGCCACGTTGGCGCGGGAAGCCGATTTCGTCATGCGTCAAACGTCATGCGTCATGAGCTGACGTTTCACGTTTTACGTTTGACGTTCGTTGGT
>JALWZT010000077.1 GCA_027002405.1 Anaerolineae bacterium | reverse complement strand
GGGTGGTGGGGCTGGTGCTGGGGGTGATGGCAGGATTGACGCTGGTCTATTTCGCGTTCGCCGCGCCTTATGTCATGGCCCGCTGGACGGGTATGGATGCTTTCCTGGTGTTGTTGGTCATGCTGGCGGCCTGGAGTGTTTGGGTTTGGGCCTGGGTGTGGTGGAAACGCGTCTGGCATAAGGATTGGCTGAACGTGGCCGCCCTTCTTTTTGTGATTCTGCTCTTCCAAACCATCAACCTCTTCATTCCTTACTTGCCCACCTCGCCTGACGAATATCCCTTGCCTGATTTCACAGGCGCGCCCCCCTCGGGGGAAGCGTTTCTCCTCTTCTCCCTGCTCCTGCTTTCGCCCGCGCTGTTCGCCGGGCTGCGCCGTCAATTCGCGGCCATCCAGGCCCGAAAGCCCTCCCTGCGTCAGCTCGCCGCGGCCTTCTCCCTGGCCTCTCTCTTCCTGCTCCTCGCCATCTTTGCTCACGTCTTCACCACGACCTATGCCTACATCCCCGTCATCGGGCCCTGGTTCCGCAATCGCTTCGATTGGGTCTATCTGATCGTGGGCATCGTTTTCCTCATGGGCGTGATCGAGGCGGGCCGGGGGCAACGGGCCTTGCTGCGCCCTGCCCCCCGCTTCCTGGCCTCGGGCATCCCCCTGCTCATGATCCTTATCCTGGCCGCGCATTGGCTGGTCACCCCGCAACTCCCACCGTCCGCGGCCCAAGATGCGGTCACCATCCTCACCTACAACATTCAGGAAGGGTACAGCGCGAACGGGCAGAAGAACTATCAAGGCCAACTGCACGTCATGCAAACACTCAATCCCGACATCATCGGCTTGCAGGAGACGGACGCGGCCCGCATCGCCAATGGCAATGACGATATCGTGCGCTATTTTGCGGATCATCTGGGCATGTACAGCTATTACGGACCCCAGACCGTGGCCGGCACCTTCGGCATCGCCCTTCTTTCCCGCTACCCCATCCTGGAAGGGACCACCTACTACCTGTACAGTGAAGGGGAGCAGGTGGCGGCCATCGATGCCGTCATCGATATGGGCCATCGGTCGTTGCGAGTGCTGGTGACCCATTTGGGCAATGGTGGCCCCATGATCCAGCAGAGGCAATTCCTGGAGCTGGTGGGGACGGCCCCGCGGCGCACCGTGGCCCTGGGCGATTTCAACTTCCGGCCCGATACGCCCCAATATGCGCTCACCACCCAGACCTTGCTCGATTCCTGGACCGTGCGCTGGCCCGACTGGCGGGATGACCAGGGTCAGGCGCCCCGCGACAAGATCGACCACATCTTCATCTCCCCCGACCTACGCGTCCTCGACGCCCGCTACGTTCCCGAAGGCCCCTCGGATCACCCCGCGGTCACGGCCATCATCGAGACGGGTCACTGATTATTTCTCATATTCCTCTCATCGATCCACTACAACCTTGTGCCACTTTCTGGTATAATAACAGTGTCAGATTTCCATACCCCCATCGGATCTGACTTCGTATTTCAAGAGGATACTGATCATGGCAGAAAAATTTGATCGTTTTACCAAACGAGCCCGGCGAGTTTTGCAAATCGCCCAGGAAGAGGCACAGCGACTCAATCACAACTATATCGGCACAGAACACTTGCTGTTAGGGCTGGTGAAGGAACGTAACGGCATCGCGTCCAAAGTATTGGGCGAACTCGGTGCCACCCCCGATAAGGTCATCTACGCGGTGGAACGCACCGTGGGACGAGGGGATCGCCCCTCCTTTGGCCGCCCGGTGCTGGCCCCCCGCACCAAACGGGTCATCGAACTGGCAGTGGACGAAGCCCGTCTCATGGGGCATCATTATATCGGCACCGAGCATCTCCTTCTGGGCCTGGTGCGAGAAGGCGATGGCATTGCGATCAATGTATTACGCAGTTTGGGCCTCAGTCTGGAGCAAATCCGAGCCCAAACGGCCCGAGCCATCCTGCAAAAGCAGGAACAACCTGTGGGAGTCCGCCGCCGCAAAGGCAAGGAAAGTGAGACCCCCCTGGTGGATCAACTGGGCGTGGACCTCACCGCCCGGGCCGCGGAAGGCAAATTGGACCCGGTCATCGGTCGGGAGCGGGAAATCGAGCGGGTGATCCAGATCATGTCCCGCCGCACCAAAAACAACCCCGCGTTGATCGGCGAACCAGGGGTGGGGAAAACCGCCATCGTGGAGGGCCTGGCTCAACGCATCGTCATGGGGGATGTGCCCGAGCCCTTGCTCAACAAACGGTTGCTGATGCTGGATGTGGGGAGCCTGGTGGCAGGTACCATGTATCGGGGCCAGTTCGAAGAACGACTGAAGAAGGTCATCGAGGAGATCACCGAATCCAAAGCCATCCTGTTCATCGATGAACTACACATGCTGGTGGGCGCGGGCGCGGCCGGCAGCAGCGTGGATGCAGCCAATATCCTTAAACCGGCCCTCAGTCGGGGGGAGATCCAGGTTATCGGGGCCACCACCCTGGATGAATATCGCAAATACATCGAAAGCGATGCCGCGTTGGAACGCCGCTTCCAACCGGTCTTTGTGGAAGAACCGGACGCGGAGGAGACCATCGAGATCCTGCGCGGCATTCGCTATAAGTACGAGGAGCACCACAACCTGCAGATCAGTGACGAGGCCCTGGAGGCCGCGGCCTACTACGCGGCTCGCTATGTCCCGGACCGCTACATGCCCGATAAAGCCATCGACCTGGTGGATGAGGCCGCCAGCCGCGTGCGCATGTATAAAACCCCCTTTGCTGTCTCTCTGCGCGAAACCTTCCGCGATCTCAAAAACCTGCAACGGGAAGAGGAAGAAGCCGTGGCCCAGGAACGCTACGAAGATGCCATCGAGATACGCTACCGGAAGGTGGAATTGCGCAATCGCCTGGAGAAAATGCGCGCGGATTGGGAGGCGGCCGAACGCCCCGTGGTGACCCCTGAAGATATCGCGGAAGTCGTCTCCATGTGGACGGGCATCCCGGTGATGCGCATCGCAGGGGAAGAAAAAGAACGCCTGTTGAAGATGGAGGACTATCTGAAGGCCCGGGTCATTGGCCAGCCCGAACCCATCGAGGCCATGACCAAAGCGGTCCGCCGGGCCCGGGCCGGGTTAAAGGACCCCAAACGCCCCATCGGTGTCTTTATCTTCCTGGGGCCCACCGGGGTAGGCAAAACCTACCTGGCCAAGAATCTGGCCGAGTTCCTCTTTGGCTCCCAAGAGGCCCTGATCAAAATCGACATGTCCGAGTTCATGGAACGGCATAATGTCAGCCGTTTGGTGGGCGCGCCTCCGGGTTATGTGGGCTACGAAGAGGGCGGTCAGCTTACCGAAGCCGTGCGGCGCCGTCCTTATTCGGTGATCCTCCTGGATGAAATCGAAAAAGCCCATCCCGAAGTCTTCAACATCCTGCTTCAGGTTATGGAAGATGGGCATCTCACCGATGCCAAGGGCCGTCGGGTGGATTTCCGCAATACCATCATCATCATGACCTCCAACGTGGGCGCGTCCATTATTCGGCATGGCGGCGGCCTGGGCTTTAAGGTGACGGATGAGGAGGAACAGAAACGCAGCGCGTATGAGGACATGAAGAAACGGGTCATGGATGCCCTGCGCCGCACCTTCCGACCCGAGTTCATCAACCGCCTGGATGGCATCATGGTTTTCCATCCTCTGGAATTGGAAAACATCAAAGCCATCGTAGACCTGGAAATGAAGCGGGTGCTGGACCAATTGAGCGAGCACGATATCACGCTGGAAATGGACGATTCCGCCCGAGAGTTCCTGGCCAGGGTGGGGTACGATCCCCAGTTCGGCGCCCGTCCTTTGCGCCGGGCCATCCAGGAACATGTGGAGGATGTGCTCAGCGAAGGCCTCCTGGCCGATCGCTTCCGGCCTGGGGACCATATCCGGGCAGTCCACGAAGAAGGCCAGGATCAATTGACCTTCCAGGTGGTGGCACGTCGAGAGCCCATGCAGGAAGAGGAAGACCACAGCCTGGAAGCCCTGTTCGGTTAATCCCAATTTTTGCCATCACGGCCTGCGTCATGCTCCCTATGCCCTGGATGCTCCTCCTCGTTGCTTATCTTGTTGGGGTGGGTTGGGTGCGTTGGCGCAGGCCCGATCTATGGCTGGATGCCCTGGCACCGGCCGTTCTGGTGATCCTGGTGGTGGGGTTTTTCTGGAGGCTTGTCGCGGGCGATGCCTACATGCCCGCGGATGGCGGGGACTTGGGCAGTTTCCTTTATCCCACCTATCATTTCATCCAGCAAAGCCTTAAGGCAGGGGTTTGGCCTTTGTGGAACCCCCATCTCTATAGTGGCACACCCTTTGCCGCGGAGGTGCAGTCGGGGATCTTTTATCCGCCTCATTTATTGCGGTTTTTGCTGGGGGGCGAGCTGGATTATCGGGCCATGGAAACCCTGGTGATGGCCCATATTGCCTGGGCAGGGATCACCACCTACGCCCTGGCCCGAGGGTTGGGTTTGCGTCGTCTTCCCGCGCTGTTTTCGGCCGTGGCCTTCATGTTCAGCGATCTGTTTATCATCCACTTCGGCAACCTGAACCTCATCGGGGTGGTGGCCTGGCTTCCCCTGGCGCTCTTGGGGGTGCACCGATATCTTCGGCGCGGGCATCGCGGCTGGCTCATTGCCGCGGGGCTCACCCTGGGCATAGGGAGCCTCATCGGGCATATCCAGATGACCCTGTTCAGCCTGATGGCGGTGGGGCTGTGGGCGATTTTCTGGGGGTTGACCGATTGGCGCGCGTGGCCGCGGGTTTTGGCTGTCCTCATCGTCCCGGGCCTTATCACCGTGGGGATCATGGCCCCTATCCTTTTGCCCGGTCTGGAGGTTGCGCATTTTACCGAACGGAGCGCATGGGGCTATGCCCAAACCGTGAGCTATTCCCTTTCCCCGGCCCAGCTCATCGGCTTGTTCATCCCCGGCTACTTCGGACGCTCCCCCGCGCTGCATTGGGGGCTTTGGCCCCGGGTCGAGATGGGGTACATTGGCATCATCACCTGGATTCTGGCCATCACCGGCTTGCTGCTGCGCCGGGACCGGCTGACCTGGGTGCTGACCGGGTTGGGCGTTGTGGCCCTGGCCTTTAGTCTGGGCATTTATAGCATTGTTCACGGGTGGTTCACCTGGCTTCTGCCAGGGCTCGAGCAATTGCGGGCTCCGGCCCGGTTCATCTTCCTGTTGGACCTCAGCCTGGCTCTGCTGGCGGGCCGGGGGCTGCAAGCCATGATGGGTGCCTGGACCCCGACCGAAGCCCGGCTCATCCAGGGGGTCTGGCGCTTTGCCCGAAACATCCTGCTCATCACCCTGGGCGTGGGCGTGCCCCTGATTTACGCCATCCTGCTCATCACCCGCAACGCGGCCCCAGACCTCCACCTGCAGGCCAGTGTCATCACCATCGCGGTGGTGCATTTCCTGTTGTGGCTTCTGGCCAGCCTGGCCCTTTTCTTTTTCCGCAAGCAAGGTTGGGTTTCGGGCCGCACCTTTGCCTGGATGGCTGTCCTGCTCATTTATATCGATCTGGCTTCTCTGGGCGCGTACAACGACATCTCGGACACCGATCCCACGGCCAACTTCACTCGCGGCGACATCCTCGCCTTCCTCCAAAAGGACCCGGACCTCTTCCGGATCGACGCGCGTACGGATATCGGCTCTTTTTGGCAGCCCGACACGGCCCTGCTCCATGGCCTGGATGACGTGTGGGGTGTGGCCAATCCTCTTACCCTCACCCACTACACCCGCTATTGGGAAAGCATGGGGAGCCGCAGCACCGACGCCTACGCGCTCTTGAATGTGAAATATCTGTTGGGAAAGAAAGATGTGGTTTTGGATTGGGATGTGTGGGCCCTGGCCTTTGACCGAGACCCGGATTTGAACGTGTACCGCAACCATCGTTTTCAGCCCCGGGTGCATCTTTTGGGCAAAACGCGGCCGGTGCCCGACCAGGATGCGGCGTTTGCCACCCTGAAAGACCCCACCTTTCACCCTTTGACCGAGGTCATTTTGGAAGCAGGCCCGGCCCTGGATGGCCCTGGGGGCCAGGCCCGGGTGACGACCTGGGAGACCAATCGGGTGCAGGTGCAGGTGGAAGCCCCTGGCCAGGCCGTTTTGCTGGTGGCGCAAACCTGGTATCCCGGCTGGGAATACCGGGTGGATGAGGGGCCGTGGCAACCGGTGCTGCGGGCCGATGCCGCGTTCCAGGCCGCGGTGGTGCCTCCAGGCTCCCATCAGGTGACCTTGCGGTTCCGGTCTCCCCGCCAAATGGCAGGATTGGGGATTGCCCTGCTCACCCTGGTGCTTTCGGTGGGGATATGGTGGTTTCGGAGATGGCCGGGAGGGGGCGGTTTCAGTAATCAGTGATCAGTGATCAGTAATCAGTTCAGTGTTCAGTGTTCAGTGTTCAGCGAGTGGGTTGGCTGTTTCTTGTCTCTTTGTGCTCTTTGTGTCCTTTGTGGTGAAAGATTATCCGCGTCAATCTGCGTCGCATCTGCGCAAATCTGCGTTCCCATTTTCGTCGTTATGGGGTAGGGCCCGCCTTCGCCATCCGCCCGATCCTCTGCTACAATAACCCATCGTCACACCTCATGACCCACTGACGCCCGGGGAAACTCCTATGCCTGCACTGACCACAGCCGCGCTGGCGGCCCTGATTGCCGAAACCGTTTTCAGCTATGTGCTCACCGCGGGGCTGGAAGAAAGCGGCTTCGATGACGCCCTGCGTGAGAAAATCCGCCAGCGCCTGGGCAAAAAGAGCCCGGAACAACTGGCCTTTGGCCTGGCCCTGGAACGGGCACTGCGGCGACTGGACGCGGCAATGCCCGGTTGGACGCAATCCCTGTTCGATGAGCACCTGCTGCGCACCAACGACGTGGCCGCGGAGCTGGCCCGATTGCTCCAGCGTCAGGGCCAGCCCGATGCCGGGGTTCTGGCCGAGGCCTGGGCCCGGGGCGCCGCCACCCCGCGGGCCGATCTGCAAGCCGAAGCCCGGCGCGCGGCCCAGGTCTTCCTGCGCCTGCTGGATGAGGAACTGGACGCGCCTGACGTGCGGCCCGCGCTGGCCGCACTGCGCACCAGCCGGGATCTGGCAAGCCTGCGGGACCAGGGCGCGGTTTTGCAGGAACTCCTGGATCAGGTTTTGCAGCGCCTGGATGCATCGCAAGAGCTGCTCGCTTTTCAGACGCAGATTTTGGCAAGGGGGAAGCAAAGGGGATTGCTGCGGGTGGAGGGGAATACCATCGTCTACGGGAATGTTTACCAGGTGGTTTTCCAAACCAGGGACGGGCATGAGATGACCGCGAGGATGTCATCCCCCCTGCTGCAACAGCTCATGGCCGAAGCCGCACCGGCTTCGCAACCTGCCCGCCATGACGATTGCGAGGCTTTGAAAGAAATCATGGCCATGGCGCGGCGGGCGCTGGCCCACCTGGAACGGCAAAAGGCGGCCTTTGGCCTGCACACCCCGCCCCACATCCTCATCGATATCGAAGAAAAAGAGAAGGAAATCGCCAAGTTGCAGCGACGAGCCGCTGCATTGGAGTGTGAAACATGAGTGATTGTAAAGACTTGCAAGAAAAACGTGAGATTGCCAAACGTGCGTTAGTGGAACTGGAAAAACAGCAGATTGCCTTTGGCTTGCACACGCCGCCTTATATAAAAGAGGGTATTTATCAAAACAAACAGTTGATCCAATCCATCCAAAAGGAGATGGACGCCCTAGGGTGTGATGCCCGCCCTCCCGACAGCAATTTGCCCCGTCGCCAGGCTTTCTTTGGCCGGGAAAAAGAGATGATCAAGGTTTTGGAAGCGCTTTCTCCAGAAGAACGGGGGTGGGGCGTGGTGATCGATGGCATCGGCGGCATTGGCAAGACCGCACTGGCAGTGGAGGCGGCGTATCGTTGCCAGGAGGAAGCCTTGTTCGATCTCTTCCTCTTTACTACGGCCAAGCGCACGCGCCTGCAAGCCGGGGGCGAACAGGCCTTACCCGATAGTGCCGTCACCCTGGACGAGATGCTGGGCGAGATTGCCCGGTTGCTGGGGAGGCCCGAGCTGGCGCAGCGCACCGCCGAAGAAAAACCGGAAGCCCTGCGCCAGGCACTGCAAGACGAAGTCGCGACCGGCCTCCGCATCCTGCTTATCTTCGACAATCTCGAAACCCTGACCCAGGGGGAACAGCAGGCGATCTACGGCTTTTTGCGCCGCCTGCCCAATGGCTGCAAGGCCATCGCCACCAGCCGCCGCCGCGCCGGCGAGAACGCGGTGTGGGTGCGGCTGGGAAAACTGGACTGGGCCGCCTCCCGTCAGATCATCCTTGATAGAATGCGCCATTCCTGGCGTTTGCAGCGCAACCTGAATGCCGCGGGCCAAGAACGCTGGCGGGAATTGTACGATGCCGCCGGAGGGTCGCCCCTGGCCCTACGCTGGTTGTTGGGCCTGATGGACAGTCGTAATCTCTCGCTGGATCGCACCCTGGCCATCATGCGCTCCTCGGATGATGAAGACACGCCCCTGCACGAATTCATCTATCGCGAAGCCCGGGCCGAAATGGGCCTGGAGGACTGGCGCACCCTGGGCGCGCTCTCCCTTTTTGTAACCCCCGCCTCCTTTGACGCTCTCGTTGCCATCACCGGCCTCAGCCGCATCCAGTTGGAATCCACCCTGGAACGGCTGGACGCCTTTTCCCTGGTGGATAATGAAGGCCCCGAAGGCCCATACACGCTGCACCCCCTCACCCGCCGCCTGGCCGCTAAAGAATTGGCCGCCCAGCCCCAGTTGGCCGATTCCTTACAGAACGCCTACGTGGCCTACTGGCTGGACTACGCCCAACGCTATGGCGGCGAGGGCAAAGACGCTTACAAAACCTTTGATCGTCTGGAAGAGGCATGGCCTAACCTGGAGACCGCGGCCAGCCTCCTGTGGGCCCGCACCGGCCTGCCCGCGGCCCTGCAAGATGCAGAAGCCGCCCGCCAGCTCATCCGTCTGGCCTATGCCCTGTCTCAATTCCTCTGGTTCCGCGGCTACTGGAATGAACGTGTGCGCCTGGAAACGTGGCGCTACGAGGCAGGGCGGGCGCGGGAGGAGTGGCAAGATGCGGGCTGGGGCGCTTACCGCGTGGCCTTTATTCATTACACCCGCGGGAAGACAGTCCAGGCCCAGGCCTGGTTCGACCGCATGGCCGCGGCCATGGAACGGGGCGGAATCCGTCGCGACCGCGCTACCGCCACGAGAATGCAGGGGCTGGTGGCGCGGCAGCAGGGGGACCTGGCCGCGGCGGAGCAGTTCCTCACCACTGCATTGGAGGAATTTCGCATACTGGGTGAAGAAGCAGACGAGGCCATCACCCTCAATTCCCTGGGTAAATTGATGCACCAACAGAAAAAATATATTCGGGCGGAAGGGTATTACCGGCAGGCATTGACGTTGGCAAAGAAACTAGAAAAACGTGAACTCATTGCGAACTACACAGGCAACCTGGCGGCATTGGCGCTGGCTCGTGGGCGATGGCAGGACGCGCGGGCGTGGGTTGAGCGGGCCTTGCCCCTGGCGCAGGAGGTCGGGCACAAAGATTTGATGGCGAGGAACAAATACCGCTTGGCGCTGGTGCTGGAAGCAGAGGGGGCCGTCGCCGAGGCCCTGCCCCTGGCCGAAGAAGCGCTGCGCATCTATCAGCAACTGGAGCTCAATGATAGTGAAGCGGAAACACGGGAGCTGATAGCGCGGCTACGGCAAAAGCTGGCCCAGGGTGGCGGCTAGCGGGCGCATCGCACTTCCCGCCAGGCCTTTGCCGCGCGGGAGCACGCCCGCCAGGCCCGCGACCTGGCCACCTGCGACGGCCCGCCCGACTACACCTACAAGGTCGCGTACGACGAGGCGGGAGAGCTGTTAGCGCGTTAACCGGTGCATCGCCCTTCTCACAAGCCCTGGCCGCGTCGTAACCCTCTCGCCAACTGCATGGTTTACCCCGCCCGCGCACCCTGCGTCCAGCCGGCTATGTGATCTGGCAACGTTCCCGCGTGGAACCTTCAGCGTTACCGCCTGCGATAAATGTCTCTGCGGTGACCGACTGCGTGAATAACGATGATTTTTTCATCCCAAAGCACTTCATAGATGATGCGGTAGTTTCCCACTCGAAGTTTGTAAAGCCCCGCCAGGTCCCCAGTCAGCGCTTCCAAACGCATCGCGTCCACACTCGTCGCCAGCCGCTTGATGCGTTGCACAATTCGTCGAGCGATGGGTTTATCCAATCTCGCCAGGTCTCGGGCGGCAGCCTTTAGGATGCGAATGCGATACTCGGCCATTATTCCAAATCAAGACCCTGCACAACATCTTCCAGCGAATCACCCCGGTCACCTTCTGCCACAGCTTGCTTTTGTCGTACAAGTCGCTCGCGAAGTTCTTCCCGGATTTCCAGGCCTTCATCGGGGTCTCCGATCCATTCCATAAATTTTCGATCAATGGCGCTTTCGATTATCTCTTGTAATTCTTCTTTCGTCATTTGCATTATTGTAGCCATCCGTTTCCTCCATGTTCGGGCGGGAAAGCTGTCAAGGCTCTACGGATACGCTGATGATAGCACAATGCCCGCCTGCCCGTCAATCCCCTTGCCAACCTGCCACCTGCGTCCCATTTCCGTCGTTATGCGATGAGCTATCGCTCGTGGCACCTGTTCCGGGGTGATTCGAATACCCAATATCAAATATCGAATACCCAATACCGAATACCCAACATGCCCGCCAAACGCCACCGCACACTGATTACTGCTCACTGATCACTGATTACTGAAAACTACCCCACCCCCAACCACCCCTTCACCCGGCCCGAGGGGATCAACCCCAGCACCGCCTCCATGTCCTCGGCCTTGTGCGCGCGTGTGGCCAGCAGCGCGGCCAGATACGCGGCCGTGGCCAGGAAGATGGCCAGCAGCAGGCTGAACGGCCCCACCAGCACAAATACCCCCGCCATGACCGCGCCGGCCAGGGTTTGCCGCCACAACACATCGAACCAGGGGATGGGCGCAATGTAGCGGTGCACCGCCCAGATGAAGGGAAAGAACAGGGAAAATTCAGACAGAATCGTGGTAATCGCGGCCGCGGGCACGCCCAGCCGCGGGATGAGGATGAGATTGGCAACGGTGTTGAAGACCACCCCGCCCACAAAGGCCCAGGTCAAAAACTTCTGCTTGCCGATGGCGATGAGCACGTAGTGGGTCACCGAGTTCATGAACCCGACGGGAATGCTGAGGATGAGCAATTGCAGGGGCAGCACTGAGCCGGGCACATAATCGGACCCGCCCAGGATGAGGATGAGGGGTTCTGCGGTGAAGACCACGAACACCATGATGGGGATGGCGATCATGGTCAGCAGGCGCAGACTCAGGCGATGGGTGCGGGCCAGGGAGTCGGGCGAGTCCGCCGCGAAGCGGGACATGACCGGGAAGATGGCCAGGGTGAAGTAGCTGGGGATGATGTTCAGCCCGTCGATGTATTTGTAGGCCGCGGAATAGAGCCCCACGCCGAAATCGCCCACCATGGCCGTGAGGATGAGGATATCGATGCGCCAGAACACCGTGGCCAGCAGATGATTGAGCATGAGCGGATAGCTCTCCCCCAGCATCCATTTCTGCAACGACCAGTCGGGCAGCCAGCGCAGCCGCACAATGTGGCGGCTCATCAGCCCATAGAGCCACACCATCTGCACCCCGTTCATCACCAGGGCCACGCCCGCCAGGCCCACGAATCCCCAGCCCAGGAACAGCACCAGCGCGCCCAGGGTTACCTTGCTGAGCGCAATGAAGGACGCCACCCCCGCGGGATACTCCATCTTCTCGTAGGCGTAGAACACCGACGAGAACGCGTCGTTGATGCTGGCGAAGAACAGGGCGAAGGCGAAGAGGGCAATGGCCCCCACCGTAGCGTTGTCGATGGAGCCGTGGCTCCAGTAAAGCCAGGTGACCAACGCCATCACGGGCAATGAGATGAACCACAGGACCACCCGCAGCAGCAGCACATTGCTCAGGAACTGATTGGCCGTCAGCTCATCCCGCTTCTTGGCCACCTCTCGGGTGAGCAGGGTGCCCAGGCCAAAGCGCACCAAAATCTCGAACAGCCCGTAGAACTGGACCGCGAAGGTGTACGCGCCCTCGCCCGCGGGCATGAGGATGCGCAATCGCAGCAGCGCGAACGCGTAATCCACCATCTTGTTGAAAAAGGACATGACCATGGGCGCCAGGGAATTCTTGGCCACCCGCTTCACGTCCGCGCCCTCGCCCTCGGCCTCCCGATAGAACTTGCCCCAGGCCCACCAGCCAATGAGCAACAGCAGCAGCATCCCGGCCAGGAAGCTGGCGAACAGCCCCATCTTGAAGGACATGGGCGTGTAGTGGAAACGCACCTGATACCAGCCCGGCCCGTTGATGTACACCGCGCGGAAGATGCCATCGGCCCGGTAGATGGGCGTCTCCGCCTCGTCCGGCGGCTCCAGGCCCGAATCGGGCGCGACCATGGGCCGGATGTAGGCCCGCCAGCCTGGGAAATACGCGTCCGTGAGCAGCACCCAGCCGGCCGCGTCCATCCGCACCTCCACCAGCACGTCGTTCAGGCCGTAGTCGATGACCCGAGCCTCCCGCTGCTGGCCGAACACGGGCTTGGGCAGCGCTTCCATACCTTCGATGACCACTGTTTGCCGCAGATCCGCCTGCCGCAGGGTCTCGTACAATTTTTCCGGCGGCACGGCGACGGCCTCGGGCACGACCAGCACCCGAGGCAGGGCCCGCGCGTTCTCGTAAATCCGCACCTCGTCATCGTAAACCAGACGGTAATCGGGCTCATTCAACGTTTGGGTGGTGACGAGATAGCGAATGCCCAGCAGATGGAACAAGGGATCGTGCAACGCGGGCGTGTTGGGCGCGTAGATGGGCGCGATGCGGTTGTAGAGCAGATCCCCCTGGGTCTGCAACTGCCCCATGTAATCCGCATACTGCTTGAGGATGATGGAATCGTAACCCCGCACATCTTCCAGGCCCGCCAGCATCCCCAAATTCGCGTTCAGGGTCTTCTGCTCCGCGGGCAATTGATAGGTGGTGAAGCGCCAGGGCTGCTCTTGGGACTTGTGGGCTTTCAGCCACGCGATGGCCGGGGGCTCGAAGCGGAGCAGAGCTGGATCGGCCTGAGGATTGAAGGGGTAGCCGATGAGCCACAGGTCCAGCAGCAGGATGCCCAAGGCCGCCGCGTGCCACAGCCGCAGGTCCACCGACCAGGTATGACCGGGGGCCGCCCTGACCTCAGCCTCCGTCCGTCTGCTCGCCGCGCCGATGAGCACCTTCTGTCCCCAGGGCGACGTGGCCAGCAGCAACACCCCGCCCGAGGCCAGGGTCATGAATCCGAACTGCAGGAAGCGCAGGGCCTCATAGCTCCAGAACAGCCCGCCATTCCCGAACACATTCGCGGCTAGGTCGGATCCGGCGATGATCTTTTCGCCCAGGGCGATGAAGGGACCGGGCAGAAAGCGGCTGATGAGCAGGATGACCAACGTCAGGCTGCCCCCGATCGCCAGCAGCCAGCCCGCCAGTCGGGCCAGTTCGGGGAAGGTGAGCCATTTGAAACGCCGCGGGCCGCCCAGTCGGGTCAAATGCCCACCCTCGATGGCCAGTTGCAACCGCTCTACCCCGAACCCGGCCAGCATGGCCATGGCCATGGTGTAGGGGAACACCCAGCGGAACGCGGAATGGAGTTGATTGTAGCCGGGCAGGCCGTAGAAAAGGATGGCGTAGAGGGGCGTGCCGAACGCGAAGGCCAGGGAGAGCAGGGCCAGCAGCGCGAAGCCCACCACGTAAAACCGGCCCGTGGGCGGCCGCACCCAGCCCGGTTTATCCTTGGGCTGGCGCACGGGCCCGCCCCGCAGCCGCCCCACCACATCCAGCACCGCGGCCGCGGCGAAGACCAGGGTCAAAATCCCCAGATAATTCGCGCCCTCCACATAATTCTTGATCCCCCAGAACACGGTGTTCACGTCCTGGCCGTGCGCGTTCTTCCACACGTGATACCCTTCCCCCGTCCACCAGTCACGGATGACGTGATGCGCGGGGTTGCCGTAGAAGTCGGGGATGAGGAAGGTGATGATGTGGCGATTGGGCCAGGCCCAGTTCACCACCTGGTCATAGCTGACCGAGCCCTCGCGGAAATTTTGCGTCACCAGCTCGTACAGGGGGATGAACTGCACCGCGCCCAGCATCAGGCCTGTGACCACCATGAACAGCAGCCAGCCCGCGATGCGCAGCACGGGCAGCCACACGCCCAGCCGTCGCCACACGCCGAACAAGCGCCAGGCGCTGTACATGGCCCCCACCAGCAGGAAATAATAGGTGATCTCGATATGCCCGGCCAGCACCTGCATCCCCAACACGCCTGCGCCCACCACGATGTAAGCCACAGGCAGGAAGGGCGTGTTGCCCTTCTCTTCCTGCTTGCGCACCACCATCTCGATGAGGGCCAGGAACAGGGGCAGCAGGGCCGCGCCCCCGATCATCATGGGGAAAACCACCGACGCGATGAAGAAGCCCGAGAACATATAGGCGATGGCCGCGAACAGCGCGCCCGCCCGGCCCACGCGCAGGATACGGGCGAAGATGTAGGCTCCCATCCCGGCCAGGGCCAGGGCCAGCCAGGTGTAAATCCCATACGCCACCCACAGGGGGAAGATGTAGTAAACGATGCTCAGGGGGAAGAGCGCGGCATGCTGCCCTTCGGCCAGGAAGGGCTGCCCGGTGAACAGGTAAGGATTCCACAGGGGCGGTTTCTTCGCGGCCAGCGCCTCCCGGATCAGCAGCTTCCAGGGGTAATTTTCCAGCACCAGGTCCGAGAGCAGCGCGTTGTGGGGGATATCCGCGCCCATATCCGCGGCGAAGCTCTGCCAGGGCTGATACTGGTAGATGTTATCCGCGGGCAGCAGGGTCTTGCCGCCGAACACCACCGGGCCGAAAAAGAGCAGCGGCAGCAGGAAGATCAGCAGCAGGACGAGGAGATCGCGCTTGAGTTCGGATTTTGGCATAGGCAACGACGGGCAAATTATAAATGATGCGTTTTCCGCAGGATCACATCAGCAATATCGCCCCCCTCAACTCGATAGGGTTCGAAATCATCGATATTCTTCGATGTGATCCCAATTTGGTACTCGACTCCCCGCGATGCTGATGGCTCAAATAGGGATTTTTCACGATTTCCTCTCTGGTAAGCACCCAATACACGATGCGATCCACCCACACGCCAATCAAGACAAACGCGTCACAGGTGTTAAGCTTGATCTGCTGAAAATTCATCCAAAAAGGCCGATCATCGCGCCAATGGAGCGCCCGGGAGACAATCGGCCCCTGCTGGTTTCGGTCAACAGCTCGTGCAGCCTTGACTTCGATTTTCACGCCCTCAAGCCATAAATCATACTCGCCATCGAAATCGGGGTCCAGGTCTTTGTCCGGTTTACGAAAGCGCGCGTCCAAATCTTGCAAGTGTTTTTCCCCCCATATCTGTCCGAAAATCCGGGGAGAAAGATTGAACAATTCCAGATAGCGGTTCGATGAGACATACTCGTTACGCAATTTCTCGTATTCCGCAAAGGTCAAAATCCCCCGGTCGATCAAAAACGAAATGATAAACTCATATTCATTGAATGGATAAGCCGAAGCAAGGGCAGCCAGACGCGCGTCGAGAAGGTCTTTATCCTCTGCATTCAATGACTCCGCCAGCGTATCGAGCCTGCGTCGCAATTCAGTTTGATTCATCACCCTTCCATCTCCGGAAATGGATTGCGCCACTGCCAACCCGTCTTTCCCGTTTGACGAAAATGTTCCAACCGTCGGATGGTGATCTCGGCGAACACCGGATCGATATCCGCTGTGAATACGCGACGATGGAGCATCTCTCCGGCAAGCAGCGTCGCGCCCGAGTGGGCGAAAAGATCGAGAACGACGTCGCCTTCCCGGCTGCTGGTTTCCAAAATGCGACGAATGGCTTTAAGTGGTTTTTGTGCATAACACCCGGGGACATTTTCCTCCATTCGATAAAAAACTTGCTGAATATCCACCCATACATTGCCCGGTCGAATCGTGTCTGATTTGCTGCGCTCCATGTTCTCGGTGATTTTGCCATTCACCACCTTGTAATAACCCCGCAGAATTTTGGGGATATCGGTGTACACGACCTGAAAAGGGGGATTTCCCTTCACATAATGCAACAATTCCTGTCGCACCCACATCCAATTCTTCTGCGTGCCATACCCTCGCTGATTGCGAACGGTGATCAGATTTCGGGATTTCAGGATAGGATGCCAATCTCGCATGAGGATCATGAAGTCAGGGAAGGGCTGAAAACCATCCCGATAATCCGCCCCAATCCACACATAAAAATGGGCGTGTTCGGCCAGGACGTTCACCACATGGGTCACCCATTTCCGGGAAAAATCGAGATAAGCCTCCAGGTTCTGCTTCGATAGATGAGGCGTATTGGCGTTCCCGACTTTGATGTTATACGGTGGATCGTTGATCGCCAATGCGATACGCGTATCGCGGACGAGTCGATTGACATGCTCCCCATTCGTAGCATCCAGCACGCCAACCCTGTGTCCGCGAATCGGGTCTTCCCACACCTCACCCGGTCGCAGTCGACAATATGGCAACAACCGCTCGCGCACCTCGGGATATTTATCCAGCCGTGGTAGTCTCTCCCTTTGCAACGATGGCGACGAAGTTGCTGGCTTAGCCGCTGGCTCTTTTTCTATCTGAAAAAGGGATGCCTGTTTCATCTCAAAAGGCTTGTTCATGTCAATGGAATCCGGTAAAGCATGATATCGATAACCATTATTCGATAAACCCCTGATCGTTATATCCCAGGATCTCTTCCGGCGTTCGTTGATCCAACACAGGCAAAGAGGCGCATTCTTGTCCGATGGCCAGCAATCTTTCCGTCAAGCCTTCGGATTGCTGACGTCTTTTTTCGCGCGCCAATTGCTCCCGCAGCGCGCGGGCCACGGCCTCGGATACGCTTTCGCCCGTGTAATTAGCCAATTCTTGGGCCAACCTGTTCACTTCGGGAAAATCGGTAATCGTTCGCATCATGCTTTCTCCTAAAAGCAGCTTGGTGACATTATACCACAAAGAGCACCTGCGCGTCGGCTGCCGGGGAGGTGACAAACGCGTAGCCCGCCCGCCCCGTGCGCCCGTTATACGCGCCGATGACCTCCCGGGCGATGGCGTCCGCTTCCTCCGCCCGGCACAAGGCGATGGCGCAGCCGCCAAAGCCCGCCCCCGTGAGGCGCGCGCCCCACGCGCCCGCATGCACCGCCAGCTCCACCAGCAGGTCCAGCTCCGGGCCGCTTACCGCGTAATCATCCCGTAGGCTGGCGTGCGAAGCCAGCATCAACTCCCCCAGGCGGGCCATGTCCCCCGAACCCATGGCTTCCACGCTGGCCCACACGCGTGCGTTCTCCGTCACCACATGGCGGGCGCGGCGGTAGATGACGGGAGGCAGCAGGTCGCGGTGGGCTTCGAGCGCATCGGGCGAGACATCCCGCAGGGCCTTGATGCCGGGCAGGGCCGGTTGCAGCCGCCGTACCGCGTCCTCGCATTGGGCCCGGCGCTGGTTGTAGGCTGTTCCTGCCAGCGTCCGGGGCACGGCGCTATCCAGCACGACGATGCGGGCCTGCTCGGGCATGGGCGCGGGCTCAACACTCAAGTCCCGGGCGTCGATGAACAACGCGTGGCCCGCCACCCCCGCGGCGGAGATAAGCTGATCCATGATGCCGCAGTTGACCCCCACCCATTGGTTCTCCGCCCTCTGAGCCAGCAGGGCCATGGCCTTCGGGTCCCAGGGCAGGCCGGAGACATGGGCAAAGGCCCGGGCCACGGCCAGTTCTGTGGCCGCGGAAGAAGACAACCCCGCGCCAATGGGCACATCCCCGGCCATGACGCCCTCCCAGCCGCGCAGCGCGTGCCCGGCATCCTGCAGAGCCCAGGCCACGCCCTGCACATACCCCGCCCAACCCTCATGCGCGGTCAGCGCATCCAGCGAAAAGTCGATGGTCTCGTGGAAGTCCAGGGAATGCAGACGCACCCGACGGTCGGGGCGAGGGCGCAGCGCGATCCCCACGGCCCGGTCGATGGCCATGGGCAACATGAAGCCATCATTGTAGTCGGTATGCTCGCCGATGAGATTCACCCGGCCCGGCGCGCGGGCGATGACCGCGGGCCACTCCCGAAACCGGTCGAAAAACGTTGCGGTAAGTCGTTCCGTGGACACTGCTTTGGAAATAGAGTAATCAGTGATCAGTAATCAGTTGCGGGGCTAGCCGGAATCATCCGGCGCTGTTCCGTAAATAGGATCAGGATCAGGATTAGGATTGAGGATTGTCAGGCCGAGGCCAGGCGCGAGCACGAGTAATCAGTGATCAGTAATCAGTAATCAGTTGCGGGGCTAGCCGGAATTATCCGGCGCCGTTCTATAGCCCGGCGACTTCATCGCCGGGCGGGCGTGGCAGACGCCACCTCGGTCAGCTAAACGACGCCAAATGTCTGATTTTCGTCGTTATGCGGTGAGCTATCGCTCATGGTGACTGTTCCGAAAATAAGGCCACGATGGAAAAAGCGACAACGAAACGTCATTCCGAGGGAGCGAAGCGACCGAGGCATGTCCTGAGCTTGTCCTGAACGAAGTGAAGGACCTCGTCGAAGGAAATCTAGCGAAGCGCAAAAAACCACGGCATGGCGCTCGCTTCGCTCGCTAGATGCTTCGCTCCCTCCGGTCGCTCAGCATGACGAACATCTGCGTTCCTCCTGGCGCTCATTGCGACACCGGTTATCCCGTTGGAATGGATATGGTAAACTCGGCATACTTCTCATCTTTATCCGGATCGTCAACCACAAATCGAAACGCATCTTCTGTTCCCGGCACACCATCGTAACACAGGATAAAAGATGCACTATCAACCACATCGGTCTCAAACGCTAGGCTGGAACCATTCACAGGAGCAATCTCTTCATTCGCCGAATTCAACAGACGGGCTTTACCAAACATTCTGGCTTGAACGTCATTTCTTTCCAAATCCCAGCTCAATCTGGGGTCCAAGGGAACGCGCTGGCTATAAACGATACATAGCGTATCTTTGCTCTCATTCCAGTGCACAGAATTCAACGCGACGACATGGTTGTGAATGCCTTGCACGGCATCTACTCGGAATCCCGGCCCGGTTGTGATGATTTGATAGAACCGTTCGAATTCAGGAGCGTCTTTCAAGGACGCCATCAATCGATCTTCTGAACTTCCCAACAAACTGGGTCTGAGTGAGACAATGACGCCCAAAACCACGATAACCCCCACAAACATGCCAAAGAGAGAACCTGTTAAAAATACGGTTACGACTTTTTTGGTTGACATGGATATCATCCAGATTAAACACTGAGTTGAAATGGGCTTCTTTCGATCGAATTGAATGATTCGTATCTGTAGGCTAGCCCGGTGGACAAAAGATACGGGTGCGTCCTAAATGAGTTGGCGCCAGCCTCCTATCCGAGTGATGGAGTTTTACAAATTAAACGGGTCATAGGCCTCATTCTATTACCAGATTGTTTTGTAAACGTTCATAACTCGGACTCTTTAGGCGCTTCGCGCCGACGGTCGACCTCCGTCGACCGGACGACTGGACGGCGAAGGCCGTCCATTGGCCATAGGCCTTAAGTGTCCGACTTCAGTCGGTGAGTACAGCCTCAACCGAAATAGGACGCACCCAAAAGATACTATTGGTTTACTGCGGTGCGCCGAGGGTGCTCCCTCTCGACCGTTTCCCCAAGAGAGGATAGGTCTTACGTAGCCCCTCCATTCCGGGTGATCACCCCTCCCCCGCTTGCGGGGGAGGGGCAGGGGTGGGGGCCGAACGGCCGGATCACCGCCCCTGCCGGATTGCACGGCGACCGGCTTGAGGTTTGCCAACAGCATCACTTCATCGCCGGGCGGCAAAGACCTTGAAGGTCTGGGAGACCCTTCAAGGTCTGGTGCGGGCGTTGGCCTCGCGGATGGCGATGCGAGGGCCAGCCGCCCGCGCCGGGGGATAATTCCCCCGGCTAAAAAACAGCGCCCCTCCGGGGCTTAGCCGGAATCATCCGGCGCCGTTTTATAGCCCGGCGACTTCATCGCCGGGCGGGCGGCGGCTAGCGCACCCCTGACGGCATTCCGTATGCCACAGGCTCGCGTCGTCACCCAGCACCGGGGGATAATTCCCCCGGCTAAAAAACAGCGCCCCTCCGGGGCTAGCCGGATTCATCCGGCGCCGTTCTGTAGCCCGGCGACTTCATCGCCGGGCGGGCGTGGTGGACGCCACTTCGCTCGGCTAGACAACGCCAAGAAATAGGGCCACGAAAAAGGCGACAACGAAACGTCATTCCGAATAACGATATTTTTTGGGATCGTTGCCCGGTGGTTTGGCTACGCGGTAGATATCTCCCCGTTTCATAACGCTACCTGATAGGTGAGGGCGTCCGTCACTTCGTCGTTCAGATAGGTGGCATTGCGGTTGATAATTTCCATGTCTTGCGCATCGCGCTCCGCCTGGCGTAATTGCTCGATAAACGCCCAGGCTGCCGTCTCCAAAAAGACGGATCGATTCTTAAATTGATCAGAGAACTCGTCAATGGTGTGAACGAGTTCTTCCGAAAGTGTGACAGAAGTCTTGATTTTCATACTCCAAATATACCACCCTATGACATCGGCTGCAACATTCCAAACGATTGAAACGCCCGTCATTCATAACCTCGCACCAAATTGGCGATGAGTTCATGACAAGTTCTAACCGAATCGTTCTTCCTTCCACACGTCAGCTTCGTTGTGATAGCCCCGCTGTTCCCAAAAACCCGGTTTATCCACCGGGGAAAATTCCAGGCCTCGCAGCCATTTGGCCCCTTTCCAGAAGTAGGGGGTTTTCAAGTCTTTGCGCCCGGGGATGGCGCCGATGACCCCGCGCACGGGGTAGCCATGTTCGGGGGAGATGGGTTGGCCGTTCAGGTGGGTGGCCAGGAGGAAATTCTCTTGCAGCGCGACGTCCAGGGGCAGGTTGGTGGTATAGCCCCCATCCGCGTGTTGGATCACGTAGCGCGCGGTGGGTTTCAGGCGGATGTAACCCGCCTCCACCAGGTCCCGTAACGAGACCCCTTCCCAGACCATGTCGAATTGACTCCATCCTGTGACGCAATGCACATCCAGGGTGACCCGGGTGCGGGGGAGTTGTCGGAACTCGTGCCAGGTCCATGTGACCGGCGTTTCGACCTCCCCCCAGACGCGGAAATCCCAGTGGCCTGGATGCATGCGCTGCACCGGGCCATAATGAAGCACCGGGAAGCGCACGGTCAGGCGCTGTCCCGGTGGCAATCGGCCTTCGATGATCATCCGGCGTTCCAGTTGGTGTCGTTCGAAAGGGGTCATGTTTCGCCTTGGGAACGGTGGGGGACCTGATGGCAGCCCCGGCAACGGGCCTCGTAGGCTTCTTGGGCGCCGATGAGGATGATGGGGTCTTCGTAATACGCGGGGCGGCCGTTGATCAGGCGCTGGGTGCGGCTGGCTTCGCCCCCACAAACCATGCAGATGGCATGGAGTTTGTGCACGCTTTCGGCCTTGGCCATGAGCGCGGGCATGGGCCCGAAGGGTTCGCCCCGGAAATCCAGGTCCAGCCCGGCCACAATCACCCGTTTGCCCTGCAATGCCAGGGTGTCGCAGACATCGACAATGGCATCATCGAAAAACTGTACTTCATCAATGCCCACCACCTGGGTATCGGGGGCGACCTGGTTCAGGATCTCTTCCGCGTTCTGGATCACCACGCCTTCCCATTGAGTGCCATCGTGGGAAGCCACCGTGGTCGTGCCGTAGCGGGTATCGATGGCGGGTTTGAAAAGCTGGACTTTTTGGCGGGCAATCACCGCGCGGCGCAACCGGCGCAGAAGTTCTTCGGTCTTGCCGCTGAACATGGAACCGCAGATGACTTCGATCCAGCCGCTGTTGGGGCGAAGATGACGGTCAGGCATGGGGGATTAGTGAGTGTCCAGAAATAACTTCCCTTTTTTCGCCGCGACCCTGGCCGAGTAAACTCGAGCTCTTTAGGCGCTTCGCGCCAGTGGTCGACCTTCGTCGACCGGAAAAATGGACGGCGGAGGCCGTCATCTGATTCCCTTCCGCTGTTCTCCCCCGCTTGCGGGGGAGATGAAAGAGGGGGTCTGGCCGCAGGCCTTAAGGGGCCGACTTCAGTCGGTGAGTACTTAGTGTTGCAGTTCGGCCAAAGCTTTTTGATAAGCGGCGTCGTAGGCGGCCTGGGCGTCCTCGCCTCGGGCCCGGGCTTTGCGCGCGGCCTCTTCGGCCAGTTTGCGGGCTTCGGCCCGGATGCGGGCCTGGGCGCGCAGTTGGTCTTTGGTGCGCAGTCGGCGCATGAAGCGTTCCACCTGGCCCGCGGTATCCACGATACGTTGCTCGCCGGTGAAGAAGGGATGACAGGCGGAGCACACGTCGGTGTGGATTTCGGGCTGGGTGGCGCCAGTGGTCCAGGTATTGCCGCAGGAACAAATGACCACGGCGTTTTCGTAATAGGTAGGATGAATACCCTGTTTCATGGAAATGACCTCAATACTCAGACGACGCGTTCGGGATACACACTGACGCGTTTCTTACGGCGGGTTTGATGTTCGAACTTGACATAGCCGTCGGCTGTGGCGAAAAGGGTGTGGTCTCGGCCAACGTCCACATTGTGGCCGGGGGCAATGCGGGTCCCGCGCTGGCGCACGATGATGGTGCCCGCGCGTACGAATTGCCCGTCGAAACGCTTCACACCCAGGCGTTTGGATTTGCTATCGCGACCATTCTTACTGGAGCCGCCACCTTTTTTATGTGCCATAATGCTCGCTCCTTTTCTAAGATCGGGAAGGGAACATCCCCTTACCGGGTGATGCTGTCGATACGGAGTTGGGTGTATTTTTGGCGATGGCCGGTCTTGCGGCGCAGGGTGGTGCGGCCGCTGTGTTTGAAGACGATGATCTTGGGGCCTTTGGTGGTGCCCAGCACCGACGCGGTCACTTGCGCCCCTTCCACATAAGGCTGGCCTACCTGTACCTCGCCATCATCGGCCACCAGCAGGACCTGATCAAAGGTAACCTGGTCCCCAGGGGAGACGTTTTTGAGTAATTCGACGTTGATAATTTCGTTTTCTTCGACGCGATATTGTTTACCGCCTGTTTTAATGACTGCGTACATAAGCTTCTTCCTTTCCGTACGGCGCCTGAGAAGGACTTAGGGAGCCGTAGCGGGGTGAGGTGAGATTCGGATGATGGGCGTAGAAAAAGTGGGCCGAAAAGCCCACAGCATTTTATTTTACTCGATTATTCCTCTTTTTGTCAAAGATGACATGGTTCAAAATAGATGTTTTAGAGCTTGACGAATTGGCTGTAGGAGACGACTACTTCACCTCAACCCGCCCGATCACGGGCTCCGCGCCCCGGCCGTCTTGGGTGCCGGTCGCGGCCAGGGTGGCTTCGTCGTAGAGCACCACCGAAAGGGTGTAGGTGCCCGGTGCCGTGGGCCCGGGAAGCAGATAGACGGTCAGAGCCTCTTCGCCAGGGGCCCAGGCCGTGGTGCGCAAATGACGGTTGCTGAGCAGAAGCCGATCATCCTGAGCCAGAGTGGCCCCGCTCGCATCTTTGAGGCGCAAGGAGACTTTGTATGGTCGATCGGTGGGGTGCTTCCCCTGCCAGTGTAGCAAGACCAGGATGGGGCGGCCAGGCTGCAAAGGCGTGGCGCGGCCCCACCAGTCCCCCGCCACCAGGGTGATGCCCGGGTCAAAGGGGATGGAAAGGGAGGTGAAATCCCGCGGAAGCCGAAAATGGGTGGGGGGATGCATGCGCCAGGTCCGCACCGTGTAGCCGCGGAAGGCTTGTTCCGCGATGCGCTGGCCGTAGGCATCCAGCAGGGCCAATGTGAACCCGCGCGGGTCCATGTCGGATTCGTACCAGGTGACATAAAAGACGCGGCGGGCGTTTCCTGCCAGGTCGGTGAGGCGTTGATCGATGCGGTCCGCATCCACAAAGAGGTATTGGGCCGGGGCCTGGTCCGCGGGTTGGGCAGGGGGGGTGCCGTCGAAGGCGTTGTTCCACCGGCGCCAATAGAACCCAAAGGGGTAACGCTGGTCCACCAGGATGATATCGTCGGGGGTGGCGTGGGCTTGCAGGTAGGTGACCACGCCGGTCATATCTTCGCGAAAATGCGCGGGATCGAAAAGGTCCGCATGCAGGGAGGGGATGGTGAAGGCCAGGATGCCAGCCAGGACCAGCCAGGGCGCGGGGCGAGCCAGCCGTCGCCAGCCCATCAGGGCCCAGCCTGCCAGGGTCCAGCCCGCGGGCAGGATGAAGCTGATGTAACGGGGATTGAATTCGGAGCGGGCGATAAGAACCAGGTAGAAGAGGGCTAAGCCACCCCCTCCCCAGATGAAAAGCAGGCTCCACGGCCGCCAGTGGGTCTCGGACCCCGATTGCCGCGAGCGGGGAGCCAGAGCCAGGCCCGCGCCCACAAGGATGCCGAATCCCACCCCCCATTTGCCCCAGGCCCAGACCTGGGGCGGGACAAATTCCCCCAGGGTGAAGGCCCGATAAAGCTGGCTGAGATACCCCGATAGGGTGGGTAATGTGAGGTTGGGGTTATCGTAGCCTGGGATCTGGCGCCAGGCTATGGGGATCACAGGCAGGAAGAGGATCATCACCACGCCCGCGGCCACGGCCAACCGGGCTATCCGGGCACGCACCCGAGGCCAGGGGGTGGTTGTGCTCTTTCCCAGCAGGTGCTCCCCCAGGGGCCAGAGGGCCCAGGCCAGCAGCCACACGGCCCAGGCAGCCAGGATGAAGATGGCTCCGTAGTGGGTGATCAAAGCCAGACCGGCCAGAGCCCCGAAGAGCACCCAGCGAAACCAGTTCCCCTCTTGGGCCAGGGCCCAAAGCAGCGCCATCATGCCCGCGGCCAGCAGGGCCCAGGTCATGGTGTACATGCGGGTTTCCTGGGCTTCGGCCAGGCCATAGGGCGCAAACGCGGCCAGCACCAGGGCCCACAGCCCCACCAGGGCTCCCAAACGCTGCGAGACAAGCTGTCGCGCCAGTGCGTAGGTGAGGGCCAGGGTCAGCATCCCAAACCAGGTGCTGAGGAAGCGCGTGGCAAAGGGGGATGTGCCGGCCAGCCGCGTCCAGGCATGCAGGGTTTCGAAGTAGAGGGGGGGATGGATATCCAGCTCGGGGGCTGTGGCCACATGGGCCAGGTCGCGCGTGGCGACATCGATGTTGCGAGCTTCATCCCACCAGATATCCTGAAAATCCAGCCGGAAAAGCCGCAAGCCCAGCGCGGCCATGAGGATCAGCAAGATGAGGCCCCAAAACCACCAGGCCTGATTGCGGGAGGAGGACATGGTCCAAGGGAGTGAAGAAGCAGGAGGGCAGGGATTTACGGGCGGGGATGGTAGGCCTCGGTTTCCGCGTCGTAATCGAAAACCTGGTCCACGTGAAATTGCACCAGGTCATCCATGGTCGCGTCAGGATGCCAGGTTCCCAGCACCGCAATGGGCGCGCCATTTTCCCCCGGGGGCACATCGACCCCCAGACTATCCCCACCCCCTTCGCCATTGACCGTATAAAGCAGCAAGGGCGCGCGGGGGTCCAGGCGAGGGTCCTGCCACAGGAGCATGAGCGAGGGAGGGCTTTTTTGCATCATGG
>JALWZT010000076.1 GCA_027002405.1 Anaerolineae bacterium | reverse complement strand
GCCCCTCCGTTCCGGGCGATCACCCCTCCCCCGCTGGCGGGGGAGGGGCAAGGGGTGGGGGGCCCATCGGCCGGATCTCTGCCCCTGTCGGTTTGCCCGACAACCACCTTGAGGTTTGCCAACAGCCTCACTTCATCGCCGGGCGGGCGTTGGAGACGCCACTTCGGTCGGCTAGACTACGCCAAAAAATAGGACCACGATGGAAAAGGCGACAACGAAACGTCATTCCGAGGGAGCGAAGCGACCGAGGCATGTCCTGAGCCTGTCCTGAACGAAGTGAAGGACCTCGCCGAAGGAAATCTAGTGAAGCGCAAAAACCACGGCATGGCGCTCGCTTCCCTCGCTAAATGCTTCGCTCCCTTCGGTCGCTCAGCATGACGAATATCTGCGGAAATCTGCGCTGCATCGGCGCAAATCTGCGTTCCCATTTTCCTCGGTATCGGCATGCCATTGCCCGTGGCGCCTGTTCCGTTTGCCCCATAAAACCCAGGAGGGCTCACGGCTGCCCGACCGTGAGCCCTCTATCAAAAAGGAGGAGAAGAAGAGATTGCCATCTCTGCTTCTAATATACCATAGCTTTGGGAAGTTTTCTGGACGTAAAACCTACGTTTTCCCTACGGAATGCTGACTTGGGGCAATTGATCCCACCAGGGGATCCGGGACCGGCCCAATGCCCGGATGGCTTGAGCCGCGTCTTCATCCCCCATCCAGGTGTAGACCTGGGCCAGGGCGAGATAGGTGGGCGCGTAGAGGGGATCCAGGGTGAGTTGCCATTGCAAATCGGCCACGGCTTCTTCGAAACGCCCGGCTTTGGCCCGAACCAACGCCCGCCGGTTCAACAGGGTCAGATCATGGGGGGAAAGGGCCAGGGCTTGGGCAAGCACATCCAGGGTTTGGGCAGGGGGCTGCGGAAAACCGGCCAGCCAGCGCGCGTACCCGGTGATGGGTTCCACGGCCAAAGGCTGAGCCTGCACGGCTTGTTGATACCACCCCGCCATCCTTTCCACCCGGGCGCTGTCTTCCCAGGCCTCCTCTGCGCTCAGGCGTTGGGCCTGAATCCAGGCCACCCCCGCGAGCATGACATGATCGTAAGGCGCCAGACGCAGCGCGTTTTCCAGAACCGTGGCCTGGGAGGTGGGCTCCTGGATGAACCAGGCTTGTTTGTAGGCGATGTCCCCCCAACGGGGGAGTTGCAGAAGCCCCAGGGCCAGCAAAGCCGCCAGGCCCACGCCCAGGGTGGACCCCAGGGAGCGAAGTCCGGGGAAGGATGTGGGTCTGGTAAAGGGGAGCCAGGCCAGGGCCCATAGCCACACCAGCAGCCCTGCCCACGCGACCTGCGCGGGCCATCCACTCACACGATTCAACAGGTAGATGGGCGGCAGAAGAACGAGGAGCCCTGCATCCCAGGGGACGCGTGAGGGCAGGGGCTGAGGGGAGCTCAACGCGTAGGTGAGAAGGATCAACCCCACACCCGCCAGGCCCCACCCCAGCCAGCCCCAGGCCGCGGCCGCACTGAGGCTGAATCCGAAAACGCCCCAGGCCGCGTAACCCAGCCGCATGCGTGAAGCCCAGGGCATCCTGTCCGCGGCGCCAGGCGTCTGTTCGGTGCGGGCACGCCTGCCATGGGATTGTTCGGAGCCCAATTGGGCCAGGCTGATGCCCAAAAGAGTCATGAAAATCAGATGGGGCGCGTGGGTGGAAAAGCTGAAGCCCAACAGCGCGGCCCGTCCCACCATGGCTGCGATCCCATAGGGGGCCACGGGGTGATGGCTGCGCCACAATCGGACCAGGGCCACCCCGACCAGGCTCACCCATCCCAGAACCCACACCATCCCCCCGGTTACCAGCAGGTCCAGGGGCCAGGTATGCGCGCGGTCGGGGACCCGGAACATCAGGTCCGGTTCAAAATGAGCCAGCGCAGGGGGCAGATAGGGAGCCAGGGCCAGAGGCAAATTGTCGAACCCAAGCCCCAGGGCCCAGACCCGCGGTCGGGCCCGGACCATCTGGGCAACCCCTTGCCAGATAAGAAGGCGCTGCTGAAAGGTCCCTCCATGTTGAAGCCGGGGCCACAGCAGCCATCCTATCAACGCGCCGGCCAGGATCACGCCCCCGGCCGCCAGGCCCCAGGCCCAACCGGCCCCCTTGCCCGGCGTTCTGCGAGTGTGCCATTGACATAAAATCCAGACCGCGGCGCCTACGGTCAATCCCAAATAGGCACTGCGGCTTCCGGTCAGGATCAAGAGCCCCAGGCTCAGCAGGATCATCCCTTCCAGCACCCGGCGGGCGCCCCCATGGGCCGGGGGCCATACCATCCGCCGCGCCAGGGCCAGGGCCAGGATCAACAACAGGTAATCCCCCAGGTAGAGGGGATTGCCCAGGGTGGAGGCAGCCCGCTGGCCCAGAGAAAAGCTTATCCCTGCTCCCTGCACGGGGTCCAATCCCAGTCGTTGCAGATACCCGTAGATCACAGGGGCCACCGCGCCCAAGAGCGCGGCATCGATCAGCCAGAGCATGTGTCCCTGTCGGGTCATACGCCAGGCTGTGAACAAAAAGACCAGCGCGGCCATCCATCCCAAAAGCCCTCCTCCCCGTTCATAAGCTCCCCAAAGGCTGCCCACGGGGTCCAACGCCAGGGCCGTGATCACCCCGCCCCACAAAAGCAAGCCTCCTAGCAGGAGCGCGATGATCTTATCCCCGGCCCAAAAAGCTGCCAGGTCCATCCTGCTTTGCCTTACCCCATCGACCAGGGCCACCAGGGCCAATGCGAGGATAAGACCGGCTTTATCGGGCTCGAAGCTGGCCCCGCTTTGGATATTGAAGAGCGCGGGCACAGCAGCCAGGGCCAGCAGCAGGGCCATTTTTCCGGGGGTGGGCCATGTTATCCGGATTTTGGAGCGTGAGCGACGTTTTCCACGGGCCATGCCTCTATGCTACACCATCGAAATCTCTTTTCCAAAGTATGTCCCATCTTGCCAAGGACCCTTATACCTTTTACAATGAGGTGTCGTTTTCAATTTCTGACCCCACACATGCTAAGGAGCGTATCCATCATGGCAAAGCCTGTCATTCTCCATCCGCCTCGGAATAACCCACCCCCCATCACCCTCATTACCGACTTTGGCTTGTCCGATGGCTATGTGGGTGCGATGAAAGGGGTGATTTTGGACATCCTTCCCTGGGGCCAGGTGGTGGATATCACCCACGCCATTGAACCGCAGAATATTCGTCAGGCCGCGTTTGTGCTTTATACCGTGGCTCCTCATTTCCCAGAATGCACCGTGCATGTGGTTGTGGTGGACCCAGGGGTGGGATCAGACCGTCGTCCTATTGTGGTGTATACCGAGCAGGCCGCCTTTGTAGGCCCTGATAACGGGGTGTTTTCCTGGATATACAAAACCCAAAGGGTGAAAGAAATCCGGGAACTGGCCAATCCTTACTATCAGCGGGCCCAGGTCAGCCCCACCTTTCATGGCCGTGATCTTTTCGCTCCTTTTGCCGCGCACATTGCCGCGGGGGTGCCTGCGCCTAGTATTGGCCCGGTGGTCACAGACCCCGTGGTCTTCCCCATCCCCGATCCCAGTCCTTTACCCGATGGAGGGATTCAGGGGCATGTGATTCATATCGACAATTTCGGCAACATTATCACCAACATCACCCGAGAGATGCTGGCCCAAAGCCAGGATTGGACGTTTCAGGTCGGGGGCCGGACCATCGAGCACCTCAAGCCCGCGTATGCCTATGCCCCTGCCAACGATTTGGTGGCCCTGATAGGAAGTATGGGGTATCTGGAGATCGCGATCCGCGATGGGCATGCGGCCCAGACCTTGGGCGTTCGGCCTGATGATCAGGTCCTGGCTCAGCCCCGCAGCCTCTCCTCTTCCTAACCCGTTTATGAACAGTTATTTTGTGATTCGCGGACAACGCCCCTTGCACGGCGAAATAAGCGTCACAGGCAATAAGAACGCGGCCCTACCCATGCTGGCCGCGTGCCTTCTCACCGATGAACCGGTGGTGTTGCACCATGTCCCCCACATTGGGGATGTGGAAACCATGCTGGGTTTGCTACGGCAGTTGGGGGTGGAAGTCGAGCTTTTGGGAGGGGGTTCCATCGCGCTGCACGCCCGCCAGGTGCGCACCACCCATCTGGATCGGGCCCTGGCCACTCAAATCCGGGCTTCGATCCTTTTGGCCGGGCCGTTGCTGGCCCGATGTGGCCGTGTCAGCCTGCCCCCACCCGGGGGGGATGTCATTGGCCGGCGCCGGATCGATACCCATCTTTTGGCCTTCGAAGCCATGGGGGCCCGGGTGGATGTGGATATGGCGCGGCATTGTATCGACATCGCCGCGGCCGATGGGCTTCATGCCCAGGATATTTTCCTGGACGAAGCCAGCGTCACCGCGACCGAAAACGCGCTCATGGCCGCGGCCCTGACCCCCGGGGAGACCATTTTGCGCAACGCCGCGTCCGAGCCTCATGTGCAAAATCTATGTCGTATGCTCCAGGGCATGGGGGCCCAGGTCCAGGGCGTGGGCACCAACACCCTCCACATTGTAGGGCGAGAACATCTTCATGGCGGAGAATTCACCATTGGCCCCGACCTGCTGGAGGTGGGGTCTTTTTTGGGGTTAGGCGCGGTCACCCCGGGACAGATCCGCATCAAAAATGTGCGGCCCGATGAGTTGCGCATGGTGTTGCATGTCTTCCGAGACCGGTTGGGGGTCCAGTGCTGGTTGGAATCCCACGATCGTGGGTATGACCTGGTGGTGGGGGATGAGCAGCATTTGCGGGTGGAGATGGATGTGGGCGGCGCGGTGCCCAAGATCGATGATGGCCCCTGGCCTCATTTTCCCGCGGACCTGCTTTCCATTGCTCTGGTGGTGGCCACTCAGGCCGAAGGTACGGTGCTGGTGCACGAGAAAATGTTCGAAAGCCGCCTCTTTTTTGTGGATAAGCTCATCAACATGGGCGCTCGCATTGTGCTTTGCGACCCCCATCGGGCCGTGGTGGTGGGGCCCTCTCCCCTTTATGGTCAAACCATGTCCAGCCCTGATATCCGCGCGGGCATGGCCCTGGTCATCGCGGCCCTGGCCGCGCAGGGAACCAGCATCATCGCCAATGTGCATCAAATTGACCGCGGGTACGAAAACCTGGAAGGCAAGTTGCAAGCCCTTGGTGCGGATATCCGCCGTACCACCACACCTGACTTGTAAAGGATGGTATCATGGACGTCATCAGTCGTATCATATGGGAAGCGATCCAGCCGTATCTCCAGGAGGAAGGATGGGATGTTTGGGAGAGGTTGGAGGATGACGATACGCTCATGGCTTTTCTAGAGCACCCGTCGGGGAATTTTTTCCTGAAAATCGACCCCGCGGGACGCGTGTTGTTGCGCTTAGCTCACTCCCCTCAAGATATTCGGAATCGCACGATCGAGCGCGAGGGCTTTCGCTATGCCCTCCATGCCGAGTACATCATGCGCTACGAGGCTTTTGTCCAGTTTGAGAATCATAGGGATTGGATGCGTTTCGCAGAGATTTTAGAAAACATGACCTCGATGGTGCTGGATTTTCATCGTGAATTGAAGGAGGCCGGGGGGCCCTGCGTTGAAAATAGTCATCAGTGATCAGTGATCAGTAATCAGTAGAGCCTCGCGACGTCATTCCGAGGGAGCGAAGCGACCGAGGCATGTCCTGAGCGCCGTCGAAGGAAATCTAGCGAAGCGCAAAAACCACGGCATGGCGCTCGCTTCGCTCGCTAGATGCCCTTCGATTCTTCAGGGCAGGCTTCGCTCCCTCCGGTCGCTCAGCATGACGAACATCTGCGGAAATCTACGCAAATCAGCGTCCCCATTTTCGTCCCTCTCGGCGCGCTGCCGCGCGTGACGCCAGTTCCCAAAGTTTGGTCTCCTTGCGTGGGTGTGCTAAAATCACGTTTTGACTCCCCCCTTTCTTCATCTCCCGGGGGAGCTTGCGTCTATGAACCAGCATGTCACCCCTCCCGCCTTTCAGTTTGTGACCAAGCGAAAGCACTCGCCATAGGACACCCGTCTCCCCGGATGGGCCTTCGCGTTCATCCTGCGGGGGCGGGCGCCATTGTTTTTAAGGAGATGCACACACCTTATGCAAAATAGCTCTTTCCTCAACAGCGTAGGTCGCGTGTTGGAAAGCCCCAAAACGAGTAAAATCTTCAACTTTGTGGTCATCCCCCTGCTTATCCTCCTGATCCTGATCCTCCCTCCCGTGGATCTGGTGGGACGGGTCCAGACCATCGGCTATGAGCCCATCACCCCTGAATCGGGCATGGTCACGGATCCGGATGGCACCAGGGTGATCTTCCCCGCGGATGGGTTGACCGGCAAAGCCTATGCCAAATTGGAAAGTGTGCCCCGGGCCAATTTTGAACGGGGCGAAGTGGACGATGAGGCCTTGCGCGAAGCCCTGGAAAAGCTTCCCGCGCTCCTGCGCCCCCGGAGTCCCATTTACCGCTTGCGGGTTCGAGGCCATATCCCCACCCATACCGTCGCGACCATCCGCATCCCCAACGATTCGTTGCCTTACGAGACCCTGGATGTGTACAATTGGAACGGCGAACTATGGGAATGGATGCCTCATCAGATCATCCAGGAAGAGGATGCCATCGAAAGCGACGTCAACTTCGTGCCCAACGACTTCGCTGTTTTCCAGACCGCGCCCCAGGTGCCTCCCCTGGTCGGCGTGCTGCTGCCCCCTGGCAAAGACCTGCCCCCCGAGGCCACCTCGGCTGTGAACGCGATATTCCCTACCGCGCTCACCCTGCGGGGCGATGGCAGCGTAGATGGCCTGGAAAAGTTGGTGCCCGCGAACACCTTGCCCGGCAAAGCCTACATGACCGTGCGGAATTACCGGCCGGGCGAAGTCCCTCGCACCGATCTCCTGGCCAACCTCATCATTGATAAAGGCCTCCAGGCCAACCAGATCAATACCCTGGCCGAACAAGCGGCCAGCAAGGGGTATGCTGGCGTGGCTTTGGATTACCGGGGCGTGGATCCCCCGCTGCGCAACGATTACACCGCCTTCATTCATGATCTGGCCGAACGTCTGCACGCGGATGGCAAAGAGCTGATCCTGTACGTGGACCGCCCTGTTCAGCTTTCTGATGATACCTGGGAGACCTTTGGCTACGATTGGGTGGCCCTGGGCGCCATTGCGGATAAAATCGTCATCCCTATTTTCGAAAACCCCATGGCCTACTATCCCAGTGGGCAGGTCGAAACCATGCTGCGTTGGGCCGTGGGCCAGGTGGACCGCTATAAACTGCTCATGGTCCTGCCGGCCCATGCCACGGAACAGGCGGGGAATTACTTTATGCCTCGGACCTTCCAGGATGCGATTACCCCGATTTTGGGCACGGTGACGACCGATGCCAATGTGGTGGAGCCGGGTTCGGCGGTGAGTGCCCGTCTGGAAAGCAATACCGTGGCCAGCCCCCTGCAGTTTGATCCTGCCAGTGGCCTCAGTTGGTACCGCTATCGAGACCAATCGGGCGAAGAGCGGATTATCTTCCTGGAAAATGCCACCAGCCTGGCTGCCAAGCTGAGCCTGGTGAACCGCTTTAATTTGGGTGGGGTGCTCACCAATGCCATCGAAGTCCGGGATTATGATCCCAAAATTTGGGGCACGTTGACCCAATATGTGAACGGTCAAATCCCTGGCATTGCGGAGCCCAACCTGGGCGTTGAGTGGAAGACGATTGATTCCAAAGGGAATGTGATCGCCCAGGAGCGCACCCCCTTGAATCAGCCGGTGCAGATCCCTCTGCCTCCCACCCCCGACACCTACAGCATCCGGGCCGATGTGAAAGAAGGGGATGTCTTTATCAGCAATCAGGGCATTGCGACCGTGGCCGTGGCCACCTTTACCCCGACCCCCACGCC
>JALWZT010000075.1 GCA_027002405.1 Anaerolineae bacterium | reverse complement strand
CACTTGCCGAGTAAACTCGTGCCTATGGAGGCGCTTCGCGCCAATGGTCGCCCTTCGGCGACCCCTTTTGTCGCCGTTTTGGACGGCGGAGGCCGTCATCTGATTCCCTTCCGCTGTTCTCCCCCGCAAGCGGGGGAGATGAAGAGGGGGTCTGGCCGTAGGCCTTAAGTGTTCGACTTCAGTCGATGAGCACAAAAACGGAAACTAATTTTTAGACGGTTACTAAAGTGCCGAAGGATTTAGGCCGCGGTGTACTAGCCAGATTCATCCGGCGCTGTTCTGTAGCCCAGCGGCCTCATCACCGGGCGGGAGTGGCAGATGCCGAACTTCTGGGACGTACCCCTGATCCGTGATTTGCTGGACATTTCGAAAAAACTGCGTTAAAATAAGTTTGCAAATAGGATAGTGAGATCTTATGCCAACTCAGCTTTCATTAATCCCCAATTTTTCTCAAACAACTGAAAAAGCCAGACCTTTCTTGAAATGGGCTGGAGGGAAAACGCAGCTTCTCCCCCAATTTCGAAAACTGTACCCTGCTGAATTGAAGGATGGACGACTGACTAAATATGTGGATCCTTTCCTTGGGGGCGGTGCGGTTTTCTTTGATGTTGCCCAATCTTTTCCTATTCAACGGGCTTTCTTATACGATATTAATGAGGAATTGATATTGATTTACAAAGTTGTACAACGCGAGGTCGAAGCATTAATTGTGAAATTGAAGCAATTTTCCGATCAGTACTATCAGCTTGATGATGAGCAACGCTCTGTTTTTTACTACCAGGTCAGGTCGAAATTAAATGCACAGCGGGCTGAAATCGATTTCAATTCATTCTCTGTCAAATGGATTGATCGAGCCGCCATGATGCTGTTTTTGAACCGCACCTGTTTTAACGGATTGTTTCGATTAAACAAAAAGGGGGAATTCAATGTTCCTTTTGGGAAGTATAAACGGCCCAAGATTTTGGATATCGACAACCTACTAAATGCTTCCCGCATATTGCAATTGGCAGAAATTCACCAGGGTGATTTTGAAGAGAGCCTCGAAGTCATTGATTCCAAAACGTTCGTCTATTTCGATCCGCCTTATAAACCTATTAGCAAGACATCGAGTTTTACTTCCTATTCTAAAGATAGTTTTGATGATAATGACCAGATCCGTCTGGCAAATTTTTTCCGGTATTTGGATAAAACAACTGGCGCCAAATTGATGCTTAGCAACTCCGATCCTACCAATATCGATCCCTCCAACAGATTTTTTGAAGAGATCTACGAAGGATTTCACATCCATCATGTCCTTGCCAACCGCATGATAAATAGCGTGGCCCAAAAAAGAGGTCCTATTCGTGAACTCGTTGTCACAAATTATCAAGTAGAGCATCTCAATGGACAGTGAGTTAAAAAAATTTAAGCTGGAGCTGACTACCTGCTGGTCTTTTCCCAAACGAGGAGCTTGGGCAACACATAATCCGCGATACCGGGGCAACTTTGCGCCGCAAGTACCGCGTAACATCATTTTGCGTTACTCTAAAGAGGGTGATCTGGTTCTTGATCCGATGGTGGGAAGTGGAACCACACTTATCGAGTGCAAATTACTTCATCGAAACGGCATCGGCATCGACATCAATCCAGATGCGGTCAAGTTGACGCAAGAAGCATTGGATTTTCCTTATGACACTACTAGCAAACAGCAGGTTTTTCAGGGAGATGTACGTGATTTATCTGCAATTGAGGATGAAAGTGTGGATTTAATCTGTACGCATCCGCCCTATTTGAATATCATTTCGTATTCAAATGGCACAATTCCTGGCGATCTGTCTCGAATAACAAGCCCCAAGAAATTCTGTGACGAATTTGAGATAGGGATACGCGAGATGTATCGGGTGCTGAAACCCAACCATTACTGCGCAATTTTGATCGGTGACACCAGACGATCTCAGCATTTTGTTCCTTTATCATCGTTTGTAATGCAAAAATTTTTACAGGCAGGCTTTATTTTGAAAGAAGACATTATCAAAGCACAACATAATGTTTCACTTTCCCGACAATGGATTGCAAAAGCCCGAAAATATGGCTTTTATTTGATCATGCATGAACATTTATTTGTGTTTAGAAAACCTGCCAAAGGCGAGAATTTAGCAAAGGTGAGATGGAGCAGGATTCCTGAAGGGCATATCAGCATTATCGAGTGATGAAAGGAGTATGGCTTATGAATGACAAAGATATTGCATGGAGAGCCATTTTTGATCGGTACAACATTTACGAGCATGACTTTGACCATTCGCCATACAGGTTAACCGCTTCACAGATTAAAGAAGCTACGAAGCAGTTCACGAACACGGGACAACGTGAGCCGCGAATCCTTTGTAAACAGGATTCACGAGAAAGCCGCCCGAGCATTTTTCGGGAGCTGGGACTCTTCATTCTCCCCGTGAAGAATGGCGAGTACATGATTATCAAAGGTGAAGGATATATCGATATCCCTCCCATCACATCCTCGCCGGTTACTCATGTTTCGAAATTGGGGTTTCGACCAGTGACTTCTCTGGTTGGGAATTCGGAAATGCAGCATCTCGATTATGCGTATGCGGTGAGTATCATTCGAACGTTTATGAATGATCCTTCTCTGGTGTTGACAATTCGAGGACGAAAATACACTCCAGAGTTTAGTTTTTACGTCGGTCATCATCACATCACAGTGAAAAGTGTTCAAACAGAGGTGGATGCAGGATATGAGGGGCTTGATCAGATTGTGCTGGTTGAAGCGAAAAACAGCCACGCATCCAATGTCATTATCCGGCAATTATATTATCCGTTCCGCCAGTGGATGAATCGTCTCATAGAGCATGGGGTAGATAAGTCCGTTTTCACTGTCTTTTTCGAGCGAATTGGGGATGAAATTCATCTATGGCAATTTCATTTTGATGACATCAGCGATTACAATTCAATACGTCTCATCCGCATGGAACGTTTCATTGTTGAAGACTAAATTAGAAGTCGACTGAGTAGTTTTTGACCACGCAACGTTAAGTTTCCTGAAAAAAACTTAACCACGGAGAACACGGAGAAGGAAAAAGATAAGGTTTGGAGAGAATTATGTCCTTTTACTCACAGAATTGAAACCAAGGCCGGGCCGGTACCACACAAAAGGACAAATCGGTCACATACTGTTCCAACCGCTGCCACCACAACGCCCACTCCTGGCTGGTTAAAGCCCGCTGAAGTGTCTCCCAATCCCGCGCGTACAGGGCGATTTGACGAATGGGATAGTCCCCCCACATGGTGTGGAAAATCTCCAGAGGTTCCAGGCCCAAAGCCTGCATCGCAGGCAGCCATTGATTGACCATGAAACGCCGGTAAGACATCTCACGGCCTGGACGATAATTGTACTGAAGCAGCACTTTGTAGCCTTGCAGATGAGAAAGGGACATGGGGCCATTGTATCGCAAACCTGCGGAATCATCAATCGATTCATCCGTCGCCCCGCGCGCCTTTTCCTCATTGCCCGTGCCCTGATCTTGTGCTACACTCATCCTCGACCCATCCTTATCTTATGCCAGTCCATCGTATGTCCCTACCTTATCTCGATACCCTCAATCCCCCCCAACGACAAGCCGTCACCACTGTGCACGGCCCGGTATTGGTCCTGGCTGGTCCGGGCTCGGGTAAAACGCGCGTTCTCACCCACCGCATCGCCTATCTGATTGACCACGAAGGCGTAGCCCCTTATCGCATCCTGGCGGTTACCTTTACCAACAAGGCCGCGCAGGTGATGAAAGAACGCACGCAAGCCCTGTTGGGCACCGAGACAGGCCTGCGGGGGCTGACCATCGGCACCTTCCATCGCATTTGCGCCCGCTTTTTGCGAATCCAGGCCGAAAAAATCCACCTCAACCCTCGCTACGTGATCTTCGACACCGACGACCAATTACAAGTCATCAAACAAGCCCTCAAAGATTTGGGCCTGGATACCAAAGGCAATCGGCCTCGTCCCATCCTCAGTGCCATCTCTCGCGCCAAAAACGAGCTTCTTCTCCCCTCCCAATACCCCATCGAAACCTATTGGGATGAGATGGTGGCTCGAGTGTATGAGCGGTATCAGCAATTGTTGCATCTTTCCAGCGCGCTGGATTTCGACGATCTGTTGATGAAGGCCGTCTTCATGCTGCGCAAGCATCCCGACATCCTGCAAGCTTACCAGCAACGCTACTCATTCATCCTGGTCGACGAATTCCAGGATACCAATACCGCGCAATATGAACTGGTCAAACTGCTGGCTGGCGGGCATCGCAACATCTTCGTCGTAGGGGATGAGGACCAATCCATCTACAGCTTTCGTGGCGCGGATTTTCGCAATGTGGAACGGTTTCGTCGGGATTTCCCCGAAGCCACGGTCATCTTGCTGGAACAGAATTACCGTTCCACCCAAAACATCTTGGACGCGGCCAACGAGCTCATCCGCCGCAATCGGCACCGCACCCCCAAAAAGCTCTTCACCGATCAAGGCCGTGGCCCCAAAATCGTGCTTTTTCAGGCGTATGATGAACAAGAAGAAGGGGCTTTCATCGTCGATGAAATCCAACGTCTGGCCCGCGCGGGCCTGGCCCAGCCCGGGGAATGCGCGATCATGTACCGCACCAACGCCCAATCCCGGGCCATTGAAGAGGCCTTCCTGCGCCGCAACATGCCCTACCGCCTGGTGGGGGCCACCCGTTTTTATGGACGCAAAGAAATTAAGGATGTGTTGGCGTACCTGCGGCTGGTGAAAAACCCGGATGATGACGTGAGCATGCGCCGCATCATCAACACCCCACCCCGCCGCATTGGCAAGGCCACCGTGGATAAGCTCGCCAATTGGGCCAGTGGGTTGGACTTGAGCATGTACCGGGCCCTGCGGCTCATCGGCGGCGATACCCAGCTGCTAGGGCCTGGAAAACAGGTGGGGGTGGTGCCCTTCCGCGGGCGTACCAAAAAGGCTTTGATGACCTTCTATGCCATGCTGCAAGATTGGATCGACGTCCGCCATGATCTCACCCCCGCCCAGCTTATGGATCGTATCCTGGCGGAATCGGGATATCAGGAATGGCTTCGGGATGGGAGCGATGAAGGGGAAGACCGCTGGAATAACATCATGGAACTGCGCACCGTGGCCCAGGCCTATGACGAGCTCCCCACCCAGGAGGCCCTGGATATCTTCCTGGAGGAGATCGCGCTGGTCAGCGACGTGGATAATTACGATCCCCAGGCCGAAGCGCCCACCCTGCTCACCTTGCACGCGGCCAAGGGGTTGGAGTTTCGGGTGGTGTTCCTGACGGGCATGGAAGAGGGGCTGTTGCCTCACGTCCGCAGCTTCGAGGATGCGGATGGCATGGAAGAGGAACGCCGCCTGGCTTATGTGGGCATGACCCGGGCCAAGGAACGTCTTTATCTTCTCCACACCTTCCGTCGGGCCACCTGGGGCCGCAGCGAATTCTCGGAGCCTTCTCGTTTCCTGGAGGATATCCCTCGCCGACTGCTGACAGAGGGGGGCAAAGGACAGCCCACCCAGGCCCGGGACCGGGCATCCTCCTGGAATCATGGCGGCTCATCTCGCTCTCGTCCCAGTCTGGACGATCTGCTGGAAGAAAATACCCGCTACAAATCGGGCCAAAAAGTCTACCATCCCACCTGGGGCGAAGGCACGGTCATCGCCTCTCTGCCCACCCAGGGGGATGAAGAGGTCTTCGTCACCTTCCCCGGGAAAGGGATGAAAAAACTTCTGGCCTCTTTGGCCAACTTAAAGGTCATCGAATCATGAAACGCTTGTCCTATCTCGGATTCATCCTCATTTTCTTGGGCTTCCTTATCGGATCGGATGTCCATGCCCGGCCCGGTCCCGATCCTCGGGTCATGGCCGAGGTGTGGGCCCGGTTGGAGAGTCAAGGTCAGGCCGATGTGCTTTTGCGATTCCCCCAGCCAGACCTCGCTCCGGCCTACAGCCTGCCCGACAAAGCCGCGCGCGGGACATGGGTCTATCGCACCCTACGGGATGCTGCGCGAACCTCCCAGGCGCCCGTCTGGGCCGCCTTGAAACGCATGGGAGTCTCCTACCGTCCTTTCTGGGTGGTCAATGCCATTCAAGCCCGGGTGACCGAAGCCCAATTGGCCCGCTTGCTCGCCTTTTCTCAAATCGAAAAAGTGGACGCGGATCCCTCCTTTCGAGTATTAGCCCCTCCCCCCGAAATCAGCGCCTCCCTGACGTCGACCGCCATGGCCGGGCCCCCATGGGGGGTGCAACGGGTGGGCGCCCCCGAACTTTGGGCGCAAGGTATCGTGGGCCAGGGGGTTGTGGTGGCAGGGCAGGATACAGGCTATGACTGGGAGCATCCGGCTTTGCAGCGCGGGTATCGGGGCTATGCCCCTGCCACAGGGGTTGTGTCTCATGACTATCACTGGCATGACGCGGTGCATGAGATCGATCCCCACAACAGCGGCAGCAACCCTTGCGGTGTGGATTCCCCCCAACCCTGCGATGACCACGGTCATGGTACGCACACCATGGGCACCATGATGGGCAATGACCTGGATCCGACCGCGGAAGGGTGGCCCGAAAGTGCGGCCCATCCTATCGGCGTGGCGCCAGGGGCCCGATGGATAGGGTGTCGCAACATGGAACGGGGTTGGGGACGTCCTTCCACCTACATCGAATGCTTTCAATGGTTCGTGGCGCCCTGGCCCATTGGGGGAGATGCGTTTAGCCAGGGGGATCCCACCCAGGCGCCGGATATCATCAACAACTCCTGGAGCTGCCCGGCCGATGAGGGGTGCACCGCCAGTCGTCTGGATATCATCGAAGACGCGCTCAACGCGGCCGATGCAGCGGGCATCCTAGTGGTGGTTTCGGCCCAAAATGCGGGCCCCCGGTGTGGCACCATCCAAGCCCCTCCCGCGCTTTACCCCAAGGCTTTTACCGTAGGTGCCACCGATAGCGCAGACAACCTGGCAGACTTTAGCAGCCGCGGGCCTATTCATTACCAGGACCAAACCCGTATTGGCCCGGATATCAGCGCGCCGGGGGTGGGGGTCTACGCCAGCACCCCCCATGGTCACTATGCCTCCATGTCGGGCACCAGCATGGCGGGCCCCCATGTGGCGGGCGTGGCCGCGCTGCTGCTTTCGGCCCGGCCCGATCTACGCGGTCACCCGGACGCGATGCGCAGCGCCCTCACCACCTGGGCCGATCATCGCACCACCACCGAGGGATGTGGCAACGACACGCCGGAAAGCATTCCCAACAACAGTTATGGCTGGGGCATCGTCAATGCCCGCCCCCTTCTCTCCTTCCCCATCCACACCTACCTCCCCCTCTCCTGGTCCCAGGCGCTTCCGTGAGGGAGTTCCTTTTGATTACGGGGAACCTGGCCAAACATAACGAAGTTTGCAGGTTTGCAAGTGGCAGGTGATCACGGGGTGTGTTTCAGACATTTGGTGTCGTTTAGCCGACTGGAGTGGCGTCTGCCACGCCCGCCCGGCGATGAAGTCGCCGGGCTATAAAACAGCGCCGGATGATGGAGTTTTACAAATTAAACGGGTCATAGGCCTCATTCTATTACCAGATTGTTTTGTAAACGTTCATAATCCGGCTAGGCCCGCAGGGGCGCTGTTTCTAGCCGGGGGAATTATCCCCCGGTGTTAGGTGATGACGCGAGCCTGGGGCATACAGAATGCCGTCGGGGGGGCGCTAGCCGCCGCCCGCCCGGCGATGAAGTCGCCGGGCTATAGAACGGCGCCGGATGAATCCGGCTAGGCCCGCAACTGACCCGTCCTGATATATGTTTATGCCACAAAGCCTAAAAGGAGGCATAAACAAAATGGCCAAACGAGTCTATAAGCGGTATAGTGAAGCCTTCCGAATCCAGGTGGTTCGGGAGTATGAGCAAG
>JALWZT010000074.1 GCA_027002405.1 Anaerolineae bacterium | reverse complement strand
CCCGGCGACTTCATGATACTGTTGGCAAACCTCAAGCAGGTTGCCGGGCAATCCGGCAGGGGCGGTGATCCGGCCGTTCGGCCCCCACCCCTGCCCCTCCCCCGCAAGCGGGGGAGGGGTGATCGCCCGGATCGGAGGGGCTGCGTAAGACTCATCCCCTCCTGCAGAAGCGGTCGGGAGGGGGCATCCTCAGCGTGCCTCAGTAAGCCAACAGTATCCTGAACCCTCGGGCTACGGGTACAAAGCCCCTGCGGGGCTCCCAGGGCCAGCCCGTAGGGCTTCCCATTTGTAGCTCGGAGGTTTAGCTCCGAGCAGAAAAAACAGCAGAATGGTCAATACACATCTTTTCTATGGCCGATCTTCAGAATGTATATTTCCTTCTCATCCCAATTCACATCGAATAAAATCCGGTAATTACCCACCAGCTCCATATCTCCTCATGAGTCAGAACCTCTCCCTTCTGAATTTCGCTTCTTCGCTCCAACACTTCTGCTTTTGTCTTGCGGTATCTAGATTGTTCAATCAGCAATTTAAGAAAGTAATGGACCTTTTCCTGATCCTCCTGGTCCAACTGCTCGAAAATTTTCATATTGGTAGCATTCATATTCATATTGGTAAGCTCCGTCTTTATAGAAAGTATACGCTGATGGCAACACTATCTTATCACGATGAATTTGCACCGCCAAAGATGGAGGGAGGCTGAATTCGGGGGCGCTACGCCCCCCAGCCCCCTGTTAAGGAGACCGTGTCACAAGGGTAGGGAGAAGGATGCTCGCCCCCGCCGTGACAAACGGGCCTGCGCCCGAACGGCGCTGCTTGCCCCGGCCGGGCTGGCTGCCTCTAGGGCCTGGTATGAACTTATCGCCAATTGGGCGTGATTTTGTGGGTGACGGGCGTTTCAATTCGCCACGGATGACGCTGATGCGACGGATCAACACGGATTTTTACGGAAAAAGATGGTGTCCTGTTGAAAAATCCGCGGAAATCTGCTTCATCCGCGTCACCTGTGGCCAATTCCAACCTCCGATGCGGCGATCCTGACCTTTGAAGGCGGCAAAGTGCATAACAGTCCAACGGCGGGCTCGCCCGCGCCGATACCGAGGAAAATGAGAACGCAGATTTTCGCAGATGCAACGCAGATTCCTACTGATTACTGATTACTGATAACTGATCACTGATTACTCTATTTTCAAAGTGAATCTTTTGGTTCGCTTGGAAGTAACAATTCTATGTCGGTCAACAAATCAGGTACATCCTTCTCAGCCGTTTTCCATCTATATCAAGCAAGGTGACCTCATCTCTCTGCATTGGCTACTTCCTTTTTGGAGAAAAGGACTCTGGCCGTGCTCAAGACCTGATGGCGAAACAACCAGTTCTTGCTGCGTTCCAGGGCACGTTTACTAATCAGATCTACTTTGCGGTCCAGCAATTTCTGTAATTCCTGCTGCATTTGAATATGATCCAGCAGACTCCAATCCGCATCTTTATCAAACTCAACAAGGACATCCACATCACTATCCAGCCTAAAGTCATCCCGTAGAATGGATCCAAAGAGGGCCAATTCGCGAATCTTCCATCGCTGACAGAACTTTTCGATTTCATCTGCGAATATTGCCGTAACCTGATTTTCCATCCTCCTCTACTCCTAATAAATGGCGTGATCTAAACTATTTATCGACCAGCGACCACGCCGGTTTGGGCCGGGGATGTGGGAATACGCCCGCCTGCTGGCGGGACGAAATGCCTGTTTCGGCGGCATGGCCTGCCACGTCGCTGGATAAAAATCCAAGCTTACGCGGCCAACACATCAATCCGAAAAAGTGTACCATGTCATATTTTATCATAATCCAGGGAATCGTGCGATAATAAGGGGCGTTACTCCCATCTCTTTGATTCCAAGGAGCCACCTATGACCTCTCTCATCGCCCCTGCCCCCCTAGCCACGACCGCCGCGGCCCTACGCGACGGTCAATTGGATCCCATGACCTATCTGGACGCCCAGCTTGCGCGCATGGATGAAGTGGAGCCTTTGGTGCAGGCCTTTGTGCCCGAACCCCAACGTGGCCCGCGCGTCCGGGCTGCACTCCGGGCCCTGGTGGAGGCATACCCCCAGCCAGGCCAGCGCCCGCCCCTGTTCGGCATCCCCATTGGGGTCAAGGACATCTTCCATGTGGAAGGCCTGCCCACTCGCGCGGGCTCCTTGTTCCCGCCCGAGGTCCTGGCCGGGCCCGAAGCCGCGGTGGTGCGCCAGTTCAAAGACGCGGGCGCAGTGGTCATGGGCAAAACCGTGACCACCGAATTCGCCTACTTTGAACCAGGCCCCACTCGCAATCCCCACAACCTGGAACACACGCCGGGCGGGTCCAGCAGCGGCTCCGCGGCCGCGGTGGCCGCGGGGGAAGTCCCCCTGGCCATCGGCACCCAGACCATCGGCTCGGTGATCCGGCCCGCCGCGTTCTGCGGCATTGTGGGGTACAAGCCCACTTACAACCGCATCGATCCCTCGGGCCTGCTCTTCTTCTCTCGTTCCGCGGACCATGTGGGCCTTTTCACCCAGGATGTGGCGGGCATGCGCCTGGCTGCCTCGGTGGTGTGCCAGGGCTGGGATAAGAACGTGGAGGTGGTCCGACCACCGGTTCTGGGCGTGCCCGTGGGTCCCTATCTGGAACAGGCCAGCGACGAAGGTCTGGCCGCGTTCAACCGCCAGCGCGCCCAGCTCCAGAATGCAGGCTATACCATCCAGGAAATCCCCCTCTTCCAGAATATCGCGGAAATCAATCGCATCCACCGCCAGCTCATCGCGGCTGAATTCGCGCAAGAACACGCCCGTTGGCTGGACCGCTATCGAGACCTCTACCGACCTCGCACCCTGGCGTTGATCCTGGAAGGCCAGCAGGTGCCCCAAGAGGTGGTGGAAGAAGCTCGAGACCTGCAAAAACTGTTGCGGGAGGAAGTGATCCACATCATGGATGTGCAGGGGGTGGACCTGTGGATCGCGCCGGCCGCGCCGGGTCCCGCGCCCAAAGGCCTGAACAGCACCGGCGATCCCATCATGAACCTGCCCTGGACCTTCCTGGGCCTGCCCGCGGTGACCGTGCCCGCGGGCCGAGCTAGCAACGGCCTGCCCTTGGGCCTCCAGCTCATCGCCCCCTGGATGATGGATGAAGAACTCCTGGCCTGGGCCGAGGGTATCGCCCAGATCTGGCTTTCCTGAAAAAAACACTGAACACTGATTACCGATGACTGATCACTGATTACTCCTGCTCGCGCCTAACCTCGGCCTGACAATCCTCAATCCTCAATCCTCAATCCTGATCCTATTTACGGAACAGTCACCATGAGCAATAGCTCACCGCATAACGATGAAAATAGGACGCAGATTTTCGCAGATGCAACGCAGGTTTCCACTGATTACTGATAACTGATCACTGATTACTGATTTACGGACCAGGTGCAAATCCTATGCGCCTCAAGAAAATCACCCTTCACGGCTACAAAACCTTTGCCAACCGCACCGAGCTTCTCTTCGACAGTCGCATCACCGCCATCGTGGGGCCCAACGGCAGTGGCAAAAGCAACATCGCCGACGCCATCCGTTGGGTCATGGGCGAACAGGCCTATTCAGTCCTGCGGGGCAAAAAGACCGAGGACATGATCTTCGCGGGCTCGAATCAGCGCTCCCGCATGGGCATGGCCGAAGTCAGTATCCTGCTGGATAATCGGGACAACTGGCTGCCTATCGACTTCGATGAAGTACTCATCACCCGTCGCGCTTACCGCTCGGGCGAAAACGAATACTACATCAACGGCAGTCGGGTCAGGCTCAAGGATGTCCATGAACTGCTGGACCGTTCGGGCATGGGCCGACGCACCCACACGGTCATCGGCCAGGGCATGGTGGCACAAATCCTGGCCCAGCGGCCGGAGGACCGCCGCATCCTCTTCGAAGAGGCCGCGGGCATTACCCATTATCGCACCAAACGACGCTTGACCATGGACCGTCTGGTCAAAACCCGGGACAACCTCACCCGGGTGCGCGACATCATCGCGGAAATCGAACCTCGGTTGAAAAAGCTGGAAAAGCAGGCGGAAAAAGCCCGTCAGCACGATCAGATCACCCAGGAACTGCGAGGTCTGCTGCGGATGTGGTATGGCTACACCTGGCATCAAGCCCTGAGCCAGGTGGTGGATGCCCGAGCCGCGGTCGCCCACTGGCAACAGGTGATCCAAAAAACCAGAGAACGCATCGAAGCATACAGCCAGGAAACCGCAGTGCTCCGCCAAAAGCAAAGCGATTTGCGCACGCAACTGACCCAATGGCGCCAGGACCTGGCCCACTTGGAAGCCCACCGGGCCGAATTGGTGCGAGAACAAGCCGTGACCCGAGAACGCCTTCGCGCGCTGGAACAGGAACAAGAGCGCCTGGAAGCCACCCTGGCCCTGCTTCGAGAAAACATTCAGGCCGAAGAAACCCGCTGGCAAGAGGCCCGGGCTGCACTTAACGCCATCCACCAGGAACGCAACCAGCGGGAACAACGGCTTTTGCAGGCTCAGGCCGAACTGCAAGCCCTGGAAAAGGAGCGCCTGAGCACCGAACAAGCCCTCAATCAGGCCCGGGCCCGGCTCATGGAGATCACCACAGCCATCCAGGACCGGGAAAGCCGCATCGCCCACGCGCAGGAACAGCGCCAGGCCCTGCAAGACCAATTGGCCCAGAGCCAGAAAGAGATCCAGGCTGCCGAAACACGCCTGGCCCAGCACCAGGCCCAATGGGACACCCTCAGTGCCCAATTGCGCGCCTTGGGCCATCAGATCCAGGACCTCCAAGAACGCCATCGTCAGAGCCAGGAACGGGAACAGGAACTCCTGGTGCAACGAAGCCGGTTGGAGCGGCAGCGCCACGAGCTCACCGCCCAATTGCGGGAACTGCGGGCGCGCTACGACCTGCTGGACCGGTTGCGCACGGAGGGGGAAGGGCTCTTTGCCGGGGTCAAGCACGTGGTGCGGGCCAGCCATCGCGGCCAACTCCAGGGCGTCCTGGGCCCCATCGCCACCCTGCTGGAAGTCCCCGACCACCTGGAACAGGCCATCGAGGTCGCGTTGGGCGCGCGGCTTCAAGACATCGTGGTGGCCACCTGGGAAGACGCCCAGGCCGCGATCAACTATCTCAAACGTACCCGCGGGGGCCGGGCCACCTTCCTGCCTCTGGACAACCTCCGCCCCCCCCGTACCCGACCCGCGCCCCAAGGCAAGGGGGTTCTAGGCTGGGCCGCGGACCTGATCCAGTACGATCCCCAAATCCAGGACGCAGTGGCCTTGCTGCTGGGCCAGGTGCTGGTGGTGGAAGACCTGGACGTGGCCCGCCGCATCAGCCGCCAAAGCAGCCAACGCCCTCGCATGGTCACCCTGGAAGGGGACTTCGTTCACCCCGGCGGCAGTGTCAGTGGCGGCAGCCGCCAACAGCGCCAAAAGGGGGGCGTCCTGGCCCGGGAACGGGAATACCGTCAGCTTCCCCAACAGATTCGCCAACTTCAGACACGGATCAAACATCTGGATGAAAAGATCGAAACCCTGAACCAGGCCCTGGCCGCGGTGCAGGAAGAACGCACCCATCTGGTCAAAGCGGTCAGCGAGCTGGGCGAACAGGAAAAAGGGCAAACGCAGGAACTGGTCAAGGTGCAAAGTGCCCTGGACCAGGCCCGGCACATACGGCAATGGCACACCCAGCAGGCCCAGAAAGCCAAATTGGAGCTGGAAAACTTCGGTCGGCGCCTGGCCCAACTGCGGGAGGAAATTCAGCAGTTGCATCAGGAGCGGACCGCCGGGGATAACCGAATTGCGGCCCTGGAGGCAAAGCTGGCTACCCTGGCCACCGCGGGCCTCATGCAGACGGTGGCCCAGGCCCAGGCGCAACTGGACGCCATCGAAGAACGGCTGCAAGGGCAAAAGGAACTGGCAGAACGCCAACGGGCGCGAGTGCAGCAGGTTCGGGAAGATATCGCACAGACCCAAACCCGGTTGCAGACCCTGCGCCAGGAATTGGAGACATGGCGGGGCCGTCTGGTCGAGCTGGCCCAGGCTTTGGAAAAGAGCCAGAAAGAAATCCAGACCCTGAGCCAGCGCATCGAGCCGGCTCAGCAGGCCTTGGCCGCGGTGGAAGATGGGTGGATCGACCATGACGCGAAGGGCGAAGCTCTGCGTCAGCAATTGCACCAGGAAGAACGGCAGTTGAACCAGGCGCAATTGGCCCTCCAGCGCGCGGAAGACCGCCTGCAATATCTGCGCAAACAGATCGAAAATGACTTTGGCCTGGTGGCCTTTGAAACCGAGGAAGGCATCACCCATCAGGACCCTCTGCCTTTTGACCAGATCGTCACCACCCTGCCCCGGGTGACCCACATCCCTCCCGAAACCCAGGAGGAGCTCCGGCGCCTGAAAACGCTGTTGCGTCGGTTGGGCCCGGTCAATCCCGAAGCCCAGGCCGAATATCAGGCCACCCAGGAGCGCTATTCCTTCCTGGTCCAGCAATCCCAGGACCTGGAAGAAGCCTCTGCCCAACTGGAGCAGGTCATCCAGGAACTAGATCAGCTCATGGATCAAGAATTCCGTCGCACCTTCAAGGCGGTGGCCAAAGCCTTTACCCATTACTTCACCCGGCTTTTCGGCGGGGGCTCAGCCAGGCTGACATTGACCGATCCCAAAGACATCACCAACACCGGGGTGGAAATCATTGTCCGCCCCCCGGGCAAACGCCCGGCCAATCTCACCATGCTTTCGGGCGGGGAACAAGCCCTGACCGCCTCCGCGCTCATCTTCGCCATCCTCAGTGTGAGCCCCACCCCCTTTGCCGTGCTGGACGAGATCGACGCGGCCCTGGATGAAGCCAATATCGGTCGGGTGCGGGCGGTTTTGCAGGAACTCAGCGAAAAAGCCCAATTCATCATCATCACCCACAGCCGGGCCACCCTGGAGATCGCAGAGACTATCTATGGGGTCAGCATGGGCGCGGATGGCGTCTCTCAGGTCTTATCCCTGAAGCTGGCAGGGGAACGGCTGGTTCATGATGTGCCCCAGGCCCCAGAACCGGTGGGAAGAAACTGAACAGCACCGGCTCACTCCATCACGACGAAAATGGGGATGCAGTCTGCAGGTTTGCAGGTGGCACGTGGCAAGTGGTCACGGGGTGCGTCTCAGACATTTGGCGTGGTTTAGCCGAGCGAAGTGTCGTCCACCACGCCCGCCCGGCGATGAAGTGAACCTGTTGGCAAACCTCAAGCAGGTTGCCGAGCAATCCGGTAGGAGCGGTGATCCGGCCGATTGGCCCCCACCCCTGCCCCTCCCCCGCCAGCGGGGGAGGGGTGATCGCCCGGAACGGAGGGGCTACGTAAGACTCATCTCCTCCCGCAGAAGCGGTCGGGAGGAGGTATCCCCAGCGTACCAATAGTAAACCAACAGGTTCGTTCAGCCTCGGGTGCGAAGGAACGGCGCCGGATAATTCCGGCTTGCCCCGCAGGGGCGTTGTTTCTAGCCGGGGGAATTATCCCCTGGCGCTGGCGGCCGCCCCTCGCATCGCCACCCGCGGGCCAACGCCAGCCCCAGACCTTGAAGCGTCTCCCAGACCTTCAAGGTCTCCAACGCCCGCCCGGCGATGAAGTCGCCGGGCTATAAAACGGCGCCGGATAATTCCGACTATCCCCCCAGGGGCGCTGTTTCGAGCCGGGGGAATTATCCCCCGGCGCTGGCGGCTGATCCTCGCATCGCCACCCGCGGGGCCAACGCCAGCCCCAGACCTTGAAGCGTCTCCCAGACCTTCAAGGTCTTTGACGCCCGCCCGGCGATGAAGTCGCCGGGCTATAAAACGGCGCCGGATAATTCCGGCTTCCCCCGCAGGGGCGTTGTTTCGAGCCGGGGGAATTATCCC
>JALWZT010000073.1 GCA_027002405.1 Anaerolineae bacterium | reverse complement strand
CGACCGAAGGGAGCGAAGCCTGCCCTGAGGAATCGAAGGGCATCTAGCGAGCGAAGCGAGCGCCATGCCGTGGTTTTTGCGCTTCGCTAGATTCCTCGGTCGCTTCGCTCCCTCGGAATGACGTCGCGAGACTCTACTGAACACTGATGACTGATTACTGATTACTCGTACTCGCGCCTAACCTCGGCCTGACAATCCTCAATCCTAATCCTGATCCTATTTACGGAACAGGTTCTAAGGACCCCTCAAAGGAGCTACTCATCATGTCCATGTCTTCTTGGAACAACCATCAGGAAACCCCGGCCGAGCATGTGACCCTCAGCCGCACCCTTTCCCTTTTCACCATCACCATGATCGGTGTGGGCGCCATGATTGGGGCCGGGATCTTTGTACTCACTGGGATTGCTGCAGGGGTGGCCGGGCCCGCGCTGGTGCTCGCCTTTGCCCTGAATGGCCTGGTGGCCATCCTGACCGCCTCGGCTTATGCCGAACTGGGATCGGCCTTCCCCGAGGCTGGGGGCGGTTATCTCTGGGTCAAGGAGGGGTTAGGAGGAGCCCATGGATTTCTGGCGGGATGGATGAGCTGGTTCGCCCATGCGGTTGCGGGGAGCCTCTACGCCCTGGCTTTTGGCCGTTTTACAGTGGAACTGATGGATATGGCAGGCCTGCCCGATGCGGGCCTTTCCATTCACCAGCGGACGCTCATCTTCATGACCCTGATTATCATCCTTTTCACGTACATCAATTATCGGGGTGCTTCCGAAACAGGAACCGTAGGCAATATCATCACCCTCACCAAGATCGTTATCCTGGGCTTGTTCATCCTGTTTGGCATTCTGGCCATGTTGCGCACCGACGCCTGGCACGAACGCTTTACCCAGGAATTTCTGCCCAATGGCCTTTTGGGGGTGCTCATGGCCATGGGGCTCACCTTTATCGCGTTCGAAGGCTATGAGATCATCGCCCAATCGGGGGAAGAGGTGATTCACCCCCAGCGTAACGTGCCCCGGGCCATTTTTTATTCCATTCTCATTGCCGTGGGCATCTACATCCTGGTCAGCATCACCGCCATAGGCGCGACGATTCCGCCGGCCGGCATCAAAGTATGGGATTACCTGGCCCAGAAGAAAGAGATCGCGGTGGTGGAGGTGGCCCAACAGACCTTCCCCTGGGGCATTGGGGGGATTGTCTTGCTCTTCAGCGGTCTGGTATCCACCATGTCGGCCCTGAATGCCACCACGTACTCCTCATCCCGTGTCTCCTTTGCCATGGGCCGGGTGCGCAATCTGCCCCACATCTTTTCCCGCATCCACCCTCGCCGACACACCCCCTATGTGGCGGTCCTCCTTTCGGGCGCGCTCATGCTCATCATGGCCTGGTCACTGCCTATCGAAGAGGTGGCCGCGGCCGCGGATGTCATGTTTTTGCTGCTCTTTTTGCAAGTGAATGTGGCGGTCATGACCCTACGCCACAAAATGCCCGAACTCAAACGTGGCTGGCTTATCCCCTGGTTCCCGCTCATTCCCCTATTGGCCATCCTGGCCAACGCCGGCCTGGCCATCTTCCTGCTTTTTTACAGCTTCCGGGCCTGGGTCACAGCCGTAGGCTGGATTGTCGTGGGCATGCTGGCCTATTATAGCTACTTCCGCAATGTGGAGCTGAAGGAAAAGCCTAAGGAGATCCTTTTGGAAGAAATGGTGGTGGTCAGCACCGATTACTCGGTTCTCACCCCTGTCGCCATGCCCGAACAGGCCCATAAATTGGGTCGCATCGCGGCCATGCTGGCTGCGGTCAATCAGGGCGAAGTTCTGGCTTTGCATGTGGTCCATGTGCCCCCCCAACTTACCCTGGGAGAAGGGCGAGTGCTTCTGAAAGAAGGCCGCCAATGCCTGGATACGGTCATCCAGGAGGCCAAACAATTCGAGGTGCCCGTCCATACCTTGATTCGTATTGGCCGCAAGGTGGATGAAGCGATCCGCCAGACCGTCAATGAAAATGCCTCGGATCTCATTGTGCTGGGCTGGCCCGGATATACCAACACGTCAAACAAAATTTTCGGTTCGGTCATTGACCCTCTGGTCGATAACCCTCCCACCGACATCGCGGTGGTCCGCTATCTGAAAGATCAAGAGATCGGCCCCTTCCATCATATCCTGGTGCCCGTGGCCGGAGGCCCCAACACCCGCAAGGCAGCACGGTTGGCTGTGCAGCTGGCCCAGGCTTCTCTGGACGGGCCGGTGCGGGTCACCCTGGCCCATGTGCTTCCACCCCAAGCCAACGAAGCGTACAAAGTCGGCGCTCAAAAAATCTTTCATGAGACCATGGAAGGTCTGAACTACCCCCATCTCCACACCCGTTTTCTGGAAGGGGAAAAAGTCGCTGAAACGATCATCCAGGCGGCTCAGGATTACGACCTCGTCGTCATTGGTGCTTCCGAAGAACCCCTGTTCAAAAATCTTCTGATGGGCAATGTCGCGGAAACCGTGGCCAAACATGCCGGGGTCGTGACTATCATGGTCAAACGTCGTAGCAGCCGCTTGCATTCGGTCCTGCGCCAAACGGTCCTATCTTCGGCCAACAGCGAGGCTGTACGGGTACACCGGGATGCCTGATCCCCTGGTTATTCTGTTTGCAATCTTACTTTTTCAGGGCTATAATGAATCACCTTACCCAGTCCCCTTCTCCTTCGTGTGCATTGCTTTCCCCGACGATCATGGACGCCACAGCTTCCCTTTCCGCCAATTTCGAATTGTTCCAGGGCTTGCCTTTCGAGGACTTACAGGCTTTAGACCGACTCATCACCATCTCTGAAGCCCCCAAGGGAAAAATCTTCTATCGCCCTGAAGACCCCACAGATATCCTCTTTTTGCTAAAGAAGGGCACCGTCCAGCTCTACCGCATTTCGCCCGAAGGGAAAAAGCTGGTGATTTTCACCCTGAACGATGGCGCCATGTTTGGTGAAATGGGGTTATTGGGCTTGCAGCAACACAATGCATTTGCCGAAGCGCTCATGGATTCTGTGATTTGCACCATGAATCGGGAAGATATGGAGTATCTTCTGGCCGAACGCCCTCGCCTGGCCATGCGTTTTTTGGAGATCATTGGCGATCGGTTACGAGAGACCGAAAATCAATTGGAATCCCTTACCTTCAAGAGTATACCCGCGCGGCTGGCTGCACTGCTGCTGCGCATTGCCGGGGAGCGGAATACGGTGGAAGGGCTGACCCATCAGGACCTGGCCGAAATGATAGGCACTTATCGGGAAACCACCACCCAAACCCTGAACGAAATGAAGGCCCAGGGCATCCTCACCATTGGGCGTCGTCGCATCGTGATTCTCAACAAAACCCGCCTGGCCGAGATCGCTGCCCGCTAAATGAATTGGGTGCGTCCCAAATGAGTTGGCGCCAGCGTCCTATCCGAGTGAACTCGGACTCTTTAGGCGCTCCGCGCCGACGGTCGACCTCCGTCGACCGGACGACTGGACGGCGAAGGCCGTCCACTGGCCGCAGGCCTTAAGTGTTCGACTTCAGTCGATGAGCACAGCTTCAACCGAAACAGGACACACCTAAATGAATTGGCGAAACATGGCCTTGCGCGTCCTCACCCTGTGGTGGTGGCTCACTCGGCCTTGCACGGTAGGGGTACGCGGGTTGGTGCAAAACGACCAGGGAGAGATTCTGTTGGTGCGCCACAGCTACGGCAATCGACGTTGGTTTCTGCCCGGAGGGGGGCATCGGGGCAACGAAAGTCCGGAACAAGCGTTGGTGCGCGAAATGAGGGAGGAAACAGGGTTGGAGGTGGCGATCACCGGTTTGGTGGGAGTGTATTTTTACTCGGGCGCTTACAAGCGAGACCACATTTACATCTTTGCTTGCAAACCCATCGGCGGGGAAGTGAAACTCATGGGGGGCGAGATCGAAGCCATCCGCTGGGCTGCCCCCGAGGCATTGCCTTCGCCCATGATGAGGGGCATGGACCGCATCCTGGCCGATTGGCGGCGCGGGGTCGCGGGATATGGACTTCTGGAAGGATAGCTCGATTTTGACCTTTGAAAATATCTTGCCACGAAGGCTCGAAGGGACGAAAACCATGTAGGTTTGCAGGTTTGCAAGTCGCAAGTGGCAAGGTCTTCTAGCGGCGACGTTCTTCACCTGCTACTTGCCACCTGCCCCCTGCCACTTTTCCCCTTTATGCCTTTGTGTGGTCATGTCTTCGTGGTTTTTGACCTTGTCTACGTCAAGGAGCCACTTACAAATACCCCAAAGAACGCAATCGTTCCTGCAATCGTTCTTGTTCCTCCCGGGTCAGGGCCTCCTCGGTGCGAGAGGATGGAGGCCCGGCCCATGGGGTGGCCTCTGTGGCACGGCCGCCCACCCCCGGCAGCACCCGACCATCCATGGCAGAAGGCGGGGTCAGGCCCAGCAGGTGCAACAAGGTGGGCGCCAGGTCCTCCAATCGGGCAGCGGGCCAGGGCCCGGCCTGAACGTCGGGGCCGACGACAGCCAGGATCCCGCGGGAAGCATGGTTGCCCGTGATGGGATAGGTGTCGCCAAAGAGCGCAGGGCCAGGCCCGGCTCGGATCACCATGTTTTCCCAGGGGTGCCAGCCATCGCGCGGGGGGTCCAGGATCAAGTCTGGAGCCAGATGGACCCAGGGGCCCTGGTAGAGGGATTCGCGCGGGGCGATGCGGGCAATGGGAGCCTGCCCCGTGAGCGGGTCCCGCAGCGCCAGGAGTTGTTGGCTCAATGCCTGGCGTAGCTCTTCCAGGGCCTCGGGAGGCACAATCCCTTTGGGTTCCCGGCCCCGCAGATTAAAACGCAGTCCGCCTGTAGGGCTGTAGAACACGCGTGTGCGGGACCAATCGATGGTGTGTAACCAGGGGGCCGGGGATGGCAGCCGGCGTACCTGGCGCACGCCGGGCAGGGCTCGCTTTAGTCGCCGCAAGCGGGGATGGCGCCGCAGCCGCTGCCATAACCCCGGTCGTGACGGTCGAGGGTGCCACGTCAACCATCCTGCCTGGGCCAGGAACTCATTGATGTAAAAGGCCCGGGCCACGGGCCCGAACCCATGGTCCGAAAGCAAAACCACGGTAGACTCAGACCCGGCCGCGGTCCACAAAGCCTCGATGGCCTGGTCAATCGCCTGATACGCGGCCAACAGATGGGGCATCAGGCGTTGGGCTTGCTTCGGTTGGTGCTGGGGATGTTCGGGATGAAGCAGGTGGAATGCATGATGCTGCAACCGGTCCGTGGCTGTGAAGACAACCAGGAACAGATCCCAGGCGTCCTGCTCCAGCAGCCAACGCGCGGCCCGGCCTCGGGCCTGAATGGCTCGCGTGGTGGCTTGCAAAAAGGTGGGCAGGTCCATCCCCGTGTATTCCACGTTGATGGTGTAATCCGGCACCGCGCGCAGCAGGGCTTCCCGCAAGGAAGGGGGCTGGGTGAAGGGGCTGTGCAGGTCTGGCGTCAGCATGCCCGCCACCACCGCACCCTGGGGAATGAGCTGGGGAGGATAGGTCATGGGCACGTTCAGGAGGGCCACACGCCGCCCCGCGGCCGCGGCCCATTGCCAAAAGGTGGGCGCGCGCACCGAAGCCCCGGTGTTCAAATGCACCTCCAGGCGGTGGGGTTCCTGCCCCACAAACCCAAATACCCCATGCTTGCCCGGATTCACGCCCGTGGCAAAGGTGCTCCAGGCCACCGACGATTCCGGGCGGAGGGTGGAAAGCAGCTCCCCCCACCCGCTTTGGACCTTGAGCCGGGCCAGGGTGGGCAAATACCCCTGCGCTAGCCAGGGGTCCAAAATGCGCCAATCCGCGCCGTCGAGCCCGATGACCAGAATCATCCTCGCATCACTCCAGATATCCCAATCCTCGCAGGCGATCCGCAATGGCTTCTTGCTCTTCCGCAGAAAGGGCCTCAGGCGGTGGGGGTGGAGGCAGGTCGCGACCTTGCCGGGGAGGATGGGCCAGAAGCCAGTGAGGATCAAAGATGGCCTCCACGAGTTTCCCATCCATACTGGAAGGGATAGGAAGCCCGGCCAGATGGAGGAGGGTGGGTGCCACATCCGTGATGTGTGGCGCATCCAGCAGATGGCCCGCACGCACCCCCGGACCTGCGACCAGAAACAGACCTTCGGGCCGATGGTCCCCACTGCGTAGGCGCATGCCCGGGGGAATGGGGGTGATAAGGGTAGACCCCAGGGTAGGAACCGCCGCGTAATCGGGGTCCAGGGTGAGGATCACATGGGGGAAACGCTGGGTATAGGGTCCCCGGTAGACCTGCTCCCGGGTTTGGAAATTCTGCACCAGGGGACGCGAAGAACCCGGTGCGCGCAGGGTTTGGGCCTGATCACGCAGAAAATCCACCAATTGGGCCGAAGCGCCATCTTGCAGGTAGATGCCAGCCACGTTGTTGTAGAGAGGCACGGCCCAGGCCAGCGAGGAGGACCAATCCATGGCATCGGCCAGGCTGCCATGTTGCCTGACGGCCTGCCGCGCTTCCGCGGGCAGGATGCGTTTGGCCATGTCGGTGATCCAGGGCGCGGTGCGTTTGATGCGCTGCATCCATCCCGCCTTGCTACCTCGCAGGTGCAGCAGGCCCAGTTCCAGAAGCCAGTTATTCACATGCACCCAGTGTCGGGCCGCGGGTCCGAATCCATGATCCGAAAGGAGCACAATGTGGGTCTCGGGTCCCGCGTTTTTCACCATGGCTCCCAGGATTTGATCCAATAATTCGAAATAAGCGTGCAATTGATCGGCAATGCGCCCATGGAGCTTGCTCGCGTTTGCATCCCGCGCCGGGTCCAGGTAATACCAGAAGTGGTGAAAAAGCCGGTCTGTGCCTGTAAACACCACCATAAACGCATCCCACGGCCGGGTTTGCATCAGGCGCAGCGCGTGGACGCCCCGGCGTTCGGTCATGAGCAACACATCTTCCAACATCTCCAAGGGGGAAGGCAGGTCCTCCCGCCGCAATGGGCGCCCCGGCCGTCCGTAGTCCAGGTCGATGATGTAGCCCTGGAGGTCTCGAGTCAGGTCCGGGGGATACACCCAATCTCGGGCATCGGGCGGGGTGAGCATGCCACTGATGGCAAACCCCCGGACGGGCCGGAGAGGATAGCTCATGGGCATATTCAGCACAGCCGTGGTGCGCTCATGCGCGTGGAAGTATTCCCAAAGCAAGGGCGCGCGGATATGTTGACTGTGTACCGGTTGGCCTTGACCTCGCAGCATGGCCGCGGGGGAATCGGCCTGAATGAAATGGAGCACGCCATGTTTGCCCGGATTCATCCCCGTGACAAAACTCGCCCAGGCCGGCGCGGTGAATGGCGGTTGGGTAGAAAGCAAAGTCCCCCAGGCCCCCCGCGCGCGCAGGGCTGCCAGATGAGGCATGACGCGCCAGTCACACAAGGGACCCAGAACATCCCAGGTGCCGCCATCCAGGCCAATAATCAAGGTCTTCATAGTCTGTCATTGTCGCATAGAGCCATGGGATCATCCAAGTTGACGTTCGGCCATTTGAGGGATGACGCCGTTTGCTCATCGGCCCAGGTTATGATAAAACAACAGGCATGACACAAACCACCCCTGAACACGTCCGACACATTGCCAAACTGGCCCGTCTGGCCCTCACCGATGAGGAAGTGGCCCGGTATGCCGCGGACCTTTCCGCGATCTTGGCCTACGCGGAGCAATTGCAAGAGGTGGAAACCGACCATATCCCTCCCACCGCGTCGGTGCTGCCGTTGCGAAACGTGCTCCGAGAGGATATCCCTCGGCCCGGGCTGGACCAAGAGGATGCATTGGCCAACGCGCCGCTCCGTCAGGATGGGTACTTCCAGGTTCCCGCGGTGTTGGAGGAGCAAGCATGAGCGAGCTGCCCCAGACCCTCTATGAATCCCGCGTCTGGCTTCGTTCCGGGCGTATCACCGCGGTGGAACTGACCGAGGCCTATCTGGAACGCATCCATGAACAGGAGCCCCAGATCCACGCGTATCTGCATGTGGCCGAGGAGCAGGCCCTGGCCCAGGCCCGGTTGGCCGATGAGCGCCGGGCCGCGGGGGAAGATACCCCCCTGTTGGGCGTGCCCTTGGCCATCAAGGATATCATCACGGTGCAGGGGATGCCCGCGACCGCGGGGTCGCGCATTTTGGAAGGGTTTATGCCTCCCTACGAGGCTACGGTGATCCGCAAACTGCGTGAGCAAGGCGCGGTCTTTTTGGGTAAAACCAATACCGATGAATTTGCCATGGGGTGGAGTACCGAAAATTCGGCCTATGGCATCACCCGGAACCCTTGGGCTTTGGACCGGGTGCCTGGGGGCAGCAGCGGCGGATCGGCCGCTGCCGTGGCCGCGGGCGAAGCTGTGGCCGCACTGGGCACCGATACCGGCGGGAGTGTGCGCCAGCCTGCTTCCTGGACCCACACCGTGGGCCTGCGCCCCACCTATGGCCGGGTTTCCCGTTTTGGGGTCATCGCGTTCGCGTCGTCGCTGGATCAAGTCGGGCCTATGACGCGCGACGTGCGCGACAACGCCATCCTGCTGGAAGCCATTGCCGGTCACGACCCCAAGGACAGTACCACCTTCCCCGATCCAGTGCCCCCTTACAGCCGAATGCTGGAAGGAGGGATACGAGGCCTGCGTTTGGGGTTGCCCAGGGAATATCTCACAGAGGACATGCATCCTGGCGTGCGTCAGGCCACCCTGGACGCGGTGGCCCGGCTGCGAGACCTGGGAGCCACGGTGGAGGAAACCTCTCTGCCCCACACCCGCTATGGCATGCCCGTTTACTATCTGATCGCCACGGCCGAGGCCAGCGCCAACCTGGCCCGATATGATGGCATCCGCTACGGGTATCGGGCCGAGGCCCAGGACCTGATGACCCATTATGTGTTGACCCGGGGTCAGGGGTTCGGGCCCGAAGTCAAACAGCGGATTTTGCTGGGCGCGTACGCGCTTTCGGCCGGATATTACGACGCGTATTACCTCAAAGCCCAGAAGGTGCGCACCCTCATCCGCAGCGATTTTGACACGGCTTTCGCCACCTTTGACGCGTTGGTAGCCCCGGTCGCGCCTATCCCGGCCTTCCGCATCGGCCAGGCCCCCACAGACCCGGTGGCTCTGTACCTTCTGGATGTGCTCACCCTGCCTTCCTCCCTGGCAGGCACCCCTGCGCTGGCGGTTCCCGCGGGGTTTGTGGAGGAGGATGGGGAACGTCTGCCTGTGGGGATTCAGTTTATCGGTCGGCCTCTGGATGAAGCCACCCTTTTCCGCATCGGTTATGCGTTTGAGTCCCAAATGAGTCGCTACGAACGGCAGTTCGCCGATACGGATGAAAACATCTCGCGGCCACGTTGGCGCGGGAAGCCAGTCACGTAATGCGTGATGCGTAAGGCTCTCACGTTTTACGTTTCACGCATCACGCCCGTTGCATACTCGCTCAACGTTGTCCTGACGATCCTTAATCCTAATCCTGATCCGAATCCTATTTACAAAGCAGTCGCCACGAACGGCAGTTCGCCGATACGAATGAAAACGCCTCGCGGCCAAGTTGGCGCGGGAAGCCGATTTCGTCAAGCGTCAAACGTCATGCGTCATGACCTGACGTTTCACGTTTTACGTTTGACGTTCGTTGTCGTCTCGCTCAACGTAGGCCTGGCGATCTTAATCCTAATCCTGATCCGAATCCTATTTACATAGCAGGTGCCACCATGTCGAATCTTGATCAAATGAAAACCCACGCCCGGGAGCGCATCTGGAAGAGCATCGCCCAAAGCGGTGTGGCTCTGAAAGCCATCCCGGAAGAAGAGCTGGAAACCCTGATCAACGCCATATTGGACGGGGTTTTGGTGCTCATCGATGAGTCGCTGGAAGACGCGGGGCTACCGGGCCGACAGCTTGATGCATCGGAGATGCCATTGGAAAGTGATGAGAGGGTCTTGTGGGAAGGACGGCCCTTCCTTTCTCCTTTCACCTGGTATCAAATCACCACAGAACGAGTGCGGATTGTGCGCGGCCTGCTAGGCAGGGATCGGGAGGATATCGAACTTATCCGCATTCAGGACATCGATTTCGAACAGAACATCACCGAACGCCTCCTGGGGGTGGGGGATATCATCTTGCGAAGTGCAGACCCATCGATGCCCAAAGCCGTGCTCAATAATGTGAAAGAGCCGGAGAAAGTCCATGAGATTGTACGCCGGGCCATGCTCAACGCGCGCAAGCGCTTCCGCTATAGTGTGCAGGAAGAAATCTAGGGAGGTGGATACCATTGAGCCTTGATCCCATCGTTCAAGGACGTTTCACCGAGCTCATGCGATGGGCTGTGGATGGGTATTTCGAGATCCAGGGGATCCGTTTTGATGCATCCCTGGGCCCGTTTTCCCATGCCATACGCCTGCGAGGGTATTTCCTGCGGGATACAGAGGAGGCCTATGAGGCGATTTCGCGGCGTTTGGAGGGGGAAGGATGGCTGGTCTTTTTCCGAGAGGAGGGAAAAGAGCCTGTCATCTACGCGGCCCGGGGAGCCTGGCCCGAAACCAGACCGAATTGGCTTCTCTTCGCTGCCTTGCTATTGGTCACCCTGGCCTCTGTTTTCGCGGTGCATGGGTATACGCCCGAAGGGTTGCAATGGCGTCAGGGGGTCAGCTTTGCCCTGCCGCTGCTCCTGATTCTGCTGTTTCATGAATTCGGCCATTTTTTGGTCTCGCGGCGCAACCACATGGCCACCAGTCCCCCTTACTTTATCCCCATGCCCCTTTCCATCTTTGGCACCCTGGGCGCGGTGATTGTCATGCGCAAACCCGCGCGGAATCGCAAACAGCTTTTTCAGATGGCGGTGGCCGGGCCTTTAGCCGGGCTTGTTTTGGCCATTCCTCTGCTTTTTTACGGGCTTTTCCTTTCCCAGGTGGCTACTTTGCCGCCCCCACCGTATCTTTTGGAGGGGAACTCCCTTTTTTATCTGGCTGCCAAATGGCTGGTCTTTGGCCGCATCCTGCCCAGTGGGGGCATGGATGTGATGTTGCATAATATGGCCTTCGCGGCATGGGTGGGCCTATTCATCACCGGGCTGAACCTCATCCCCGCGGGCCAGTTGGACGGCGGGCATATCAGCTACACCCTGTTCGGGCCCAAAGCCAAGTGGGTGAGCTGGGCCATGCTGGCCTTTTTCGTGGTGCTTTCCACCCAATATGCAGGATGGTTGCTGTGGACCTTGCTCATCTTCTTCCTGGGGCGGGTCTACGCGGTGCCCATGGATGACCTCACCCCCTTACCCAGGCCCTACAAAATGTTGGGCTACGGGATGCTGCTGTTGTTGATCCTGCTCTTTGTCCCGGTGCCTATCACGGTGATCCGCTGAATGGGCTGGTTTTCCGGGAACTGTTCCGTAAATAGGATCAGGATTAGGATTGAGGATTGTCAGGCCGAGGTTGGGCGCGGGCACGAGTAATCAGTGATCAGTTATCAGTAATCAGTGTTCAGTCTTCAGTGTTCAGTGTTCAGTAGCGCCGAGGCTAGAAACAACGCCCCTGCGGGAGTAGCCGGAATTATCCGGCGCCGTTTTATAGCCCGGCGACTTCATCGCCGGGCGGGCGTGGTGGACGACACTTCGCTCGGTTAAACCACGCCAAATGTCTGAGACGCACACCGTGACCACTTGCCACGTGCCACCTGCAAACCTGCAGACTGCGTCCTATTTTCATCGTTATGTGGTGAGCTCTCGCTCGTGGTGACTGTTCCGTAAATAGGATCAGGATTAGGATTGAGGATTGTCAGGCCGAGGTTGGGCGCGAGCAGAAGTAATCAGTGATCAGTCATCAGTAATCAGTGTTCAGTTGACTTTGCGTCCTCTGCGTTCTCTGCGGTGAGTAACCTTTCCGCAGGGAAGTCAGGGATCAGGCATCCAGTGTTCAGTTTTCAGGAGGTTGGCTGTTTCTTGATGTCTTTGTGCTCTTTGTGTCCTTTGTGGTGAAAGATTATCTGCGAAAATCTGCGTTGTATCGGCGCAAATCAGCGTTCCCATTTTCCTCGGTATCGGCGAGCCATGGCTCGTGGCGACTGCTATGAAAATAGAGCCTCGCGACGTCATTCCGAGGGAGCGAAGCGACCGAGGCATGCCCTGAGCGCAGCCGAAGGGAATCCAGCGAAGCGCAAAAAATCACGGCATGGCGCTCGCTTCGCTCGCTAGATGCTTCGCTCCCTTCGGTCGCTCAGCATGACGAATATCTGCGCAAATCTGCGTCCCCATTTTCCTCGGTATCAGCGAATAGTCGTTCGTGTCAAACGTGGATCCCGGGCCCGCACGTACGCGTCCCGCCCTGTCGCGGCTTTGTACGCGTCGAGTTCTTCCTGAAAGGAAAGACCATCCGGGGGGAGATGGGCCCGTTTCCACAGGAAAAAGTACGGGATCTCCCGCTCCGCGGTCACCAGTTCCCAATAGAAAAGTTCGGACATGACCCCACCCGCTTCCAACATGCCGCTGGTAATGTACCCTTCCAGGGCCGGACGACGGTCATAAGCCACCCGGTGATGATACACCCGCCACCCTCCCCAAACGGCGGGGTCACTTTCCAGAATGGCAAACTGGGCCCGCACATCCCCGTTGAGGGGCAGCCCCACACTGCCGGGGTTAACGGCTCGCCATGTTCGCGGCGCGGGGGAAGGGCCGTTGAGGAAGTCTGCAGGGTCCCCCGCGGGGTGGCTGGGGCGAGCCTGGACGATGCGGTCAAACTGCACATGGGTATGGGCATTGACGTAGACCTGCTGCGACACATCCTGCAGCGCGGCCGCGATCTCATCATCGGGCATGTCCTCGGTAAACCCAAAACGATGCTGGCCGGGGATGCCATGGGCCAGCCGAATGGGTTCTGTGCCGGGGAAGTAGAGGGTCATGTCATCGGGCAGCGCGGCCAGGTACACCCCTTGATCGGGCCGTAAATGAGCGACCAACCAATGGAGCTGCCCCCAGCGTTCCGCATCCTGCCATGCGTCCGGCGCGCGGCCATTGACAAAGTCCAGATAGTAGAATTCGTGATTGCCGCGTAGGATGATCCAATCGGTCTGACGCAGAAAATCCACCACCTGGCTGCTGAAGGGGACCGCGTTGATGAGATCACCGACCACGATCACCGCGTCCGGTTGGAGTTGTTCCAGCCGGCCGGCCACAGCCTGAAGCGCATAGATGTTGCCGTGGATATCGGCCAGGATCGCGAGGCGCATGGGCACTTGTCAAGTTAGAGATGCAACGCGTCGGCCAGGGCCACGGCCAGATGCACCGCGTCCCGGCCCGTGAGTTCCACGATCTGATGCCGACAGGAGGTGCCGTTGGCCACGATCACCGAGTTGGGATGGCTTTGGATGGTGGGGATGAGACGATCATGGGCAATGGCCTTGCTGATTTCGTAATGATCGGCATCATAGCCAAACGCACCGGCCATGCCACAACATCCCGCCTGGGTGCTTTCTGCGCCCGCGCCCGGGATGGCTTCCAACACCCGGAATAAGGGTTCTTCACCCACCAGGGCCTTTTGATGGCAATGGCCGTGGACCAGGAAATGGGTGTCTTTTTTCTGCAAGGGTAAGGCCCGGGGATTTTCTTCCAGCAATTGGGTGAGATATTCATCAAAGAGAAGGACGCTCTGGGCCACCACGCGGGCGTCTTCGGTTTGCAGCAGATCGGGATAGTCATCACGAATGGTAAGCAGGCTGCTGGGTTCCAGCCCGATGATGGGGGTGCCTGCCCTGACATAGGGGAGGAGGGTGGCCACCACCTGGGCCGCGGCCTTTTGTGCGTAAGGAACCAGACCCTGAGAGAGGGCCGGGCGGCCTGAAGTCATGGCCGGGGTGATTTCCACCTGGACTCCTGCCGCCTCCAAAACCCGCACCGCGGCCATGCCCACGTGAGGTTCGTTGTATTCGGTGAAGGTATCAACAAAGAGAACCGCTTTGGAGCCACGGGCCTGGCTTGGGTTTTGCCGACGATAATCCCGATATCGGGCGGTAAAGGTGCGTCGATGGAAGGTGGGAAACCGCCGATCGGGATGGATATGCAGGGCTTTTTGCATGAGCCAGCGGGTAGGGGCCATGTCCAGCACCCAGTTCGAAAGGGGCGCCAGGGCACTACCCCAGCGAGAAAGTTCATGGATATGCCCAAACACCAGGGTATGCAAAGGCGGGCGATGGTCTCGGTAGTGCTGAGCATAGGCTTCGGTTTTGAGTTTGGTCATGTCCACGCTGGAGGGACATTCGCTCTTACAGGCCTTGCATCCCAGACACAGGTCCAACGCGTCGTGGAGGTCTGGATTATCCAGGCCCCCGGGCAGCTCGCCCGATAAAGCCGCCCGCAACAGATTGGCCCGGCCCCGGGTGCTGAAGACCTCATCTCGAGTCGCCTGGAAGGATGGACACATGGTCCCTATCTCCAGCTTGCGGCAAACCCCCGCGCCGTTGCACATCTCCACCGCTTGCGCGTAACTGCCATCGTAAGACCAATCCAAAACCGGGGTGATGGCGATGGTGCGGTAATCAGGACCATAGCGAAGGTTTTGGTCGGGGGGCAAGGGGTCCACCACCTTGTGCGGGTTCATCAACCCTTTAGGGTCGAACGTCCCTTTGACCTGCTGGAAGAGCCGGTAGATCTCGGGGCCGAAAAATTCAGGGTTCAGATAACTGCGGGCCAGGCCGTCGCCATGCTCGCTGCTGGGCACGCCGCCATATTTTTTGGCCAATTGGGCCGCGTGGGTGACCAGGTAGATGAGATTGTCGATATCCTTTTTTTCTTTTTGGCTGAGAATGGGGCGCACGTGCACACATCCCGCGGACGCGTGTGCGTACATGGCAGCCACCACGCCCCGGTCCGCCATCATCTGCCATAGCTCGGCCATGTAATCGGCCAGGTTTTCCGGGGGCACAGCCACGTCTTCGATCCCGGGCAGCGGTTTTTTATCCCCTCGCATAGAAAGCAGCAACCCCAACCCCGCCTTGCGCACCTCCCACACATTCGCCTGGCCCGCGGGATCGGTGATGGTGACCACAGGATTTCGGTAGCCCGTGCGGTCCAAATGACGTTTCAACGCGGCCAGGCGGTCTTCAATCCATCCCGGTTCGTCGCCCGCGAATTCCACAATGTAGACCACCATAGGGTCCCCTTCGATGAAGGTCAGGCGTTTGTTCCATGCCGGTGCGGCCCGGGTAAGCCGTAGCAGGTAATCATCGATGAGTTCGACCGCGGAGGGTTGCAGTTCCAACAAACCGGGCACGGCCCGGAACGCGGCCTCGCGGGTGTCGAAATGGAGGATGGCCAGCGCTTTGTGACGGGGGATAGGCACCAGGTTGAGCTCGGCCTCCAGGAAGACGGCCAGGGTCCCTTCGCTGCCCACCAAGATGGGCGCGAAATTGAAGGTGTCTCCCTCCAACTGGCGGCGCAGATAATCCAGGTTATATCCGCCGGAACGCCGCCAGTATTTGGGGAACTGGTCATCGATAAGCCGGGCGTTTTGGCGGATCAACGGCAGGAGATCGCGATAGAGGGCAGCCTCTATCCCCTGGCCCTGGGCCAGTTGCTCCACCCGTTCCCAGGTTTCCGGCCCGATCCGGGCTTCTTGCCCATCCGCAAGCACCACCCGCAACGCGTGGACGTGGTCTACCAGGCGACCATAGACGATGCTGTGGGAGCCCGTGCTGTTGTTGCCGATGATGCCTCCCACCACGGCCCGGTTGCTGCTGGCCGGGTCGGGCCCCACCATGAGGCCGTAACGCTGCAAGTCCCGATTGAGCAGGTCCAAGGTGCGGCCCGGTTGCACCCGCACCCGCCGCTGCTGCTCATCGACCTGCAGGACGCGATCCATGTATTTGGTGAAATCGATCACCACGGCCTCGCCCACGGTTTGTCCGGCCAGGCTGGATCCTCCCCCCCGAGGCAGGATGGGCAGGTTGTATTCGATGCAGGTTTCGACCGTGGCCAGCACATCATCTTCGTGCCTGGGGATGACCACGGCTAGGGGAGTCATCTTGTAGATGGAGGCGTCGGTGCTGTAGAGGATGCGAGTGGCCAGATCGGTTTTGATCTCGGCTCCACAGCGTTTGCGCAAGGTTTGGGCGAAATCCTGGATGGTTTGTTGGCTGACGGTCATGGTCGGATATCCCAGAAGATAAGAAGGCTATCGGCCCGAGCCATGGCTCGGCGATAGGGATGAAAAGTGCAAGTGGCAGGTGGCAAGTTTGCGAGTGCCAAATGGAGGGACGCGAGTTGACGCGGATGATGGCTTGATGGATACTGGGTATTGGATATTGGATAATTGTAGCACAATTTGAGTCTGGGCACTATGTCATGTATAATAAACTTAAGGCTTAGTGTGAAAAACACACCAAGCCATCGAAACAATCGTCATAAGCCATAGCTCACCGCATCACGATGAAAATAGGACACAGTTTGCAGGTTTGCAGGTGGCAGGTGGAGAGAACGCAGATTGACGCAGATAATCTTTCACCACAAAGGACACAAAGAGCACAAAGACACCAGGAAACAGCCAACCCACTGAACACTAGATGACTGATTCATGACTCCCCTGCGGAAAGGGTACTTACCGCAGAAGGCGTGGAGGACACAGAATCAACTGAACACTGAACACTGATTACTGATCACTGATCGCTGATTACTCCTGCTCGCGCCTAACCTCGGCCTAACAATCCTCAATCCTAATCCTGTTCCTATTTACGGAACAACTTCTTTTGATCTCAGGAGGTCTGAAATGACCACGGTTGTCATGGTTATCGATATGGAACGAGGGTTCACCGACCCTGAAGGCACCCTTTATGCCGGCGACAGCGTGCGCGAGATCATCCAGCCCATTCGGGAGATCTTGCAGGCCGAGAAGGCCCGAGGCGCGCGGGTCATCTTCACTCGAGACTGGCATGACCCGGAGGATCAGGAATTCCAGATGTGGCCGCCCCACTGCGTGGCCGGTACCTGGGAAACCGAAATTGATCCAGAGCTGGCTGATTTCGCCCAAGACGCGATCATCATCAACAAGCGGCGCTACAGCGCGTTCTTCGATACCGACCTGGACGCGCATCTCCGCCGCCTGAACCCCGATGTGGTCATTGTCACCGGTGTGGCCACAGATATCTGTGTTATGTTTACCGTCGCGGATTTGCGCAATCGCGATTACCCTGTGGTCATCCCCGCCAACGCGGTGACCAGCTTTGATCCCGAAGCCCATGCATTCGCCCTGAAGCACATGGAGAAGATCCTGGGCGCCAGGGTGGTTCCCGATTATCAGACCTGGCTCCGCACCCAGGAAGAAACCCCTGTCCCCGCTTGATTGCCACACAAACGCCCGGGACCTGACGCAGCCCCGGGCGTTTTGGTCTGGGACCTACTTATTCAGTTTTTCCCGTGCTGCTTCAGTGAGCGCGGGCACGACCTCGAAGAGATCGCCCACAATGCCATAATTGGCCACGCTGAAGATGGGGGCTTCGGGGTCTTTGTTGATGGCGACAATGATCTTGCTGGAGCCCATGCCGGCCAGATGCTGCACGGCACCGCTGATGCCGCAGGCAATGTAGAGATCAGGGCGGACGACTTTACCGGTTTGCCCGACCTGATGGTCGTAGGAAATGTAGCCAGCGTCTACCGCGGCCCGGGACGCGCCCACGGCCGCGCCCAGCACACTGGCCAGCTCGCGAATGAGGTCAAAGCCCAGTTCGGGGTCTTTGGCCACCCCACGGCCACCAGAAACGATGATGCTGGCCTCGGTGAGGCTGATTTCGCCCTTTTCGGCCCGTTGGACTTCCTGGATCAGGTAGGGGCTATCTACATCCGCGGGGTCCTGCAACACCACATCCCCGCTGGCATCAGCCATCTTTTCGGCCGGAGCAAAAGCCCGAGGCCGCAAGGTGGCGATTTGGGGGGTGCCATCGATGGTCACATCCACCAGGATGTTGCCTGAATAGACCCCGCGCACACCTTTCAGGCGCCCATCTTCCAGCTCCAACGCCAGCGCGTCCGCGATCACGCCCGCGCCCTGTTCCACGCCCAGGGCCGCGGCCAGGTCACGCCCGTTGTTGGTGTGCGAAGCCAGGAACGCGTCCGCGCCACTGGCTGCCAGGGCCTGTTTGACGTCGGCCAGATGGCGTTCCAGGTCGAACATGGCCCGGGTCTCGTCCTCGACCACATACACCTTTTTGGCCCCGCGCTGGATGGTTTCTTCCACCACCGCGCTGATTTTATCGCCAATGACCACCGCTTCCACATCCTCGCTGAGGCTGCGGGCCGCGCCCAGGGCCTCCCAACTGCTGGCGACCACGTCGCCCATATCGGTTTCGATGTAGACCAGGAATTTCATCGTGGAACCTCCTTTACAACACTTTTTCTTCGAGCAGCGCGTCGATGAGCGCGGCCGCGGCTTCTTGGGGGGTGCCTTCGAACAGCTTCACTTGAGCATCCCGGGCCGGAGGCTTGCGGAAGTTGCTCATGTGGATCACCGGCGCGGGGGGTTCCACGCCCAGATCGGCTGCGGTGAGTTCAGGGATCTTGACCCGAGCCGCCTTGCGGATGTTGATGAAGGTGGGATAGCGGGGCTCGCCGATCTCTTTGATGACCGATAGGACCACGGGCGTGGAGGTTTGGACCGTCAGGCGGGATTGGCCCACCACCCGTTCCACGGTGATCTGACCATCGCCCAGCTCGACCACTTTGGCCACGCTGGTGAGCACAGGCCACCCCAGCTTGCGGGCCAGGGCCACGGGCACCAGGCCCGAGTTGCCATCCACGGTCATTTGCCCGGTAAGCACCACATCCACCTGGCCGTCATGCTTGACCGCGGCCGCCAGTAATTCGGCCACGCCCCAGGCATCGACCTCATCGGTGTGCTTGACCAGGGTCGCGTCTTTGCAGCCCATGGCCAGGGCACTGCGCAGCGCGTCGATGGCGTTTTCATCACCCACCGTTACGGCGCCGGTGGTGCCGCCGTAATTTTCCATGAGCTGAAGCCCGGCTTCAATCGCGTGCTCATCCCATGGATTGACCACCAGGTTGACGCTCAACTTCCCGGACGCGGCCTCTTCCGGCGAAATTTTGGGAAGTTCGGCTGTATCCGGCGTTTGTTTAATGCAGACCAGATAGCGCATATGCTGCCTCTCCTTGTGGAATCAGAATAAAAGCATGAGAAAACGTCATTATCCAGGTATCCCACACAACGCCTTGCCACGAAGATTCGAAGCTTTTCGAAGACGCGAAGGAAGCTTTATGTTTTTCTCCTTCGTGCCTTCGTGTCTTTGTGCCTTTGTGGTTTTTACCTCGTATGAGGGGGATGCCCCCTTTCATGCCCATATTTCTCCCATGCCAAAACAGGCGCCCTGGCATCATGGCAGCCTTGCCGATGGTTTTGTCATCCTGAACGAAAAAAGTCATGGCGCCTCGTTGCAAGCCGCTGGTGTGGTAACATCGATGTTTGATCAGCCCCATTATACAAAACCAATGACGCAGCGCGCAAAATCCCATCCCCTGTTTAACTCCCCATGCCGTGCTCTGCTATGTAAATAGGATTCGGATCAGGATTAGGATTAAGAGCGCCAGACCCACGTTGGGCGAGGCGGCAAAGGTTCGTATTGCGTATTCCGTATTCCGTCCAGTCGTTACGCAATACGCAATACGGAATACGAGTCACGCCGCCCTGGCCGCGAGGCATTTTCGTCGGTATCGGCGCGGGCGCGCCCGCCGTTGGACTGCTTTATAAATAGGATTTGGATCAGGATTAGGATTGGGGATCGTCAGGACAATGGTGGGCGAGACGACAACGGGCGTGATGCGTGAAACGTGAAACGTGAGGGCCTTACGCATCACGCATTACGTATTACGGCATTGGCTTCCCGCGCCAACCTGGCCGCGAGGCGTCTTCATCGGTATCGACGAATAGTCGTTCGTGACACCTGCTTTTTAGACGCGACAAAGGGCCGGGTTCTTACTTCCCATAGATGGCTGCTATCCCATTTGCAGCGCCATCGGATTCGGGTTATGATGTGTCTATCTATGTCTCATGGAGGCAAAAAATGGCAACCCAATCGGAAGAGAAGCGTTTGCACATCCCCCCTGGCTTGAGACCTTATTTTCAAGAATACGATTTAGCCTCTCTGGATATCCAACAACACGCCGATCTCATCATCCAACGTACCCTCGAATACGGAACCTGGGATGAGATTCGCTGGTTGTTTAAGACCTATGGGATGAAACGCGTTCGGGCCTTTGTAAGGGAACGCGGTGAGCGGTGGCTCTCTCCGGTCACTTTCAATTATTGGCGTCGGCTGTTGGAGATTGAACACTGGCAACGATCGCCTTTCCCCACCCAAAGGGAGGAGGTATGGCAGTGGTAACGCCAATTGGACGCGATTTTGTGAATGGCGGGCGTTTCAATTCGCCACGGATGACACGGATGCAACGGATTAGCACGGATTTTTTGGAGAAAATCCGCGGCAATCTGCTTCATCCGCGTTATCCGCGGCCAATTCCAACCTCCGATGCAGCGATCCTGATCTTTGAGGGAGACAGCGTGGATAACAGCCTCCGACCGGAGGACTCTATCCCCCGGCGCCGACTCACACTGATAACTGATTACTGATAACTGATAACCCCGGCCCGACAATCCTCAATCCTAATCCTAATCCTAATCCTGATCCTACCTCCAGAACACCACACCCGCCAGCACGAAGGCCGCGAGGAGGCTTATCAAGGCGCCGAGACGCAAAGCCCTGGGCCGAAAAACCCATACCACCTCATGGTCCCCGGGCGGGACCAGCACCCCCCGCAGAAAGATATTCACCGGAAAGGTGGTCAGCCTTTGGGGCTGCTGGTCAGGGTCCAGGATCGCGTGCCAACCAGGGTTCCAGGCGTCGGCCAACACTACCAGCGCATTGCCCTGGCTTTGGACATGCACGCGTACCCGTTCGGGGGTGTGTGTTTCCAGGCGTACGCGCGCGGGGGAAAGATTTTCCGGCAGGGGTATGGGCTGGTCGAGGACCGCGACCTGAGCGGGATCAAAGTCGGGATTTTTCATGAAAGCGACCACGTCCGCCAGGGTGGGAAGGATGCGGGCCTGAGGGACGGCAAAGGCCCGGGGTAAAAGGCCCTCGTTGCGATAGATTTTGACATCCCCCGAATGAATGCGCCGCCAGGGAAAACGGGTGACAATGGGAGAAGCATGGGCATGACTGTCCCGGTCGTAGAGGGCAACCCCCCGGATGAAGAGGGTCACCTGCGGTTGCAACAACCGGAAGCTCAAAGAAGCCAGGCGACGGTCCGCCACATGGGAGGGCAGAGACTGGGGCGGGAAATCCAGCTCCGCGATGAAGTCTTGCCCCGGCGCATGATAGGGCCATCGCACCGCGGGTTGCTGGTTTTGAGCAGGAGGCCGGGCCGCGTCCGGCCCCACGCCGGTTTCCAGACCCACCCGCAAGGGCAGGTGGATTTCGGTGCCATCCACAAAACGGGCATCGACCTGGGCGATGGGCGTGCCCGAGGGCAACGACGCGGCCTCCGGGCCCACATGGCTGACCACCCCCACCCCGCTGATGGGGAAAGTGGGCATTTGGGTCAATACCAATGTAGGCTGGTCCGCGGTCAAAGGTTCCCCAAAGGCCAGGTCATAATAGATGTCGTTGTGCCAGACGTCGAAATTCTTGCCCACAATGACATACCCCACATGAAAAAGCGAAAGCAACGAGGCATTGGGGACCGTGTTCAATTGTTCGCGCAGCCGGCCATCAGCCACCACCCGGTCCGCGGGGAGGAAAAGGGTCATGGCCCGAACAAAACGGGCCGTGGGCAGCACCCCACCTCCAAACCCATCCAGGGAAGGGATATCAAAGAACATGCCCAGGTTGGGGGCCAGGACCTCTTTGGCCTTGGTGGCGTTGATCAGGTCCGTCATGGCCCAGGTATCCAGATACGGCCCGTAAATGCGCTGGAGATCCCCCAGGTCGCCGGGGTCCCAGGTGGTGGGGCTCAGGCTCAGGGTGCGAGGAGGGTCCGCCTGGTGGGCGATTTCCGCCGCGATGCGAGCGGGCGCGGTGCGCCAGGAGCGCAATGCCTGGGCCGCGGTGGGATGTTGGATGGGGAGAACGTGGCTGGCGAGGAGGAGCTCCACGAGGAGCAGGAGGGGCAGGAAAAGGAGCAGGCGGGGATAACGACCTCGCCCGCGCACGATGAGGATGAGAAGAACCCCCACCATCCCCCAACCCAGCAGGGTAGGCAGATTGGGCCGGGTGAGCACAGCCAGGCCCACCAGAAGCAGCGCGGCAAGGCGTGACACGCGCACGAGAAGGGGGGATGGCGATGTTGGTCGGGCCGCGAGCAGGGTATGGACCCCCAGCGCGGCCAGGATGCTGAGGCCGACCATGGCACCGGCCAGAAAACGGGCCGGCACCCGGAAAAGGTCCCACCCGGGCATCACCCCGTAGAGGACATAGTCCAGGGGCGTGTAAGCGCCCATGGCCAGCAGCAGCCCTGCCAGGGTCAGGGTGATCCCCAACACGCGGCCGCGGGCCAGAGGATGCTGCAACCCCAAAAGGGCCAGAAAAAGCCCGGTGATCCCCACGTAGCCCATCCATTCGCCATAGGCTTCGGTGCCCAAGGCCATGCCCATATCCCGGGCATAGTGAGGCAAAAGGGTGAAGCCCAAACGCCAGGGCGGGAGGCTCAGGGCCGCGTGGTCTCGAAAGGGAAGCCCTCCGTGGCGGTAAGAAAGTCGGGAGAGTTCCAGGGTGGGAAGCAGTTGCACGGCCACCAGGGCCCCGGCCAGGACCAGCGCCACCAGCAGCGCGGGCCAGGCATCCGCGACCCGGGCCGCGAGCCGGGCTCGCATTCCCGAGGCAGCGCGGCCAGGGGATGGCGCGGACGCGCGAGCTCGCCACACCCCATCGGCCAAAACCCACACCCCGAAAAGCACGAGGTTGTTGTAAAAGGATTGGGTATGACCGGCCAAAAAGGCCAGGGCCCAAACCAGGGCCATGCGCCCGACCCAGCGCCGGGTAGGGGCGTCGTTGCGGGGCCATTGGCCGGGACGGGGCCGCACTTCCCACAACCAAAGGGCAGCCAAAAGCCAGGGATAGGTGCCGGCCTGGTTGGGATGCAGGAGCAGCCCGGTGACCCACCCATTCAGGGCCAGCAGCAAGCCCGCGGTCAGGGCCGGAAGTCGGGATTTATCAGGAAGGAGCGCGCGCACCAAAAGGTACCCAAAGACACCGGCCAGCCAGGCATGAAGCGCATCAAAACATAAAATGCCCTTTTCCGCAGATAAAAAGATGAAAGGCCAACGTAAGGGATAAAAGACCTGGGTTTGAGGATTGGCCAGAAAAGGCGCGCCACCAAAGATGAAATCGTTCCACAAGGGCAGCCGCCCGGCCCGCAGCGCCAGATTGAGCTGACGCCAGTAAGGGGTGAAATAGGTCAAAAAATCCCCACTGGCCGGGATGAGGGGCGTCAGCAACACTCGGGCATAGACCAGCAGCACGGCCAGGGCCAATGCCAGAGGGGATAAAAGCGGGCGCACGCGTTTCATGGAATCATCCCAGGAGGAATACACTGAAAAAGGTTTTTCAACACGGAGACACGGAGGACACAGAGAAAAATAAAGGGATTCACGGAGAAAAATTATCTCCAAACCTTAATCCTTTTTCCTTCTCCGTGCTCTCTGTGTCTCCGTGGTTAAGGTTTTTTGGAAATCCAGGGATCGTAAAATACCGATCGGATGCTGCGGATGGGGAAGTCCAGGATGGCCAGATTTTCAAAAGACCCATCCTGCCGGGCCCGGTAGAAAATGACGCGTAACCCATCGGGGGTTGGCGCGTCGGGGGGGAGATCGAACCCGAAAACATCGTGGACCATGGCCTGGGGTTGGAGCTGAGAGGTGGGGGTGAAGCCCAACGCGGGCGCGGGATGGTCCTTTTGCGCGATCTCCTGGCCTTGAGCCAGAAGGCGCACGCTGATGGCCCAGGCCTGAGCCGGGGGATGGTCCGCGCTGAGGGCCAGGCGCACCCACCAGGGGGGTTCCAGGCCCGTGAGTACCTGAAAGCCTTCCAGGGTGAGCCCATCCCCCACCCGGGCACCGACCCGAGCGAAGCCATCCAGGGGCAGCTCGGGCAACGAGCCATTGCCGGCCAGCAATAGGGAGGGCCCCCACGCGGTGTAGCGCAAGGGAAGGCCGCTTTCGGCCGCGGCATAGCCTGCCGCGTGGACCGTGACCAGAACCGGGCGATGTTGCTGAAAAGCCTGGGGAATGGCCCGGGTGGAGAGGGTGGTCAGGTCAGGGCGCACGCCCCAGATCTGGGTCAGGTAGTCCAGGGCCAATTTCTCTTGCACGTCGCCCACAATGGCCGCATGCGCGGGCGGGGCCTGATGGATGATGGCCCAACCAGGCTCCAGGCCCGTGTCTTCAGGGCGGTTGCGTTGATTCGCCGCGGGGTAAACTGTGATGGCTTTGTGCCCGATCAGAAGCGCCAGCACCACCAGCATCCCCCCTCGCAGGATTTTGGAAGGATAACGGTCCCATCCTCGCTGCAAAAGGACCCCTGCTCCCACCAGGGTCAGGGGGTAGAGGGGCATGATGACCTGATACCAGTTGCCGAAGCGGTCGATGTAGCAGAAAAGCGCGTAGATCAGGGCCGTGGTGAAGAAAAAGATGGCATGACGACGTCCCCAAAGGCGCCATCCTATCACCCCCAAAAGCAGGAGGAGGGGGGTTAGTTCTTGCAGGGGCAAGCGAATCAGGTCGGGATTGAAAGGGCGCAGGGACCAGGTGAGTTCATCCCGGCCCTGTTGGGTGGAAAGAAAGCTGAAAAACCAGGCCCGGGCATTGGGCCATTCCCCCGCGCCCCACCATTCGGGATGGGCCGCGCCCCGCAGGTATACGTACAGGTAAGCCACCAGGGGGAGGAGGGCCAGAAGCAAGCTGAGGAAGATGAGTTTGCCCCGTCGGAGCAGGGTGGGGTCTTTGAGCAGGATGAAAAGCAAAACCCCAGGCCCGATGAACAGCACGGTTACCATGTGGGCCAGGCTCAGGCCCAGGAGGAAAGCCAGCAGGTAAAGCCACCGATCCCGGCCATCCTCATCCCACTGCAAGGCCACCAGGAGGATGAGCAGGGTTTGCAGCACCGCGGACGCGTATTGTTCGGTACTCACCGCGTAGTACCAAAAGAAGTAAGTCACCGCGTAAAATGCGCTAAGCCCCAGGGTGAGCCAGAGATTCCCGCGGGTGGCCCGCCACAGAAGCCCATAGAAAACAGCCAGGGCCAGCAGGGCCCATAGGGTGGAATAGCTGGAAAGGATGACAACAGGATTGGCGTGAGGGAAGAGCACGCGCCAGCCGTGGAACCACAACCATCCCCCCATGGTGTAGAGGGGATATCCCGGCGCGTTGGAAGGCCGGGCCTGAACCTGGGCATATTGGTGGGTGATGAGATCGCCCCCTTCCAAATCCCCGGGCGAGAGTCCATTATCCAGGGTGGCCCAGTAGAGCAGGCCAGCCAGGATGAGAAGGAGGATGAGCGCGAGCACACCCCGACGATTCGGCCGCGCGGGAGGATGGGAGGACCTGCTTGCTCGATGAGGGGGGGAAGCGATGGCGTGGGACATCTCCCTTGCTGTGCCCATGGGTTATGGCTGGGAGGCCAGGGTGGTCAAGGCCTTGAGCAGAAGGGCCTCCTGGCCCGGGAGGACGGTCCGAGGGTCCAGCGCGACGCGGTCAGCTTCGACCCGGGCGATGATGGGCGGGGTATGGGCCCGGAGCGCGGCTAAAAGACGATGGGGATGAGGGGTGGGC
>JALWZT010000072.1 GCA_027002405.1 Anaerolineae bacterium | reverse complement strand
GGATAGTCCCGCAAGACCATGGGGAGGTAGAGGAGACAGCGGTAGCCGAACTGGAGGTAGGCGGTCTGTTGATAGATCACATCCGCGACCACGGGATTGGCGGTGGTGGCGACGCAGCCATTGGGTAATTGCAGGGTGGTGGTATAAGGGCCTACGGGGAGGTTGGGCCATAGGATGTCACCCTGGTTGTCGGTCACCGCGGCGCCGGTGTTGCCATAGGGGTTTTGGTAGGTGACGGTGTAGCCGGGCTGGTTCGGTTCCGAGGGGTCTTGGGTGCCATCGCCATCGATATCCCAGAAGACATGGGGCGAGAGCGCGCCCAGGCGTTGGTTGGGGAAGGGGATGGTGCTGGTGAGGGCGTATTCGAGGGTGGTGGTGAGGACAGAGCCAAAGACGGGGCGCACATCAGGGGGCAGGGTTTCGGTGGCGGTGTAGACGCCTATGGGCAGTCCCAGGAAGGTGCATTCACCCTGCGCGTCGGTCACACAGGAGAAGGTGTCGCCATATTCACTGTTGACGGTGATGGTGATCCCGGGCCAGCGGGGTTCTCCCTGGTCTTGAACCCCGTTACCATTGATATCTTCGAACTTGAGGAGTTTGAGATCCCCTAAGGGGCGATTGGGGAAGACGACGAGGCTCAGGCCACTTTGGCTGACGGTGGTGGTCATCTGGGTGCCTGCCACGGCCTGGGCATAGGGGGGCAGGATTTCGGTGACGGTGTAAAACCCCCGGGGCATATCCAGGAAGAGACAAAGCCCATGATCATCGGTGACGCAGTTGTAGTTTTCCTGGTATTCGTTGGTCACCTGCATGAGGACGCCGGGCCAACCGGGCTCGTTGGTCTGACGTCGGCCGTCGCCGTTCAGGTCTTTGAATTTGAGGATTTCCAGATAGCCCAGTTTGCGGTTGGCAAAGGTGATGGTCAGGGGGCCTTGGGTATGATCCAGGGTGCCGGTCAGGACGCGGCTGGTGACGGGGATGCTGTTGGGGGGCAGGGTTTCGGTCACGGTGTAGACGCCGTCGGGAAGATCGGAGAAGGTGCATTCCCCCTGGGAATCGGTGACGCAGCTATCCGCATCGCCGAATTCGTTTTCGTAATTCATGGGGATATCGGGCCAGGGGTCTTCACCGGGATCTTGCATGCCGTCGCCGTCCAGGTCTTCGAATTTGAAGATGATGAGGTCCCCCAGGGCCTGATTCCCATAGGTGATGGTGCTGGTGAGGGAGGAGTTGACGGTGGTGGTGACCACGGTAGGGGTGGTGGGCCGGAAGTGTGCGGGGACCGTTTCGGTGATGGTCCACGGCCCCTCGCATACGGTAAACCAGGTGAGGTGCCCATCGCTGCCCGTGGTCCCGGTCATAACCTGGCCGCAGTCTCCCCGACCTTCGTAGTAGACCCCCCCCAGGGGGCTTTCGCCGGGATCGTACTGCCCATTCGCGTTGCGATCGAGGAATTTGAAGATATCTAAATGCCCGGGGGCCTGGGCGTTGCCAAAGGAGGCTTCGGTCATTTCATTACTGCGGATCTCGACAATCCTTGTCACAGGCGTGGTGGGCACGTAGCCGGGGGGTGGCAGTTCGGTGATGGTGTAGACGCCTGTTGCCAGTCGCTGATAAATGAGGATGCCTTCGGCGTTGACCTGAGATTGAAAAACGGTCCGGGTGAACGGTTCGGGAAAGCGCAGGAGAAAGGTGACATGCGGCTGGCCCGGCTCGCCGGGGTCCCGTTGGCCGTTGAGGTTGAGATCATTGAATTTGAGGATGCGCAAGGAGCCGGTATCCCGGCTGACAAAAAACGCAGCTTTGGCTTCAGCTTCCCATCCTACAGTGGATGTGTAATCAATCTGGGCAACATAACGTTCGAATGGGAGCCCCACGGGCACCGTATATGTGAGGGGCAATGTGTAGGTATAGACTCCCTGGAGTCCATTGGAGTCGGTGAAAACTTTATCTACCAGGATCTCGCCATTCTGGTTGGCGATGAAAAAGCGGGTTTGGATGGGGTCCTGGTTAGGACTGGGGATGATGGTCCAGCTAATGATCTCACTTTCCCCAGGGCGGATGGCAATGGTTGCTCCGGGGGAGGCGCTAAGCCCGATGGTGGCACTGGGTGCGGCCACAGAGAAGTAGCCCAATGTGAAAAGAATCAGCAAGGAAGCCAGGGCAATGAGCCCACGCACCAGGACGCGAAATCGGGAGGGGATGGGGGGAGGTAAGGGTATCATATGCAGGGCGCTCCTGTGGGGGACTGGGAAGTAAGTGGATTTACAAAGCAGCAGTCGCCACGAACGGCAGTTCGCCGATAGGGATGAAAACATCTCGCGGCTACGTTGGCGCGGGAAGCCGATTTCGTCAAGCGTCAAACGTCATGCGTCATGAGCTGACGTTTCACGTTTTACGTTTGACGTTCGTTGGTGCCTCGCTCAACGTTGTCCTGATGATCTCAATCCTAATCCTGATCCGAATCCTATTTACATAGCAGCAGGCGCCACGAACGACTATTCGTCGATACCGATGAAAACGCCTCGCGGCCACGTTGGCGGGCCGTGAAACGTGATGCGTGATGCGTAAGGTTCTCACGTTTCACGTTTTCATGCATCACGCCCGTTGTCGTCTCGCTCAACGTAGGCCTGGCGATCTTAATCCTAATCCTGATCCGAATCCTATTTACATAGCAGAAGACGAGAAAGCCTGCAGAAAGTCGCGTGGAGTATGGAGCAGGGGGACAGCTACCATTATCCACAAAATAGGCGAATCCGTCCAATGGGTTTGTGAGGGGGGTTGCGGGGAGGGTCGGCCCATGATACAATGGCTGCATGCATGTGCTCATGCTTTGCAAGGCCTGCGTGGTAGGCGCGTATCAGAAGAAACTGGAGGCCCTGGCCCAGGCCCCGGACCTACGCCTCACCGTCTTGGTGCCTCCTGAATGGCGGGATAGCCGGGGGGTGCAACCCCTGGAACGGGTTTTTACCCGGGGTTACACCCTTCAGGTCACCCCTATTCGCTGGAACGGACATTTCCATTTTTATTATTTCCCCCGCCTGCCCGCGGTTTTGGACGCGCTGCAACCGGACCTGGTGCACATTGATGAGGAGCCTTATAATCTGGCCACCTGGCTGGCCATGCGGGAAGCGGTGCGCCGGAACATGGCCACGGTATTTTTTGCCTGGCAAAATCTGTTTCGGCAATATCCACCGCCTTTTCGATGGTGGGAGCAATACAACTTCCGCCACGCGACGTACGCCATCGCGGGGAATCATGACGCGGCTCAGGTGTTGCGGTCTAAGGGGTATCGGGGACCTTTGCGAGTGATTCCCCAGTTTGGGGTGGACCCCGAACTGTTCGCACCGCCCCCCTCGCGACCGCAGCGGCCTTTGACCATCGGGTATGCAGGGGGATTGATCCCCGATAAGGGGGTGGATGTGCTTTTGCGCGCGTGTGCAGGTTTGCCCCAGCCCTGGCGGCTGCATGTGGCGGGCACAGGGCCGGAGGAGAAAGCGTTGCGCACGCTGGCCCGGCAATTGGGCATCGCCGACCAGGTGACCTGGCTGGGCAAGCTCGGGTCCATGGCCATGCCCGAGTTTTATCGGGGGATCGATGTGTTGGTGTTACCTTCCCGGACCATGCCCCGGTGGAAGGAGCAATTCGGCCGGGTGTTGGTGGAGGCCATGGCCTGCGAAACGCCGGTGATCGGGTCGGATAGTGGGGAGATCCCCCATGTGATCGGGGATGCAGGGCTGATTTTCCCGGAGGAGGATGTGGAAGCTCTGAGGCGGCATTTGCGGCATTTACAGACTCACCCCGAAGCTCGGGAGGACCTGGGGCGCCGCGGGCGGGAGCGGGTGCTGGCGCGTTTCACCCAGGCCCAGGTGGCCCAGGCAACCCTGGAGGTGTATCGAGAGGGGGTGCGTCCTAAATGAGTTGGCGCCAGCCTCCTATCCGAGTGAACTCGGACTCTTTAGGCGCTTCGCGCCGACGGTCGACCTCCGTCGACCGAACGACCGGACGGCGAAGGCCGTCATCTGATTCCCTTCCGCTGTTCTCCCCCGCTTGCGGGGGAGATGAAAGAGGGGGTCTGGCCGTAGGCCTTAAGTGTCCGACTTCAGTCGGTGAGTACAGCCTCAACCGAAATAGGACGCACCCATCGAGAGGCGCTTGACAAGCCAGAGGATTGAAAGTACACTTACATAAGCACGAGCATGGGACCTATTCCATGCTTCCCGCACGGGTGTGTACGCCCCTTGATGGTCTCCGAAACGCCCCATGTCTCCGAGACTTTCCGTGGTCATGCTGGGGGGATTCAGGATATCGATCATCGAAGATACGATGGCCGAGGATGCCTCGCGTGTCCAAGTCCCCTTGCCCGCGACCACCAAAGCTCAATCCCTTCTCGCCTATCTCCTCCTCCATCGTCAGACCGCGCACACGCGCGACCGGTTGGCCACGCTCTGTTGGGGTGATCGGACCGCGACGCGCGCCCGCAGGTCCCTTTCCACCGCGCTGTGGCGCATCCGCCGCTGCTTCGCGCCCTACCAGGTGCTCCATGCGGACCATCGTTCGGTGACCTTTGACTTCCCGGGCCCCGTGGAGCTGGATGTGGAAGCCTTCGAGCACGGGGCGCGGACGCAGAAGGACTGGGAGACGTTGCAGGCAGCGGTCGATCTTTACGGGGGGACTTTTCTGCCCTCCCTGGATGATGATTGGGTTGTGGAACAACGCCGGTGGCTGGAAGCCTTGTATCAGCAGGCGCTGATGCAATTGATGGAAGGCTACGAAGCGGATGGGGAGGAGGAACGGGCTCTGCATTTCGCCCGGCAAGCCCTGGCCATGGACCCGTGCAACGAGCGCGCCCACCGAACGGTCATGCGCGTGCAATGGCGCCTGGGACGGCGGGCCGCGGCCCTGGAACAGTATGAACGTTGCCGCCTGGCCTTGCAACAGGAGCTGCATGTGGCGCCTTCGCCGGAGACCCAGGCCCTTTACCAGGCGCTGCGGGCCTCTGACGCGGCGAAGGAGGCCCCGGTTGTGCTGGCTCCCCCATGGTCGCCCCCTGTGCGGGTCCGACTCCCCGCAGATGAGGAGGCGGCTTCCTCCCTGGTGGGGCGAGAGAAAGAGATGGCCTTTTTGCTGGCGCGCTGGCGCGACGCCGCGGCCGGACACGGGGGCATGGTTTTCCTGCGCGGGGAAGCGGGCATTGGCAAAACCCGCCTTCTGAACGCCCTGGCCCAACGCGTCGCGGCCCAACATGGCCGCGTCCTGGCGGCTGCGTGCTACGAATATGAACAAACCCAGCCCTACAGCCCACTCATCGATCTGTTGCGGGCAGGGCTGGCCGCGAGCGACGAAGACCTGACGCGGCAACTGTCCTCCTGGCAACTCGCGCATCTCGCCCGCCTGGTGCCGGAGATGCGCGATCGGCTGCCTCCGGCCGCGGCCTACATGATCGACGCGGACCTCGAACAAAAGCATCTCCTGGCCGCGTTCACCCGCTGGCTGATCCTGTTGGCCCGTCGCGCACCGGTGTTGGTGATCCTGGATGATCTCCATTGGGCCCATGAGTCGGTTCTGGCCTGGCTGCCGGTGATCGCGGCCCGCGCAGCGCAAGCGCCGGTGCTGGTGGCGGCCGCGTATCGCAGTGAAGAGGTCGCGCCCGGTGATTTGCTAACCCGCATCGTCGCGCAGCTCGAAGCCGAAGGCCGCTGCCAAACCAGGACCCTCCCCCGGCTTTCGGCCGAGCATCTATCCCACTGGCTGACGGGCCTGGACGAAGAAAGTGTAGGCCGCATCCATCGCCACACCGAGGGCAATCCTTTTTTCGTGCAAGAGACTGTGCGTGCGCTGCTGGAGCAGGGGCATTTGCAGCAGGCCGATGGCCGTTATCGCACGGTGAGCGAGCATTTCACCCCGCCCCTGCCGGAAAGCGTGCGCCAGACCATCGCCATGCGGCTGGACGCGCTGCCCGCGACCGCTCGTCAGGGGGTGGCCGTGGCCGCGGTCATCGGCCGGGTTTTTGACCTGGATGTATGGATGGCCGTGTGGGGGCTGGATGAGACGACCGAGCTGGAGGCTCTGGATGAGCTGCTGCGTCGGCGGGTGTTGCGAGAAGGCCAGGGGCTTTTCGCCCGCGATTATGAATTCGATCATCGCCTGGTGCAGGAGACGGTCTACCAGGCCATCCCCCCACGTCGCCGTCAACAGTTGCATGCTCGCACCGCGCGCGTGCTGGAAAAGCTACGCGGGGGCGAGCCGGCCGCGAGTGCGCAGATCGCGCTCCATTATCTGCGCGCGGGGCAGCCAGGACAGGCCCGCCCCTGGCTGCTCGCGGCCGGGGATCAGGCCGTGAGTGTGGCCGCGACCACCGAGGCCCTGCGCTTTTATCGCCGCGCGCTGGCGGGGTATCCTCAGGACGAGGCGCATCGTTTCGAGCGCGCGGTATTGGAACGCAAGATGGGGGAGATTCATTTTCGTCGCGGGGAGTATGACCAGGCCGACCACAGTTTGCGCCACGCGCTGGAGCTGCTGCGTCGCCCCTTCCCCGAACCGGGATGGCCTTTGCATCGCGCGGTGGCTGCCGAACTGGCGCGACAGGTCGTGCACCGCATCACGCCTTCGCGCGGGCCGGTGGGGGGGTCCGCGCCAGCCCGGTTGCGGGAAGAAGTGGCCGCGTACCTGTCGTTGGGTTGGATGTACAGCCTGCAATCCCGTTACGAAGCCTATCTGCTGGTGTCCTTGCGCGCGCTGAATCGATCGGAGGAGGCAGGCTACGCCCGCGGCATCGCCGTGGCCGCGACCGCGTTGGGCATTGCCGCGGATTTCATGGCCCAATTTGGGCTGGCCGAGTATTTTCATCGTCAGGCCCAGGCCGCGGTCGCGAATGTGGCCCGACCGGCCGACGTGGGTTTCGTAGCCTTCGGGCAGGCCTATCATGCCTATCTCGTGGGCGAGGAGGAGGTCATGTTGGCCCAGGCACGACAGGCTGCGGCCAATTACCAGCAGGCCGGGGATGTGCATCGTTGGTCCCTGGCTATGCTGTTGCAGGGCTATGTGCTGACCCAGCGCGAGGGGTTGCAGGATGCAGAGGCCCTGGGGTGGGAGTTGGTGAAAACAGGGCAGGCGTTGCAGGATGCCGAGGTACGCTGCGCGGGGGAATCGTTGCTGGGCCTGGTGGGGTTCTGGCAGGGGCGGTGGCAGGAGGCCGCGGCGCATCACGTCCAGGCCGTGGCCCTGGCCGAGCGAGTGCCCGACTACATGAGCCTGGTGGAGAACCTGGCCGGTCGTGGCCGCTGCCTGCTGCGGCTGGGGCGCTGGGAAGAGGCCCGGCAGGTGCTGGAACAGGCCCGAACGGCGGTGCTAACCCACGATATCAAGGGGGATGTGGTGGGCAAATTCAGTGTGGCCGCATTGGAGCTCGCATTGTGGGCGGCCGAGCATCCGCCCGAGGCCCACGGGGACTGGCTGGCCCAGGCCAAAGGGGCCATGGCTGAGGCCCGCAAACAGGCCCAAGCCTTCCGGCCCGCGCAGCCCGAGGTGTGGCGCTTGTGCGGGCGCTATGAATGGCTGCGCGGGCGGCCGGACGCGGCCCGCAAATGGTGGGAAAAGAGCCTGGCCCGGGCCGAGGCGCTGGATCATCGCCTGGATTGGGCCGTGACCGCACTGGAGATGGGCCAGCGCCTGGATATGCCGTCACTGCGGGCCCAGGGCCGGGCGCGGTTGGAGGCCGCGGGCGCGAGGGGGGAATGGGGTTTGGAGAATCCCATTCCTGGGACATGACGCCTGTGGTGAGCCATCGCTCAATACACTTCGGGCACGAAGTTCTGGTATTCCATGGGCGGCCGCACGTAGCGGTGGCGCGGAACAGGCCGGGGGGGAAGTTCGATGGGGTCGGGGGTCAGGTCCTCGTAGGGGATCATGCTGAGGAGGTGGTGGATGGTGTTCAGCCGGGCCCGGCGCTTGTCGTCCGAGTTCACCACCCACCAGGGCGCCTGCTTGATGTCGGTGTAGGCGAACATTTCGTCCTTGGCTTTGGAGTATTCCTCCCACAGCTCCCGGGCTTTCAAGTCCATGGGGCTCAGCTTCCAACGCTTTCTGGGGTCCCTGGCCCGGGCCTGGAAGCGTCGCTCCTGTTCTTCCTGGCTGACCGAGAACCAGTACTTGATGAGGATGATCCCTGACCGCACGAGCATGCGCTCGAAATGCGGCGCGGACCGTAGGAATTCCCAATACTCTTCGTCGGTGCAAAAGCCCATCACCCGTTCCACCCCCGCCCGGTTGTACCAGCTTCGGTCGAAGAGCACCATTTCCCCGCCCGCGGGCAGATGCGCGACATAGCGCTGGAAATACCATTGTGTCTTTTCCCGTTCGGTGGGCGCGGGCAGGGCCGCCACCCGCACGACGCGAGGATTCAGCCGTTCGGTGATGCGCTTGATCACGCCGCCCTTGCCCGCCGCATCCCTCCCTTCGAAGATGACCACCACCTTCAACTTCTCATGCTTGATCCACTCCTGCAGCTTCACCAACTCCACTTGCAATTTGCGCAGCTCCTTTTCGTAAAATTTGCGGGGAAGTTTCTTTTTGTGCAACGAGGTGGGCGAATCCTCGGCCGCCATCTGGGGCATTTCAGCTTTTTGGGTTGATTTGTGGGACATGATGACCTCCTGCTATGGAAATAGGATTCGGATCAGGATTAGGATTAGGATTGAGATATTCAGGCCTACGTTGGGCGAGGCGGCAAAGGTTCGTATTGCGTATTCCGTATTCCGTCCAGTCGTTACGCAATACGCAATACGGAATACGAGTCACGCCGCCCTAGCCGCGAGGCATTTTCGTCGGTATCGGCGCGGGGTGGCCCGCCGTCGGACTGCTTTGTAAATAGAGTAATCAGTGGGAGTCCTTGCTCCTGGCAAACTTGCATCACCATGATACAGCACAACTCACCGAGAGCCAAAGCAGGGAGTGACCAGTGAACCATGCCCATTTTTGACGATTTTTTGACAGTCGGGGTGTAGGATGGAACTGAATCGCACTGAAGCAGACATTATTAGGATTGAGGATTGCCAGGCCGAGGTTAGGCGCGAGCACGAGTAATCAGTGATCAGTCATCAGTAATCAGTGTTCAGTGTCCAGTGAGTAGGTTGGCTGTTTCTTGGTGTCTTTGTGCTCTTTGTGTCCTTTGTGGTGAAAGATTATCTGCGTCAATCTGCGTCGCATCGGCGCAAATCAGCGTTCTCTTCTTCTCGGTATCCGCGGGTAGGCGACCGTGAAACCTGATTCAACCCAAAAGGAGCCCCCACCATGACCGTCACCCCACCGCCTTCCTCAAAAACAGCCCCGCAATCCGTCCTTCAGTCAGAAAAACCCTGGCTTAAATCTTACGACTCTCACGTGCCCGCGACCCTCAAGCCCTATCCCCGCAAAACCCTGCTGGATATCGTGGCCGAGACCGCGCGCGAGCGGCCCGACCATCCTGCATTCCTGTTCAAGGGCGCGCGGGTGAGCTACCGCCAATTGGAACGGGAGAGCGACGCGTTCGCCGCGGCCCTGGCCGACCTGGGCGTGGAAAAGGGCGATCGGATAGCCCTGCTCATCCCCAACTCACCCCAGTTTTTCATCGCGGAGTTCGGGGCCTGGAAGGCGGGCGCCATTGTCTCGCCCCTCAATCCCCTCTACACCGAGCGGGAGCTGAAACACGCATTGAACCACACCGGCGCCAAGATCGCGGTGGCGCTCACGCCCTTCTACGCCAAGGTGAAAGCCCTCCAGCCAGCGACGGGCCTGCAAACCGTCATCGCCACCAATATCAAGGAATACCTGCCCGGCCTGATGCGCGTCCTCTTCACCCTGTTCATGGAAAAAAAGGAGGGGCATCGCATCGATTTGGAGCCGGGTGACCATTGGATGCGGGCCATGATCCACGATCACCTGGACGCGCCCCGGCCCGACGTGCGCATCGAGCCTGACGACCCCGCTCTGCTCATGTTCACCGGCGGCACCACGGGCCTGCCCAAGGCCGCCATCAATCCCCATCAGGGGCTGGTCATGACCGGGATACAGATCAAAGCCTGGTTCGGGGACATGTTGAAGGACAGGGAGGATATCATTCTGGCCCTCATGCCCATGTTTCACATCTATGGTCATGCGGGGGTGGCCGGCACCGGCTTCGTGGGCCGACAGCCCCTGGCCCTGGTTCCCAATCCGCGCGACCTGGATGACGTGCTGGCTACCATCCGCAAGACCCGGCCCGCGTTCCTGCCCGGCGTGCCCACCCTCTTCATCGCCCTGATGCAGCACCCCGACGTGCAAAGCGGCAAAGCCGACCTCAGCAGCCTCAAACTCAGCATCTCTGCGGCTGCGCCCTTGCTCTATGAGACCAAACAGCGCTGGGAGCAACTCACCGGCGGGCGCATGGTGGAAGCCTACGCTTTGACCGAATCCACCTGTTCCGGCGTGTTGACGCCCGTGCTGGGGCGCTACAAGCCGGGCGCGGTGGGCTTGCCCTTCCCCGACGTCGAGCTTCGGGTTGTCGATGTGGAAACGGGCGAAGGCCCGTTGTCCCTGGGCGAAATAGGTGAGATCATCATGCACGCGCCTCAGCTCATGACGGGCTACTGGCAGCGGCCTCAAGAGACGGCCGACACCCTCCGCGAGATCGACGGCAAACGCTGGCTCTTCACCGGCGACATCGGCTTTCTGGACGAAGAGGGCTACCTGCACATCATCGACCGCAAGAAGGATGTGATCAAGCCCAGCGGCTTTCAGGTGTGGCCGCGGGAGGTGGAGGAGATCATCGCCAGCCATCCCGCGGTGGCCGAGGTGGGCGTGGCCGGCGTGCCCGACCCCCGCCAGGGCGAGGCGGTAAAGGCGTGGGTCGTATTGCAGCCGGGCCAAACCCTCACCGCGGAGGAGCTGCGGGCCTGGTGCAAGCAACAACTGGCCGCATACAAGGTCCCTCGCTACGTGGAATTCTGCTCCGACCTGCCCAAGAGCGCGGTGGGCAAGGTCCTGCGGCGGGAGTTGCGGGCGCAGGAGCGGGGCTAGCTGGTTCGGCGCTGTTCCGTAAATAGAGTAATCAGTAATCAGTGATCAGTAATCAGTGGAAATCAGCGTTGCATCTGCGTTCCCATTTTGGGCCGTATCGAGGTGAAGGACCTCACCGAAGGAAGTCTGGCGAAGCAAAAAACACTGTTCTCCCCTATTTGCAGGGGAAGATGAAAATGTTCCGTTTTCGTATTGAAATAGCGCTGTTGATAGGGGCGCTGTGCGTCGGCTGGATGCTGCCAGGGGAACGTTTCCCGGCTCACTTTGCCGACCCTCGCGCTCGCGCGGACGCGCTCGCTCCGACCGGCGCCGCCGCGATCGTAACCATCACAACAGATGGCCGCATGCTTCTGGCCGTCAACCCCGATTCCAACACCATCTCCCTGATCGATGCCGCGGGGCGAGAGAAAATAGCCGAGGTCACCGTTGGCGTCGATCCCCGGAGCGTGGCCCTGTTGCCGGGCGAAAGCCGCGCTCTGGTGGCCAATCAGGGCTCCGATGCCCTTTCGGTGGTAGACCTGACGGCCCGGCAAACCGTGGCAACCATCCCTGTGGGCGACCGGCCCGTGGGCGTCGCGGTCTCACCCGATGGGCGCTTGGTTGCGGTGGCGGAGTTGGGAGACGACACGGTCCGTCTCCTGGACGCCATGGATCTCTCCACCCGCGCGGTGGTCCCCGTGGACGACCGGCCCCATGGCCTGGCATTCACTCCTGATGGCCGCCGCCTTCTGGTCACCCATCTGCTCAGTGGCCAGGTGAGTGTCATCGCTCTCGAGCGGTACACGCTTTTCGCACCCCTGGTCGTTCGTTTGTCGCCAGGTACCATAGCAAACCAACAGCATCGTCGAGCAGGGGGCGGTGAGCAAATCTCGGTGACCGCGCGGCCGACCCCACGCGCCAATCCCTGGTTTCCCGTCTTCAGCATTCCCACCTGGCCCCACGTGGCGCCCGCACCCGCGGTCCTGGTCAACCGGGCGGGAACCCGGGCCTACCTGCCTCAAACCATGGCCAACGGTCGCGGACTCAACACCCGGTTCGACACCACGGTTTTTCCCAAAGTGTCTGTCCTGAACCTGGAAACGAACACACACCAGACCTCGGAGCACATTTCTCTGCCGGAAACCGACCAGCCGGTGGGGCTGCCCTGGGCCATGGCCCTGGCCCGGGACGACACGGAGCTGTGGGTCGTCAACGGGGCCAGCAACGACGTGTCGGTGGTGGATATCCACGACCCGGACCATCCCCGCCGGGTGGCTCATATTCCGGTGGGGAGCAACCCGCGCGGGGTGGTGATCTCCCCGGACGGAGCCACCGCCTACACGAACAACACCCTGGATGGAACGGTCTCGGTGATCGATGCCGCGACTTATACGGTCACCGCGGTGATCACCGCCACCCATATCCCCTTGCCCCCGGCGCTGCTCCACGGCAAACAGCTTTTCTACTCCAGTGCGCGCGCGGACCTGTCCCGGGCCGGCTGGATCAGTTGCAACACCTGCCACATCGAGGGGGAGCTCGACGGCCGCACCTGGCTGCTCCAGTACACCGGAACCGTGCCGGTGGGGGCCGCAGCGGTTATCACTCGCAACACCACCAGCCTGCTAGGCATGATCGAGACCTATCCCCTGCGCTGGTCCGCGGAGTGGGACGAGTCGGCCGATAGCGAGTTCAGCGTGCGCTTCGAGCAGTTCGGCAGTGGGTTGATCCATGGCGGCGAGATGCACCCCACCCGGGGCGCACCCAACCAGGGCCGCTCCTACGACCTGGACTGTCTGGCCGCTTTCATCGACAGCCTGAGCGCGCCGGTGCGAAGCCACTCCCTGACCCCCGCGGAGAAACGGGGCAAGGCGATATTCGAATCGGACGAAACCGGCTGCGCGGACTGTCACCCCGCGCCCCTGTACACGGATCTGAAGCAACACGATGTGGGCACGGCCGACGATTACGGCGAGTGGTTCGGCCCGCTGATCGACACGCCCACGCTACGCTTCCTCTACGATAGCCCCCCGTACCTGCACGATGGCAGTGCAGCCACGTTGCGCGATGTGCTGACCACCGCCAACCCGCGCGATGAGCACGGCGTCACCTCTCACCTGAGCGAGGAGGAGATCACGGACCTGATCGCGTTCTTGTTGGCCCTGCCCTACCGCGAGTGAAGGGGGTCGATGTACGCTCGCGCTTCGGCCACACCCAGGAGATATGATGATGAAAACCCGAACCATGGTTATCCTCTTTCTGTTCATCTGCCTCAGCCCTCTCGTCGTCCGCGCGTATCACACCGGCGACGCCCTTATCCCCGATCCCACTCCCGCCTCGAAGCAGGACCAGCAGGAGACTTACCGTCTGCAAGGGGAGATCCGCCTCCCCGATGGCTCCCTGTGGGAGCACTCCCTCAAGATCAACGCAGTTCCCATGCTGACGCTGCCCCCGCCGGATGATATTCCCCAGATCAGCGTCACGAATGGCCGGTTCGACGTCAACCTTCCGGCAGACGTCTACGCCCTCAGTCTGGACAGTTACCGGCAACCCACGCCATACTTTCTGCCTTTCACTCGAATCGACCTGCGGTCTGGCGACGCGACGGGCCAGGTGATCACCCTCACCCGGGACATACCGCCCGCAGTTCCCACCACCCCGCCCCGGGCAGACCGCATCACAGTGGGCACGGCGGACGCGGAGGGATACGCCGTGGTCAAGGGGGCCGCGGGGGCAGTGGCGCCCTTCTCAGCGGTGCTGCTCACCGACCTCAGCGCCGGTGTGGCGGTTACCACCACCGCGGACGCGACCGGCGCGTTTTCCGCCACCCTCTACGCCCCGCCCGGGTCCTCACTCCTGGTCAAGTACGACCCCACCGGCATCCGCGTGGCCCAGGCCTGGACGGCTCTCACCAATGTCAACGCTCTACCCGGGACCATTCTGCGCGTGGGCCCGACTGAGACCAACGGCAGCTTCCACAGCGTGGGGATGTGGGTGGAGGGCGAACCCGATGCGCCCGAGCGCTGGGCCGGCTGGGCCATCTCCGGCACAGTCCAAACGCCAGGCGGTGTCCTCGCGGTGCAGCCAGGCCAGACCATCACCGTGGAGGCCTACCTACGCGTCACCGCGCCTGCCATCACCTGCACCGAGCCGCTGACCTATCACATTCCCTTCCAGATCAACCTGCAATACCTGTTTCGCGGCGACGGACGGCCCGCGGCCGCGGGCATTTGGATGAACGCCCTCCTCTTCACTCCCACCGGCCTGCCCATCGAGCACGAAGCCGATGTGGAGCGCCGCCTGATCGGTGGACAAGCTTTTGACCACCTTTCCTGTGTAAGTGCCCACGCCTTCGAAGGGTCCCTGACCACCACCGTGCAGGTCCCCACGGACATGCCAGCGGGTGTGTACAGCCTGGAGGCGCTCATCCCACCGGCCGGCGTTCCCCTGGCCACGGACGCGCCCATGATCCCCGTCTGGTATCACTTTGAGCCCTTCGCACCCCTGTCCATCCTTACCATCGGTGCCCCGGCTCCGCCCCACATCCCCTGGACGCTGCTGGGCGACTACCCGGTCAACGGCCATCGAGGCGTCCAGGCGCTGGAGGACGCGGGATTCTATCAACTGTCCACCCGAGTGCTTATCCCGCCCCACCTCGCCATCATTCCGCGGCTGGATGAGCGCACGGGCCAGCCATTGGTCTACCGGCTGGAGCCGGGGTCCCACTGGATCGCGGGCAGCGAACGGCGGCTGCCCAATCCACCTCGCATTCCCTTCGCCCTGCCGTCGGGCCACCTGACTGTAGAAGTCCGCAAGCCTGATGGCTCCACCGACACCCTGGGGCCCGCGCCCATCCGCCAGGCATCGGTACGCACCCCCGCCACGCCCGGTGGGGAAGGGATCGATGAGGGGACCGGGCAGGTTTCCGACATGTACCATCTGACCACCGGGGACGATGCGTTCGCTTACACCTTTGAGCAATACGGCTTCCATATCATAACCCTGAAGGGTGAGGTGCAGGATGTGTACGGTAACACCTATCCCATTCAGGCCGTCTATGAGGTGCTGGTGGCTCAGGTGCTGGACCTGGACTCCGGCCAGTTACCCATGACTCCATACCAGCAAGGTGACGCCTTCATGCCCGGCCTGCACATCTTCCCGCCCGTCCCCGCGAATGTGACGGTGCAGTTGGTCCAGATGCCCAATTCCGACCCGACCCAAGCCATCACCGCCACCGTGACCGGCCGGGCCAATCGTTTTGGTTATTTCCAGCCCCCCGCGGAAACAGAGGTCCGCCTCCAATCTCCCGGCGAGTTCCGCGTGGACATCACCGCTCTTTATCACGATCCCAGGGGCGTGCTGTGGGCCGGTGCCATGACCTGGGGCAATGTGGTCGAAGGCAGCGCCGCGCGCATGGCGGCTCACGGACGGAGGGGGTTGAGCTATGCGGAAGACACCATTGACGATATGCCGGCCTGGTTCAGAGTGTTCGACCTGCCGCCGAACAAGATCGGCAAGGAGGCTTACTATCCCTACTTCAGCGGCGATATCCAGTGGGGCAACGAAGACCGGGCGCCGGGCGACTCGATTTTTTCGGTGGTCACGGTGGAAGACTTGACCGGCGCCGGGCAGACCATCTACAACATCCTGCGCAGCCACTTCCCTCGCGCCCGGAACGAGTTTCGAGTGCCGCCCAGCACCCACGACCTCACGGGGCTGGAGAAACGTATGGCGATTGGGGAAGCTCCCCTGTTCATCACCACCAAGAGCGGGGCCGACCCGGCACGCGTCCCGGCGGACATCGACCTGTGGGGCTACTGGTACGGCGCGTCGGAACGGCCCGACGTTCGGGTGCGAGAGGTTCTCTCCGAAGACGGCATCGCAACCATCTACTGGCGTTTCAACGACACCTACGGCTACCAGATCGGCGAGCCGGCCGAGGGCGACCGGCCCGGCGACATCAAGTGGGAGTTCGGCGGCGCAGTGCTCCGGGCCATCTCCGAGACCGTCCCCATCAACGAGTACGCCATTTACAGCTCCCTGTGGACCCTGCTGCCCCACGGCTGTGACGCGTACGGCTGCGCCCGGGTCACGCCCCCCTTCCAGGACGCCACCGGAGCCAGCATCAATGGCGGCCCTATCCTGACCCTCAAGGACAAAGAGATCGACATGCTTTTCCTGCCCAAGGGGGTGCGCCCCGGCGATGTGCTGGAGGTCGGCGACGTCATCGCCTTCTCCGGCCACGTGGGCCCGCCGCTCGACAGCCGGGTCACCGTGACTATCACCGCGCCCAGCGGGGTGCAGCACACCCACACCTTCCGCGCCAACAAGATCGGCTGGGTGTACGACCCGGGGTTCGACTTCACAGCCGACGAGGTGGGCCGCTGGACGGTGGACGTTGCGGTGCGGCACGACCGGCCCTACGTGGGGAACGGCGTCACGCCCCAGAGCCACAACACCGGCACGGTACTGGGCACGAATGGGCGCTACGAGTTCTACGTCGTCGCACCTGAAGCACCTCGGCTGCTCATCACCGCGCCCCGGTCGGGCTTCATCTCCTGGCCGGAGCAGGGGATCACGCCCGTGCACATTCGGGGCGTTGCACCACCTGGGACGACCCAGGTTCACTACACGGTGCACGACAAGGGAATCGTGATGGACCAGGGGAGCGTGACGCCGGACGCCCGAGGCGCGTTCACCGTCACCTACGACGCCAAGACACTGCACCGGGATTTCCCCATGCTCAGCCTGAGTGCGCGTGAAGGGCGCTGGCCGGGCCTGGCCGACGAGGTGGCGATCAACCTGCTGGCCGTGGGCGGCGAGCCTCGGGCCAACACGGTGACCCTGATGGGCGAAGAAGCCTTCGTCGGCGGGGAAGTCCGGAGGGTCTACTTGCCCTTGGTGAGCGCCCAGAAATAACTTCCTTTTTTGTAACTATACAGCTCCTTCTGCAACACGTTTTTACCACGAAGGCACAAAGCCACAAAGACACGAAGAAAATTTTTTATTTTTCCCTTTGTGCCTTAGTGTCCTTAGTGTCCTTAGTGGTTTTTGCCTTGCTATGAGAGGGTACGTGTATAGTTACCCTTTTTTGCTGCAATACTGGCCGACATGTCCAAAGATTTACGAACACAGCCACTGCGCCCCATCTTGACTCTCGTCTGCCTGGCGGGAGGACTGCTGGCCGCGCTCCTGCTGGGCGTGCAGAGCCGGGCGGACGGGCCGTATGCGACTGTTCGCGGCGTGGTGTTGGGGGTGGATGGGCCCCTCGCCGACGCGATCGTCCAGGTGCGCGCCACCGACCATGTCACCAGAACCGCGGCCAACGGTGCATTTACGCTGACTCACCTGGCACCGGGCGTTTCCCAGCCGGTGACAGCCTGGTTCGACGGCTACTACGTCGCTCAGCGGGAGGTGGTTCCGCCAGCGACCGGGGTCACTCTCACTCTCCGTCCCTACCCCACAACGGACAATCCGGATTACGCCTGGATGTTCCCGCGGCGGGCCGACTCCCCGCCCGATGTGGACTTCGGCTGTGATGACTGTCATGCGGAGGTGGTTGTGGCTCAGTGGCAGGATAACGCCCACGCTCGCAGCGCCAGGAGCCCCCGATTTCTTTCCATGTATAACGGGACCGATGTCACGGGAACAGCAGTCACCTCCCCGGGGTACAAGCTGGATTTCCCCGGCACCAGCGGCAATTGCGCCAACTGCCATGGGCCCGGTGCAGCCGTAGACGCCCCCTTTTCCACCGACATGAACGCGCTGACGCCCCCTGAGTCTGACGGCGTCTTCTGCGACTTCTGCCACAAGATCGCGCGGGTCTATCTGGATCCTGTCACCGGCCTACCCTACCCGAACATGCCCGGCGTGTTGTCGTACCAGATGCGTCGGCCTCCGGAGGGCCAGGAGCTCTTCTTCGGCCCTTACACCGATGTGCCGGAGCCGGACACCTATCTGCCGGTCATCACTCGCAGCCAGTTCTGTGCGCCCTGCCACAGCTTTTCCTTCTGGGGCGTCCCCATCTACACCTCCTACCCTGAATGGCTTGCTTCCCCCTACGCCCGGCAGGACGTCCAGTGCCAGACCTGTCACATGGCCCCGGACCCCGACGTGGACCACTTCGTCGCCCCTGAAAAGGGCGGCTACATTCGCGATCCCATGACCATTCCCAGTCACAAGCAGCCCGGCGCGGGGGACGTCGAGCTATTGCAGCACACGGTGCAGATGGATGTGTCCGCGGAGCAGGTGGGTGGATTGCTGGCCGTGACCGTCACCATCACCAACACAGGAGCCGGACATCACGTGCCCACCGGCAGCCCCATCCGCCACATGATCCTGACCGTCGTCGTGACGGACGAGGAAGGGCGCACCATACCCCTACGCGACGGTTCTAGAACGCCGTCGTGGGCCGGCGCGCAGGCGGGCCTACCGGGCAAGGTATATGGGAAGGTGCTCCAGGATGTGAGGACAGGCGAGACACCGGTGGCCAGCTACTGGAAACCGACCCGCATCGTGAGCGACACCCGGATTCCCGCGCTGGGCGTCGATCGAACTGTGTACCTGTTCGCCCTGCCGGCTGGCGAGTCCGAAATATACATCCGCAGCCGGCTTATCTTCCGCCCTCTGTTTGCCGACTTGATCGAGCGCAAAGGCTGGCTCGCGCCGGACATCCTTATGGCGCAGAAAGATGTGCGTCAGACAGTCCACGTCTTCCGGGTCTTGCTGCCCTTGTTCCTCCTCTCCGATAGTCAAAGACCTTGAAGGTCTGGGAGACGCTTCAAGGTCTGGGGCGGGCGTTGGCCCGGCGGATGGTGGTGCGAGGGGGTGTGGTAAACCAGATTCCAGTAACCTCATTGACTTTCACGTATTTTCGTGCTACACTGATTTTCGTGGAGGTCAATAGCCATGGAAAAGACCAATATCACCCTTGCGCTCCCCAAGGAGCTGATGCAAAAAGTCAAAATGCTTGCTGTGAAACGTCATACTTCGGTTTCACGCTTGATGGTCGACGCGCTCGAAGAATTGGTGCAGCAGGAGCGTGCGTATGAACACGCCCGCAGGCGCCAGTTAGCCTGGATGGAAACAGGATTTCCCATGGGAACGCAAGAGAAGCGCACCTGGACCCGAGAGGAGTTGCATGAGCGGTGATCTCGATTTGCAGTTCATCGACACGAACGTGTTGGTTTACGCCTACGATAGCGAAGCGGGGTTGAAACACGAACGGGCCAGGCAACTTCTGTCCACATTGTGGCGGGAGGAGAGAGGGTGTGTCAGTATTCAGGTGCTACAAGAATTTTACGTGGTGGTGACGCGCAAGATCGCAAAGCCCTTGCCCTCTCACGTCGCATCTCAGATCATTGCGGATTTGGGAATTTGGCGTGTGCACCAACCCCATGTGGCCGACATTCTGAACGCCATTGATTTACAACAACGGTATGGACTATCTTTTTGGGATGCCATGATCATTCAGAGCGCGCTGGCCCTCGATTGTTCTGTTCTGTGGTCCGAGGATTTGAACCATTTGCAATTCTATCATCAGATTCAAGTGCGCAATCCATTTGTGGGCGCGTGAGAATAACAAGTGGCCCGAGCGACATCTTGCCGATACCGATGAAAATGGCGGATCAAGTAGCCCTGTAACCCAGTAGACCAGGAAACCAGGGAAACCGGGCCAAGACACTCTTCCTCCTGGTCTACCGGTTTTCCTGGTCTATCCCCTCTACCGCCGCGACCACAGGTCATTACCGAGCGCTTTGAGTCCAGCGGCAAGCAGGGCAAAAATGATCACCGCGACAGCCACCAACGCAAGAGGCAGGTCTTTCAGATAAGGTTGTACCTGCAGAGAGAACGCGTCTTGGAAGGCCACCACCATAAGCAGACCCACGGCTGTGGCCGCCAGGAAAGCGAAGATGGCCGCCAGGACAAAGGGAGCGGCGCGCAGCCACTGACGCCAGCGGGGCGGTGGTGGCGGGTGCAAGGGGTCCCACAACCCCGTTTTCCTCGCTTCCTCCCTTGCCTGTATTGCCTCCCACACGGGCAGCCAGGCCTCGATGACTTGGTAGGTTTCATTACGACGCTTGGGCCATGTAAACCAAGCTTGCCGCCGTAATCGGGGGAAGTGCTGTTGAATGATCGCTTCATCCTTGATGGCCCCTAATGCCTTTCTTGCAGCCCAACGCACCCATTCATCTTCGTCGCGCAAGGCCTGGAGAAGGGCGTCGGTCACGCCCGGCTGTCGGATGGCCTCAGGCCCCATGGCTGCCAATGCCATGACCACAGCCTCACGCACCCTCCAATTTCCGTCGCGCAGAACCTGGAGGAGGGCGTCGATGAGGCCTGGATGTTGGGCTGCCTCAGGCCCCATGGCCTCCAACACCTCGACCGCAGCCTGGCGCACCTGCCAATCTCCATCGCACAGGGCCTGGAGGAGGGCGTCGATGAGGCCTGGGTGTTGGGCTGCCTCAGGCCCCATGGCCTTCAATACCTCGGTCGCAGCCTGGCGCACCTGCCAATCTCCGTCGCGCAGGGCCTGGAGGAGGGCGTCGATGAGCCCTGGATGTTGGGCTGCCTCCGGCCCTATGGCTTTCAATGCCTCGGTCGCAGCCTCACGCACCTTCCCATCTTCATCGCGCAGGGCATGGATAAGGGTATCGATAACCGTAGGGTGTTTGGCCGCCTCGGGACCCATGGTCCCCAATGCTTCGGCTGCAGCCTGGCGCACCTGCCAATCTCCATCGCGCTGGGCTCGGAGGAGGGCGTGGATCACACCTGGATGTTTGGCGGCCTCAGCCCCCATGGCCGCCAATGCCATGACCACAGCCTCACGCACCCTCCCATCTTCATCGCCCAGGGCCTGGATGAGGGCGTCAATGACGCCTGGCTGTCGGGCCGCCTCGGGCCCCATGGCCTTCAATGCCTCGACTGCAATCCGACGCACCCACTCATCTTCATCGCTCAGTACCGGAAGGAGGACGCTGATGACGCCAGGCTGTCGAGCCGATTTGGGTACTATGGCCCCCAACGCCTTTCTTGCAGCCCAACGCACCCATTCATCTTCGTCGCGCAAGGCCTGGAGAAGGGCGTCGGTCACGCCTGGCTGTCGAGCCGCCTCCGGCCCCATGGCCCCCAACGCCTTGGCCGCAGCCCGACGCATCCACCCCTCTTCATTGCGCAGGGCCTGGCGGAGAGCATCGGTGACGTCCAGATGTCGGGCCGCTTCAGATCCCATGGCCCCTAATGCCTCGGCCGCAGCCTGGCGCACCCGCCAATCTCCATCGTGCAGGGCCTGGAGGAGGGCGTCGATGACGCCTGGATGTTGGGCCGCCTCCGGCCCCATGGCCCCCAATGCCTCGGCCGCAGCCCCACGCATCAGCCCATCTTCATCGCACAGTGCCTGGAGGAGGGCGTCGATGATGCCTGGATGTTGGGCCGCCTCCGGCCCCATGGCCCCCAACGCCCTGGCCGCAGCCCCACACACCCCTTCATCTCCATCACGCAGGGCCTGGAGGAGTGCATCGATGACGCCTGGATGTTGGGCCGCCTCCGGCCCCATGGTTCCTAATGTCCAGGCCGCAGCTCCACGCACCTCCCCATCCTCATCGCGTATGGCTTGGAGGGGGGCGTCGATGACGCCTGGATGTTTGGCGGCCGCGGGCCCTATAGCCTCCAATACCTCGGTTGCAGCCTGGCGTACCCGCCAATCCTTATTGCGTAAGGCCTGGAGGAGGGCGTCGATGAGGCCCGGCTGTTGGGCTGCCTCAGGCCCCATGGCCTTCAATACCTCGACCGTAGCCTGGCGCACCCGCCCATCTTCATCGCGCAGGGCCTGGAGGAGGGCGTCGATGATGCCTGGATGTTGGGCTGCCTCAGGCCCCATGGCCTTCAATACCTCGACCGTAGCCTGGCGCACCCGCCCATCTTCATCGCGCAGGGCCTGGAGGAGGGCGTCGATGATGCCTGGATGTTGGGCTGCCTCAGGCCCCATGGCCTTCAATACCTCGACCGTAGCCTGGCGCACCCGCCCATCTTCATCGCGCAGGGCCTGGAGGAAGACGTCGATGACGCCGGGATGTCGGGCCGCCTCGGGCCCCATGGTCTTCAATACCTCGGCCGCAGCCTGGCGCACCTGCCAATCTCCATCGCGCTGGGCCCGGAGGAGGGTGCCGATGACGCCTGGCTGTCGGGCCGCCTCGGGCCCCATGGTCTTCAATACCTTGGCCGCAGCCTCGCGCACCTTCCGATCTTCATCGCTCAGGGCGTGGAGGAGGGTGTCGATGACGCCTGGCTGTCTAGCCGCCTCGGGCCCCATGGCTTTCAATGCCTCGGCCGCGGCCCGACGCACATCCGCGTCTTCATCGCCCAGGGCCTGGCGGAGAGCATCGGTGACGTCCGGCTGTCGGGCCGCTTCAGACCCCATGGCTCCTAACGCCCTGGCCGCAGCCTCACGCACCCGCCAATCCTCATCGCGCAGGGCCTGGAGGAGGGCGTCGATGACGCCTGGATGTCGAGCCGCCTCAGGGCCCATGGCCTTCAATACCTCGACCGCAGCCTGGTGCACCCGCCCATCTTCATCGCGCAGGGCCTGGAGGAGGGTGTCGATGACGCCTGGCTGGCGGGCCGCCTCGGGCCCTATGATCTCCAATGCCTCGGCCGCAGCCTCACGCACCCTCCAATTTTTATCGCGCAGGGCCTGAAGGAGGGCGTCGATGACGCCGGGATGTCGAGCCGCCTCGGGCCCCATGGCCTCCAGTCCCTTAATAGCAGCTATCCGAATTTGCCAATTTTGAGGCCCGAAATGGGAAAGAATGAACTCTGCCCAGCCTATCTCGCCCGCCAAGGCGAAAGCCAGACGGATATCGCGGTGCCATCGACGCTCGTAGGCGCTGTTGGCCCTGGCCACTTTGCGAATGAAGGCTTTGTCCTCCTCTGGCGGCAGCATGGTGACGAACAGTATCAAGGGCTCCCGCCAGGCGGGCAGGTGTAAGCGGGGGCGCAGGAAGCGCCAGGTGACGTCAGGATGTTGCTCCCAGGCGCGTTGCAAATGCCGGGCAACGAAGTACTCCTGCCAGGTCTGGTGGATGAATGCCATGTGATCCCCCACCAGGGCCAGGAGCCCGAGTTGTTTGCGTAACAACCTCTCCGCTCGCAGCCATTCCGCCTCGCTTCCGACCAGGGGGCGGGGCTCCTTTTCGTCCGGCCACGTCCAGGTGGTTTCCTGCAACGTCTGCCGCATCGCGTCTTTACTTGTGCTTCCCTTTACCTGGCGATGCCAGGCCCAGGTCTCCAGCATGGCCAGGGCCCACTCCTTCTCCCCGTCCTTGGCCCCTCGCCTTCTCGCCCGCTCCCACGCCACGCGTTCCACATACCGCCCGTACAGAGCGCCTCGGTTTTGCACTTGCCGTAACCCTCCCGGCTCGTCATGTTCCACTTCCACCATCAGCTTCAGGGTCAGGGGCGTCAGGGTCAGACGATGCAGGGCGGGGTTGTTCTCAACAACGCGCCAGAACGCCTCGGCTCGCTTTCCAGCCGTTTCCTCATCCAACCCACCCAGATCCTTCAGCCAATTCTTCGCAAACAATTGCGCCTGCTGTTCATCCAGGGGCCGAATCAGATAATCCTGGAAAGGTTCTGGCAGGGGGGTATAGCCCGCGGCGCGGGTGGCCACCACTATGCGGCAATCCTTTGCCCGCATCTGAAAGTGCCGGATTTCCCTGCGCACTCCCTCTCGCATGCCATCATCCACCTCGTCCAGGGCGTCCAGCAACACGAGCAGGTCCCCTTCATCCCGCCAATGTCGCAATCTCTTCAGGTCGATGCCATCATCGAAACCCCGCATTGCTTTCAGCAGCGCCCGCTCCATGGGGGTAGCCTCGTTGTCGCGGATGGAATCGCCCAGCTCCTTCAGGTCCAATCTCACGGGAATGCGCGTCTCATCCAATCCCAGAGGGGGCTTCCCCTCCAAAGCTGCCTGGGCAAAGATCAGGCCCAGGTATTGCAGGGTCACTGTTTTGCCCGCGCCCGGCTCTCCCACCAGGACGAGAAAGGGGGCCTCTTGCAACGCGTCCGCCAGGGGCACAGGGGGCGGAGGAGGCGGTGGTGGCGGTGGTGGAGCGGGTTCAACTTCGTCCTTCTTTTCCTGTTCAATACCTGCGGCCTTCTGGCGCTCCTCATCCCATCCTGGCAGGTCTTCCCGGATATCCTTCTCCCCCTCCCGCAGGCGGGGCCTGGGCCGTTCCTGGGCCTGCAACAGCACATACACCTGTTGCAGTCGGGCGCCATCGTCCAGCCGGGCCCAATCCTCAGCGGCCCGTTCCAGATAGGTTCGCAGCAAGGGATGATTCGAGGCAGGGGGCGATGGTTCCATAATCCAACCTGGTGAGCGTTTCTGCATGCATTCTACCCCAAAGGCCAGGAAGGTGACAACGGGCCGCGAATGCGAAAAACCGGCGTGATTCACATGGACGTTTTGGAGCTTGACAAATTGGATATTGGATACTGGATATTGGATATTGTGGATATTCCCCCTGTTTCGGGGCGAATCGAATACCCAATATCGGATTTCCTGAAAAAACATTAACCACGGAGACACAGAGAGCACGGAGAAAGAAAATGATAAGGTTTGGAGAAGATTTTCTCCGTGAACCCCCTTTATTTTTCTCTGTGTCCTCCGTGTCTCCGTGTTGAAAAACCTTTTTGCAGTAGAGCCAATATCGAATACCCAATATCGAATATCAATTATCCTGCCACGAAAGACCTGGCAGCATTTGTCAGGTTCCTTGTAGCCCAAAATGAACCATGCCCTATTTTTGACGATTTTTTGACAGTCGGGATGTAGAATGGGACCAAATCACACCGGAGCAGTCACCATGAGCGATAGCTCACCACATAACGACGAAAATAGGGACGCAGATTGACGCAGATGTTCGTCATGCTGAGCGACCGAAGGGAGCGAAGCCTGCCCTGAGGAACCGAAGGGCATCTAGCGAGCGAAGCGAGCGCCATGCCGTGGTTTTTGCGCTTCGCTAGATTCCTCGGTCGCTACGCTCCCTCGGAATGACGTCGCCAGGCTCTACTGATCACTGATCACTGATTACTCTATTTTCGGAGCAGGCGTAGGGGAACGCGCTCGGATGACTGGATGAAACGTCCGTGGTCAGGTCATCGCGCGGTTTTCGACGGCATCCTGCGGCGCCCCAGGCCCTGCCCAAAGACGCGAATCAGGCCGTGAGCAATTCAGAGCTGTCTCGTCTCTTCTTGTTCCAGATAGAAGTCATGTCGCTCGGAGAGATCGCCTACGCCCGAAGCGCCGATGCCCACCAGGTCCCACAGCGGTTCCTCTTTCAAAGGCGCTTCTGCCAGGAAATGATCCACGCTTTGTCGCACAAGTTCCGCCATGGACACGCCCCGTTTCCGCGCCAGACGGCGCAACGCCTCTATCTGCTCTTCGCGCAAATAAAGTTGAAAAGGTTTTTTGTGCGAGACAGCCATAGGATTCACCTCATTGGAGATAACAAGATTATACATGGCTTCGAGTGATCACACAATGGTTCAATAGTGTGAATCCGCGTTGCATCTGCGCAAATCAGCGTTCTCCTTGGTCTGTGTCCTTGCCCCCTCTTTTCCACCAGGAGTTGAAAATGAAGACGCACCCCCAACGCATCCTGATGATCACACTGAGCCTGTTGCTGGGGTTTGCTGTGCTGTGGGGAGCCAGCCATGCCCTGGCCCAGGGCCCCGTCAGCCCCCATCAGGGCCAGGGGCAGGAAGGCGGCCCACGCGCGGATGGCGACCCTGATCGCCCGCCCTCCCCCTACGC
>JALWZT010000071.1 GCA_027002405.1 Anaerolineae bacterium | reverse complement strand
GGCGAGTCGGCAAAGGTTCGTATTGCGTATTCCGTATTCCGTCCAGTCGTTACGCAATACGCAATACGGAATACGAGTCACGCCGCCCTGGCCGCGAGGCATTTTCGTTGGTATCGGCGCGGGGTGGCCCGCCGTCGGACTGCTTTGTAAATAGGATTCGGATCAGGATTAGGATTGCGAATCGCCAGGTCCACGTTGAACGAGTCTGCAACGGGCGTGATGCGTGAAACGTAAAACGTGAGAGCCTTACGCATCACGCATTACGCATCACGTTTCACGGCCCGCCAGCCTGCCCGCGAGGCGTTTTCCTCGGTATCGGCGAGCCGCCGCTCGTGGCGACTGCGTTCATCTTCGTTCCCATTTGCAAAGGTCTGTGGGAATCTGTGGTTCACATAAAACATACGCGTCCAAAAGATAGATGGTTACAGTCCTGGGATTGGGATTTTGGGTTTGTCAAGGGGCGTGATACAATGGCGATTACTTTTTGTACCTGACGGTTTTTACATAAACACATACCCACAAAAATCTTCTTATCCAGAGAGGCGGAGGGACCGGCCCGATGAAGCCTCGGCAACCAGGACGCACGTCCCAGGTGCCAATGCCGGACAGATTCATTCTGGACGATGAGAGGATTGTCATCATGAACTCACGACAGCCCTCTTATCCCGGCTGTCGTGGCGGTTCGCTGCCTTTCTGGATGCTCCAGGAGGCAGACATGACCTTTTCTTCGCAGCCCCCATCGGGGAACACGAGCTCCTCTCATTCGACCCATCCCAGGACCCAAGCGGGCCCCAGCACCCGAGCGCTGCATCAGGGCGTCGAGCACGATCATCCTTTTCATAGCTTAACGCCCCCTGTCCTGCATACCGCGGCCTATACCTTTGAAAACACGGCCGCATTGGTCGCCCACAAACAAAATGCTCATTCAGACCGGCTGGAATATGGGCGGTACGGGAATCCAACGGTGCGCGTGGTGGAAAAACGTCTGGCGGCCCTGGAAGGGGGGGAGGCCGCCCTCCTGGTCAGCTCGGGCATGGCAGCCATCACGTTGCCTTTATTGCTGCTGCTCTCTCCCGGCGATCACCTCATCATCGGTGACGACACCTACCATCGCACCCGAGTCTTTGCCCAACGTTTTCTTCCTCGCTTTGGGATCGAGGTGAGCACGGTTCCCGCAACCGACCTGGACGCGATATCCCGGGCCATCCGCCCCACGACCCGGCTCATCGTGGCCGAAACCCCCACCAATCCCTTTCTACGCTGCCTGGACTTACAGGCTCTGGCCCAACTGGCCCGGGCCCGAGGGATTTGGACCCTGATCGATAGCACCTTTGCCACCCCCCTTAATCAGCAACCTCTTCAGTATGGGATCGATTTGGTGGTGCACAGCGTGACCAAATACCTGGCCGGCCATAATGATCTTCTGGCAGGGGTTATCATCGGCGGTGCAACCCTTATCGAAAAACTGCGCGATGTACAAGGCTTGTTCGGCGCAGTGGTTGACCCCGGGGCCGCGTATATGATTCACCGCGGACTTCAAACCCTGGGGCTGCGCATCGCCCAGCAGAACCGTTCGGCCCTAATGTTGGCCCACTTCTTGGAGCAACATCCTAAAATAAGACAGGTATGGTATCCGGGCCTGGCTTCCCACCCCGATTACTCCGTGGCCCGCAGACAAATGCAAGGCTTTGGTGGTGTCATCAGTTTTGAAGTGGAAGGGGATGGTGCCGCCGCGTCTCGATTCGTGGACGCGCTGCGTCTGGCCCACATCGCTCCCTCCCTGGGGGGCGTGGATACCCTGGTCATGCAGCCCTCGATCATGTCTTACTTCGATACCCCCCCCGAAGAGCGTCAGGCCCTGGGCATCACCGATGAACTGGTACGCCTTTCTGTGGGCATCGAAGACCCCGACGATCTCCTCGCGGATATCACCCAGGCCTTGGAGGCGATATGAGTGTATCTCTGTGATTCCCCTTTCGTAAATTAGGATCAGGATCAGGATCAGGATTAGGATTGAGGATTGTCAGGCCGAGGCCAGGCGCGAGCAGGAGTAATCAGTAAACAGTTATCAGTAATCAGTGTTCAGTAGCACTGCCGTGGCCAGCCCGCAGGGCTTCGTATCCGTAGCTCGGAGGTTTAGCTCCGAGCAGAAGAAACAGCGCACCTGTGTGCCTAGCCGGAATCATCCTATTGGTACGCTGGGGATGCCCCCTCGACCGTTTTTGCAGGAGGGAATGAGTCTTACGTAGCCCCTCCATTCCGGGCAATCACCCCTCCCCCGCTTGCGGGGGAGGGGCAAGGGGTGGGGGCCGAACGGCCGGATCACCGCCCCTG
>JALWZT010000070.1 GCA_027002405.1 Anaerolineae bacterium | reverse complement strand
CATCGGCATGGATGCCATGGCCAGGCCCGCCACTTCTGCCTCCGCAATGCTACCATCCAGGCGGACAAATCGTTCCCGCACAAAGGGCACCGTCGTTTGGGTCTCGCCCGACGGCTGCTGAATGAGCTGCATGATGCGAGCCCGGGCCTCCTCACGGCTATCGGGATGCACCAACGCCATGGCATCCATGCCGATGAGTTCATCCTGGCTTCGTGCGCCCAACAAAGCCGCACCAGTTGGATTTATCATGACAATGCGACCATTGAGATGCACGGCAATGCCCAGCGGGATGAGATCAATCAGTTGCTGGAGGAACTCAGTCTGTTGCGTATACTCTTGTTCCAGACGAGTGAGATGCTCGATGGCCTCGCGCAAAATGCTAATTTCATGCTGAAATTCGGATCGAGGCTGATGTGAAGGATTCATAGGCGCAGGGAATGAAAGTAGATGGAATGGGATGAGGATGTAAGTTGTGATGCAACAAGACGTTGTACCACTCGACGGAAGGGAGCCAGCGGCCCGGTGGTCACAAAATGCCAGGCCCCCGGCGTGGTGCTATTGGCTTGCAAGTCATGGGCCAGCAGGACGCGTTGGGTCTGACGGGCTACCGCGGGCGCTGGATCCACCAGATGAACTCCCGGCCCCAGTACCCGCTGGAGTGCAGATGCCAGAAAGGGGAAATGGGTACAGCCCAGGACCAGATGGTCAATCGGCGCCTGGATCAACGGGGTCAGCAACTTATGGAGATGCGCTTCCACCTCTGGCCCTTCCACCCGTCCCATCTCCACCCAGGCCACCAGACCCTCCCCGGCGATGGTGTGCACATGCACGCCGTTGGCAAACCGTTCCACTAACCGATGGAAACGCTCCGCCTGCAAGGTGCCAGGCGTGGCCAGGACCCCCACATGGCCGGTATGAGTGCGTTGGCTCGCGGGCTTCACGGCAGGTTCCATGCCCACGATAGGCACTTGAGGCCAGGCCTCACGCAAGGACTGCAACGCGGCCGCAGACGCGGTATTGCAGGCGATGACCACCAGCTGAACCCCCTGCTCCACCAACCAGGCCACATGCCGATGCGTCAAACGCCTGACTTCCTCCTCCGGCCTGGGGCCATAGGGCACATGAGCCTGATCCGCCAGATAGATGATATCCTCCGCCGGCAGCAGCCGAACCACCTCACGCCAAACGGAAAGCCCTCCGACGCCCGAATCGAAAATGCCAATGGTGCCCCTGGGCGATGGCATCAACATGAATCGCGTCGATGCTCCTCACGAAAGCGGGCCGCTTCCTGCACCAGCAAATGGAACACACGTCGCATGACAGGATCATCCCCCAGCATTTCCGGATGCCATTGCACGGTCATAGCAAAAGGATGATCCTCCAATTCCGTGGCCTCGATGACCCCCTCGGGCGAAACACCAATGACCCGCAGTCCTCGGCCCGGTTGCGCCACGGCCTGGTGATGCAACGAATTCACCCACAGAATCGCGCCCAACTCCCGAGCCAGACGGCTTTCCGGCTCCAGTTGCACTGGATGGGGGCGTTGCTGACGAAAATTCGGGCCTTTGCCTCGCATATCATGCACTTCCTGCACCCCCATCTCCTTGTCAATATCCTGGTAGAGGGTGCCGCCCAGGGCCACATTCAACAATTGATGACCTCGACAGATGCCCAAAATTGGCATTTGGGCATCCACGGCCCAACGGGCCAGCTTCATCTCCACCGCGTCCCGCTCCGGGTCGATCTTTTCCAACTCGGCCTGGGGTTCAGCATCGTAGAGACGGGGATCAATATCTTCACCACCAGCCAGGAGCAACCCATGAATGCGCCGAAAGATATCTTCATAAGTGGCGTCATCCAACTTAAGAGGAATAGGACAGGGAATACCCCCAGCCCGATAGATAGCATCCAAATACAATTGATGGACAATATACAACTTGGCCCCGCGGGCATTTTCCCCCTGACCTACGGGGATGCCGATGATAGGACGTTTGGAATTGGAAGGAGAATGGGACATGGAATGCACGAGAGTGAGATGAGATGAAATTGGAAAATATGATTGTTCGAAATTATACCGAGGAATTCCTTTCACATCCAAACCATTTTTTCTCTGTTCACTTCCCGGGCCTTTTCAGAATCCTCTTACTACGTCATTGTGAGGGAGCGTAACGCGCTTCGCTGGATTTCTTCGCCTTTCAATCGTCAGAATGACGTAACCATCTCCCGTTTGCTCATGACTTCGAAAATCCCTGTGTCCACTTCGCTCAGGGCCTTTTCAAAGTCGCGATTGCCTGACAAAACGTCCGAAGATCCCGTCATTCCGATGACCGCAGGGA
>JALWZT010000069.1 GCA_027002405.1 Anaerolineae bacterium | reverse complement strand
TCCAAAACGGCGACAAAAGGGGTCGCCGAAGGGCGACCATTGGCGCCATCGAATCCGCCTTCCCTACTTCCTCCCCCGCCCGTCCCGGAGTGGGGGAGGAACCAAAGGAGGGGGCTTGCGCCTCCATGGGCACGAGTTTACTCGGCAAGGGTTGCGGCAAAAAAGGGAAGTTATTTCTGGACGCTCACCAAGCCCCCGGCTGGTCTGCACCGGGGTCATTTGGCCCCCAGCCAGGTCATTTCAGGATCATGGGCAAGTGAATGGGATATGAGGGCGGTTGCTCATTCAATTGATAGTTGGGCCCCAGAAGCACGCTGGCGATGTCGGCCTGCACGTCGGGATCGAGAATCGAGGTGGCGGTTAGATAGAGCGTCTCCCGGATGGCGCTGTTGCTGGGAATGTTGGGCGTATAGACGGCGGCGATCTTCACGCAGGGAGGCGGCGGCCATCCCGGTTTGCCCGGGTTCACCGTAACGGTGAAAGGCAGTCCCGCAGCCCGTTGCAAGGGCTGGTTTTTGACCCCGTAGTAGTAGGTATAGTCCCAATCCTGGCTCGAGGAGGCCGTCACGGTGAAGGTGCGTGGTGCTGTATCGTAGTTGGCCAGCCAGTGGTAGAGGGTCACCGGTTCGGAAGGCGTGATAATTTGCAGGTAGTTGCTTTGCTCCTCGCATCCCTGGTCGAACACCACGGAGGGGTTATTGGAGGATGATGGTTCCATTATCACGAGAGGGATACGGAAAGGCCCGATAAAGGTGTAACCGTTGAAGAGCAACAGTTCCACCGGTTGCCCTGCTGCGGCTGTGGCCGGCGCGTCCACGAAATCGATCTGGAACATGAGCTCGATGGGCGGAGGGTATCCATCCTTCAGCCGGAAGGTGTCGGAAGGGATGGGTAAATGGTCGCCTTCGAGCCGCCATACCTTCCAGTGCGAACGTCCATCTTCAATGGGGTAGCGCCTGTTCACTTCATCCTCATATTGAGTGGCTCGCGTGACAGGGACCGGGACGGTCGTCTTGGTGGAGGAATTGGGAGGCATATAGTAGGTGAACTCCACGGCATGGGCGTTCCAGGGATGGCCTGGAATCAACCGGCTGGGGGTGTAATTGGGCGGTGCGTGCGGAACGCGCACGGCGAGATAACCTTTCTCGGCCAACTCGTCCAGATAAGGCGGCAGCGGCCTGGGGGTGTCGCCGGTGTTCTGGCGGGCAAAGGATAGCAATCCATTTTTCATGGAGGGAGAGTAGACCCCGGTGGGGAAGAGGTCCACCCACAAAAATAGTGTATGGGAATTGCCCAAGCGCGATTCGACCCGATAGTGATAGCGCAAGAGAGAGGAAGATGAACTCTCGGAGAAACCACAGCCCTCGTAACAGGCGGTGAGATACAGAACACCAACGCCCAGGATGAGGAAGGCAAGGGCGGTTTGGAACAGAAACCACAGACGATGGCGCGGGGCGCGCGCCAGCGACTGGGAATGGGATTTCTTTTCGATAGAAAGGTGCTTTTTCATGATTTTTCGTAACTATACACGTCCCCATGCAAAAACCACTAAGGACACTAAGGACACCAAGGGAAATTTGGGCGTGGTTCACATAGACGTTTTGTAGCTTGACAAATTGGCTGTGGGAGTATGGATATTGGATATTGGATATTTTTCCTGTTTCAGGACGATTCAAATACCCAATATCGAATACCCAATACCCAATATCTAATATCGAATATCGTCTATCCCACTGTGAAAGGCCTGACAGCATTTATCAAGTTCCCATCATCAAAGGTGAACCATACCCAGTTTTTTATTCTGACACCAACCGTGTACAATAGGTATGCATCCATTTTTAGCCCATGACCAAGGTATGCTTTACTTTATACAAAGGAGGCTGTATCATGAGCTCTTCATCGAAAGTAATTCATCTCGCGACCACCGTTCAAAAAAAAGGAACGATTAACCTCGATAATCTCCCCTTGCATGCAGGGGATAAAGTCGAGATCATTATTTATGAAACGGGTTCGACCCTTGAAGTCAACTATCCGCTTCGAGGCAAGCCGATACAATATCATGAGCCTTTCAGAAGCATTGCTGAGGAGGATTGGGAAGCCTTGCAATGATTGTATTGGATACGCATATCTGGATATGGTGGGTGCATGGAACACCACGCCTGGATAAAAAACAAATCGAAATCATCACAGCCCATGAAAACAATCTGATCGGGATTAGCGCAATAAGTTGCTGGGAGGTGGCCAAGCTCGTAGAGTACGGACGTTTAACATTGCCTTATCCTACCCTGGAATGGATAGAGCTGGCTTTGAGTTATCCTGGGGTCAAACTTTTACCTCTTACGCCGCAAATTATCGTAGAATCAACGCAGTTGCCAGGGACCTTTCATCGTGATCCAGCGGATCAAATCATCGTCGCCACGGCGAGGATATTTCAGTGTCCCCTTGTCACTTTGGATAGGAAAATCATTGCATATCCCTACGTTGACACGATTTGATGAGTCGCCCTTCGGCGACCCTTTTGCCGGCGTTTTGGAGGCCGCCATCTTTTCTGACGTTCTCCCCCACTTGCGAGGGAGATGAGGGAGACGAGGAAAGGGCGTGACCGCAGGTCTCAAGGGGCACCACTTCAGTCGGCTAGATGGCGCCAATTATCTGGGACGCACCCTGTCCCATCCATGTCACGTTTCCGAAGGAGCTATCCATGTCCCAACAAAATGAAATCACCTATCGCCAGGCCATCCAGCGGGTCGTTTCGGAGCTGACCGGGCCCATCTCCATGGATGAATTCGTCCGCCGCGTGCTGGAAATCCGGCCTTCGAAAGCAAAAAACCCCCGCCAATCGGTTACCCAAGTCCTTTGGGAACATGAGGACACGATTTTGACGCGTCTTGACAGGAATACCATCGTCCCCCTGCATGCGGTGATGCCGGGCGTGCGATTTCGTTGGCCGCTGTCGAGAGAGGAAGTCGAACGAGGTGCGCTGCACCTTGAGCCCACCTTTTACGGTTATCTGCCGCGAAGCGCGGATCCTGCCTCCACGCTCTCCCTCATTGATGAACATGGAAAGGAGATAAAAGTTCGGGAAATCCCACTGCAGACGGATTTGAGAAAGGACATAGAAAAACTCGCCGAAAATCTCTCCATTTCCGTGGACGAAATCCCCGATGCAATCCTCCAAGGTACCCATCCTGCCTTGGACCTGGCAGACTGGATGCGAGCGCATCAGGTCGAGGAAGCAGACAGCATCTTGTTTACGATTGTTGAATGGGGCGAGACGCGTCGCGTTTTTCAGATCGCCCATGAACCTTACGCGCAAACCGAGTCCTATCTGGATCACATTTTTGAACAAAGCCGCCTGATGGAATCGACGCTCTTCGATATGCTGGAGCACGCACAGGATGAGGCCCTTTGGATGCACCACGCGATCCCGCGAATGCATGTGATCCTCAATGGTCCTCGAGACCTGCCCGGACTTCATTGGACAACAGCAGTCATCGCCGGAAACCGCATGCTGTTTGACGATTTGTTCATCTTCTATGCCGATTCCCGGCGCGGGCTGGCTATGTTGGGCACGGAATCAGTTCTCGACCTTTACAAGAATGCCGAAGCGCCTGAGGAGACAAACCGGGTGTTGCGCTTCAAAGTGTGGTATCGACGCCGAAGATCCCGGTGGGAACGGGTTGAGATTCGGGAAGATCAGACGTTTTATGAGTTGGATGCCATCATTCGACTGGCCTTTAACCATGACCCCGGCGATCACTTGGGCGGGTTTTGGAAATGGATCCGCCGCGATGAAACCAAACGCTTTCGAGAGGTTCCTGTGGGCGTGGTCTATCCCTTCTTCCCTGATGCTACTGCCATCAATGACCGGACTATTGCCGAGTTAAGGCTGGAGGTGGGGGATCAATTGCTCTACGTCTATGATTTCGGCGATTGGGTGGAGCACATCCTGGAGCTGGAAGCCATCGAAGAGCCTGAGCCGAAGGTCACCTATCCCCGGGTGCTTCCCAAGCCCCGCGGACGCGGTCGCAAGCGGGCTTCATAGGGCGATTCAGGGAGCATCTTCATTGACGAAACGAGTTCGACCAAGGAGCATCCCCATGCGAATCCATGTCTGGATCATCCTGCTGCTGACGCTATCTATCTTGAGCGCATGCACCTTTGTGCCCATAACACCCACACCAACCGCCATTCCTCCCTCCCCCACGTCCACCACCGGCCCGAAACCGCCCCCCGCCGCCCTGCAACCTGCTGTAGGCGCCTGGGTCCTGGTCGAGATGCCCGGAACCGCCATTCCGCCGGACGCGACGCCAACCCTGCTCATCGGCCCTTCCAGCTTCTCGGGAAAGGCCGTATGCAACAGCTATCATTTCCAACTGGAGGCGCGAGAGGACGGGAGCTGGGGGTTTTCCAGCCAGGAACGCACGGTCATGTATTGCGGCGAGGAGGGAAGCGCCTTTGAAGAAGCCTACTGGAACGCCTTACTCCGGGCCCAAATTATCCAACGGGAAGGGGATACGTTGGCGCTGAAAGATAGTTCGGGGCATGTGTTGCTGCGCTTTCGCAGCCAGTGACCCCCCGGCCAGGTATGTCCTGATTTTCTGTCGCCAATTATCTGGGACGCACCCTCTCCCATCCATGTCGCGTTTCCGAAGGAGCTATCCATGTCTCAACAAAATGAAATCACCTATCGCCAGGCCATCCAGCGGGTCGTTTCGGAGCTGACCGGGCCCATCTCCATGGATGAATTCGTCCGCCGCGTGCTGGAAATCCGGCCTTCGAAAGCAAAAAACCCTCGCCAGGCGATTACCCAGAACCTTTGGGGATATGATGGCGAGATCTTGACGCGGCCCAATAGAAACACCGTCGTCCCTCTGCATGTGGTGATGCCGGGTGTGCGTTTTCGTTGGACGTTGTCGAAAACGGAAGTTAAAAAAGGAGGGCTGATCCTGATGCCCACTTTTCTCGGCTATCTGCCGCGACGCGCAAACCTGGGCCCATCGCTCCTTTTGACTGATGAACGTGGAAAGAAGATAAAAACTCGGGAAACCACATTGCAGGTTGATTTCAGGGAGAATATAGAGAAACTCGCGGCAGAAATCTCCATCCCGCTGAACGAAATCCCCGCTGCATTCCCCCCTGTTTCCTTTCCCTTTCTGGAAATGGCACGCTGGATGCGAGCGCATCGGGTCGAGGAAGGAGACAGCATCTTGTTTACCATTGTCGAGTGGGGCGAGAATCATCGCGTTTTTCAGATCGCCCATGAACCTTACGCGCAAACCAAGTCGCGTCTGGATCACATTCTTGAACAAACCCATCGGATGGAATCGGTGCTCTTTGATATGTTGGAGCACGAACACGACGAGCTCCTTTGGGTGCGCCAGGCGATCCCACGGATGCACGTGATCCTCGATGGCCCTCGAGACCTGCCCGGACTCCATTGGAGTGCAGCGGTCCTCGCCCGGAAGCGCATGGCGTTTGACTATACATTTATCTTCTATCTCGATTCCCGGCGCGGGCTGGGTATGTTGGGCACGGAATCAGTTCTCGACCTCTACAAGGATGCCGAAGCGCCTGAGGAGACAAACCGGGTGTTGCGCTTCAAAGTGTGGTATCGACATCAAAAATCCCTGTGGAAACGGATTGAGATTCGGGCGGATCAGACATTTTATAGGCTGGACCGCATCATACGTCGGGCCTTTGGCTATGACCCCACCGATCATCTGGGTGGATTTTGGAAACGGGTCCGACGGAATGAAACCAACCGCTTTCGGAAAATTCCTGTGGGCGTAGTCTATCCTTTTTCCCTTTCCCCAGAGCCCACCGATATCAATGACCGGACTCTTTCTGAGTTAAGGCTGGAGGTGGGGGATCGGTTGCTCTACGTCTATGATTTCGGTGATTGGCTGGAACACGTCCTGGAGTTAGAAGCCATCGAAGAACCTGAGCCGAAGGTCACCTATCCCCGGGTGCTTCCCAAGCCCCGCGGACGCGGTCGCAAGCGGGCTTCATAGGGGCTGCCCAACGAAGCACGAAAATAGCGGTCATGGGAAACCTGGCAAGGTTGCGGCATTTTCCCCTCGCCCGTTGGGGGCGCGCGGGTGTGTTTCGCCTTCTGGTGGGGAAAGAAGGCTGGCCCCTGCAATTCCGGGCGCCCGAGACCCATGATCACCTGATGCGGCTGGCCAGTCCCCATATCTATGTCCACTTGCCCTTTTGCCAGAGCCTTTGTCCGCATTGCCCCTACAACAAAAGGCGATACCAGGCAGAACTTGCGTCCCAATACGGGCAGGCATTGCTGCGGGAGATCCGGGCGTTTCTGGAGCTCCATCCCGATTTCCGCTGGGAGACCCTCTACTTTGGTGGCGGCACGCCCAGTCTCACCCCCGACATTATCGAGCAGGTCATCGCTTTGCTCGCGCCCCACGCCTCCCCCGCCCCGGAGATCGGTGTGGAAGTGCATCCCCTCCACGGGACGCACGCGGCCCTGGCCCGGCTACACAGCCTGGGGGTGACGCACATCAGCCTGGGCGTCGAGACCTTTCACGCGCCCTCCCTGCGCCTGCTGGCCCGAGGATACACGCCCCGTCAGGCGGAACAGGCCATCGACCAGGCCCTGCGACAGGGTTTCGCGTGCGTGGACGTCAACCTGATCTACGCCATTCCCGGACAGCCGCCCGCGGCCAGTATCGCAGACGCGGCCAAAGTCGCGACCATGGGCGTGGACCAGATCTCCGCGTATCCCCTGTTCGGATTCGAACATACGCCCCTGGCTTCGATCATGGCCCGCAAAGGGCTCAAACCGGTCTCGGATCGGGAGCGGCTGCGTGCGCAAAAGGGCATTGCCCGGACATGTCTGGAAAGGGGCTGGCAGCGGGCGTCGGTATGGAGCTACATCCGCCCGGGCGTCCGTCCTTACACCACCGTGACCCGGGAGAGCTACCTGGGCTTTGGTGCGGGCGCGGGCTCCCTCGTACATGGACACCAGTGGTTCAACACCTTTTCCATCCCCGCCTACATCGCCCAAGGGGAACGCAAGCCTGCGCTGGTCCTAACCATGCCCCCGCGCCTGCGTCGATTTCATTGGGTGTACTGGCGCATCTACGAAACCCGACTTTCCTATCGGGCTTATCGGCAGCGCTTTGGCCGCGAGTTCAAAAAGGATTTCGGACTTCTGGCCTTCTTGATGAAGGGATTGGGGTGGGCCAGGGAGGAGGATGAGACGCTCATTCTCACCGAACGGGGCGCGGTCTGGGCGCACCGGGTGCAGGCTTTCTATTCCCTGGCCGGGATCGACCATCTGTGGCGGGCGGGCATGGCCGAACCCTGGCCCGACAGGGTTGTCTTGATGTGATGACGGCCGATGGAAAATGACATCGTACAAAATTGCTGGGTATTGGATACTGGATATTGGATATTCCGCTGTCTCACGGCGATTCGAATACCCAATATCGAATATCGACTATCTTGCTACGAAAGACCTGGCAGCCTGGGTCAAGTTCCTTGGAGGCAAAAATGAACCATGCCAAAGAAAGTGATGCCCATCATATGAACTTTATACCGAAAATTTGAGGAAGGAAAACCCAATGCCAGCCGCTGGTGCTGCACAAGAAGCCCCATCAAAGGCGGCCGGACGAACGTTTTGGATTCGGGCGTTCATCACCAACGAAAGACGTTGATAACGACTATGAGTTTAGCACAGAATCGTATCTTCCCAAAATGCCGTTCAGACCAGGGGTGTGTTCCAGGAGCGAAGCTCGCCACATAACGACGAAAATAGGACGCAGGTGGCAGGTGAGCATGAGACCTCGGAGGGTCTGCGCAGACCTCCGAGGTCTGGGGCCACCACGCCCGCCCGGCGATGAAGTGAACCTGTTGGCTTACTGTGGTACGCTGAGGATACTCCCTCCCGACCGCTTCTGCAGGGGGATGAGTCTTACGTAGCCCCTCCGTTCCGGGCGATCACCCCTCCCCC
>JALWZT010000068.1 GCA_027002405.1 Anaerolineae bacterium | reverse complement strand
AGCCCCTCCCACACCAACCCCTGCGCCCAAGCCCGCGGTGGACTTCGTGGTGAAAAGCGTGCGCCTGTGGGGTCCGGAAGAAAACGGTGGGTATTTCGACGGCCCCTCCCTGCATTGTGGCGAAAAACGCCAGTTGCGGGCCATTGTCCTGGATGCCAACGGCCAACCCCTCAATGGCGTGACCCTGGTGGGCATCTACAGCAAAGTGGAACAGGTGACAGGGACCAAAGGCCCGGGCATCGCCGAATGGATCCTGGGGGATGGCGATGGCCTGCGGGTGATCCGGGATGTGGACGGTCGCCCCGTGGTCAGCGAAACCGCAGATGGCTTGGTCACCGACCCCCATCGCATACCGGATGATGTGTTCATTGCCGCGGGATATTGTCACGACGCGGCCAGTTGTCAGGCTTTACGAGACGCCAACGCCTGCCACGGTCACTATTCCTGGGATGTCACCTTCCAGCGCACCTACTGACATGTCGGTCATACCTCCAGGACGCCTCATGCGTCCTGTTTTTTTGCACTCGCTTTTATGAACGTTCTTTCATTTTGGAGCTTTTATCATTTTGGGGTAAGCTTATCCTCGCCCTTACTCTCGGAGGTTGCTCCGGGACATCCTGGCCTCGAAGGGAGCGCAAAACCCCTTCCGGGCCAAAACAAGGAGGTATGAACGCCACGTGATATCTGATTTCGTGAAACGCGCGAGCCTTTTCGCCGGGCTGGATGAGGAAGCCATCGCGGCCATCGTGCGGCGTATGCGGCTACAGCGTGTAGCCGCGCATGAACTGATCTACGCTGAAGATGAGCCTAGCGATGCGCTGTATCTCATCGAGCGAGGGGGCGTGCGTCTCAGCGTGGGGCCGGTTTTGCTGGCCACCCTGGGCGCAGGCGCCACCTTTGGTGAATCGGGCGTCTTTTTGGGACGCCATCGCGCTGTTTCCGCTGAAGCCACGCGCGAAACCGACGTGTGGGCTTTGACCAGCCAGGACCTGGCCCAACTTATCCGGGAATACCCGGCTATCGGCCTCCAGCTTTCGCGTAACTTCGGCTCTCGTATCGCTCAGCTTGAACCCTATCTGCTGGAACAGCGCCTGGGCAAGGCCGAAGCTTTCCGGGCATTGAGCGATGTGGAGCTGAAGGAATTGGCCGCTCATCTGGAATTGGAAGACTTCCAGCCAGGAGAGACCCTTTTCCGCGCGGGAGAGGCCAACCAGGGCTTCTTCATCCTGGAAACGGGCCAGGTGCAATTGCGCAGCGCCACCAAAGAAGAGACCCTGTTCCCAGGGGATGTCTTCGGCCTGGCCGCAACCCTGGCTGACAAAGCCTACGATGAGACCGCCGTGGCTCAGAGCAACGTCGCGGTCTGGAAATTGGACCGGGAAGCCTTCGAAGCCATCGCCGCCCGACACGAAGCATTCGTGTCTCACCTCAGTATGGCCTTGCGCACGCCGCTCCCTGTGAGTGATGAAGCCCTGGCCGTCGAACGCTTACGGGCCCTTCCTCTCTTTGCCAGCCTGGACCACCAGGTCTTGCGCGCGGTCACCCAACGCCTGGTGGTGCGCCCTGTAGCCGCAGGGGATATCATCTATAAAGAAGGCGATGTGGGTGACGCCCTGTACCTGGTGGATAAAGGCCGGGTGGAGATCGTGGGAAGCCTGACCCGTAAAGGAGAGGTGCTGGCCCGGATCAACGCCGGCGGGTTCTTTGGCGAAATGGCGCTGCTGACAGGCAAACCCCGTACAACCGGCGCCCGAGCAGCCACGAATACCGTGCTCTGGGCCCTGTACCGGTCCGACTTCGAAGCGCTGGTCAATGCCTATCCCGCTATCGGGCAGGCATTGAGCCAGGTGCTCAAAGACCGCCTGGGGACCGCGGGCCATGCGTTCGTGGAAAAACACCTGCGGCTCATCAACCTCTTCAGCGGACTCAGCGTCGAACAATTAGAAGACGTGGCGGAGCGTCTCTTGCCCGCCCGTTATCGTGCCGGGGAGATCATCTACAAAACCGGCTCCCAGGCCGACCGCATCCACATCATCGAACGTGGGGTGGTGGAGCTCCGCGGCCCAGAAGGGACCCTGACCCTGCGGGATGGTGACTTCTTCGGCTACGAAGCCATCCTCTCCGGTGAGCCCCACCTGGATACCGCATTCGCCAAAACCCAGGGCGAATTCTGGGAACTCCCCCGCGAAGAGCTGGAAGCCCTGATCCTGAAGTACCCCCTCATCGGGCTGAACATGAGCCGGGAGCTGAGCCGAAAGTTCCAGCTTCTGGCTCGGCAAAAGGCCGCGAGGGTCTCTCCCGCGGCCATGCCCACCCCCACACCGGTGGCGGCGCCTCCAGCGCCTCCCGCGCCCACCCGGGC
>JALWZT010000067.1 GCA_027002405.1 Anaerolineae bacterium | reverse complement strand
CTAGCGAGCGAAGCGAGCGCCATGCCGTGTTTTTTGCGCTTCGCTAGAACCTGTTATGAACTTATCGCCAGTTTCACGCGATTTTGTGGATGGCGGGCGTTTCAATTCGCCACGGATGACGCTGATGCGACGGATCGACACGGATTTTTTGGGAAAAAGCATGGTATCTGTTTGAAAAATCCGCGAAAATCTGCTTTATCCGCGTTATCCGCGGCCAATTCCAACCTCCGATGCGGCGATCCTGAGCTTTGAGAGAAGCAAAGTGCATAACAGCCTCTAGATTCCTCGGTCGCTGCGCTCCCTCGGAATGACGTACTGATTACTGATTACTGATTACTGATCACTGATTACTGATGCCTCCACCCGTATCTTACCCCCAATCCTTATCAACGTCAAACATCCGACCGAAGGAACTTCATCTTGCCCCTCCTCCCCTTTTCGCGGTATGATCCCCTCATGGGATTCTTCGCCAATCTCGACGTCGAAGGCTACGACCGCCAATACAGCGATAAAGAGCTGATCCAGGGGATAGGCGCCTACTTTAAGCCCTACACCCGGCGCCTCCTCCTCATCACCCTGATGCTCATCCTCATCGCCGGGTCCAATGCGACCCTGCCCGTGTTGGTAGGCCGTGGCATCGACATCTTGCGGGCCCAGGATAACCCCCTGCTGATGGCGGGTCTCACCGCCGCGGTCTTCCTCTTTGGCGTTTCCGCCTGGGCTGCCAACTGGGTCCGGCGCCGCATGACCGTGCGCACCATCGGCGATGTGGTGCTCAACTTGCGTACCGATGCCTTCCGGGCTTCGGTCAACCATGACCTCTCCTTCTTTGACCAATACGCATCAGGCCGCATCGTCTCTCGCATCACCTCCGACACCAAAGACTTCGGCGAAGTCGTCACTCTGGTCACCGATGTCACGGCCCAGTTCATTCAGGCCGGCATCCTGGCCGCGCTGCTGGTGAAAATCGAATGGCGTCTGGCCCTGGGCATCTTCCTCTTCCTGCCCCTGCTCTTTTTCGCGGCCAGCGCGCTGCGCCGTTTGATGCGCAAATACACCCGGCTGGGCATGCGGGCCATGGCCGTGGTCAATGCCAAAATCAAAGAAAGCATTGGCGGCATCATGGTGGCCAAAAACTACCGCCAGGAAGCCGCCATCTACGAAGAATTCGAAGCCGCCAACCGGGAAAGCTACCAGGTCAATGTCCGCCGTGGGTTTGTCCTTTCCGCGGTCTTTCCCCTCCTCAATGGCCTGGGCGGCGTAGGCACGGCCGGGCTGGTCTATGCCGGGGGGCTGACCGTGCTCCAGGGCATGGTCACCGCGGGGGCCTGGTACCTGTTCCTCACCAGCCTGGATCGCTTCTTCTTCCCTGTGCTCAACCTGGCCGCGTTTTCTGCCCAAATCCAGGCCGGGCTGGCCGCGGCCGAACGCATCTTTGCCCTGATCGAAGCCGAGCCCAACGTCATCCAGATCGACCACATCCAGCCGCCCCCCTTACGGGGAGATATCCGCTTTCAGGACGTCACCTTTGCCTACGTCCCGGGCGAAAACGTGTTGGAACACTTCCATCTCCACATCCATCCCGGGGAAACCATCGCCCTGGTAGGACACACAGGCGCGGGCAAATCCTCCATTGCCAAACTCATCGCCCGCTTCTACGAATTCCAGGATGGCCGCATCCTCATCGATCAGCATGACATTCGCACCTTCGACCTCCTGGCCTACCGCCGCCAATTGGGCTTTGTCTCTCAAACCCCCTTCCTCTTTTCCGGCACCGTGGCCGAAAACATCCGTTATGCCAACCCCCACTTGTCGGACCAAGACCTCCTGCGCCTGGCCCGGCAGATCGGTGACGGCGAATGGCTGGAAACCTTGCCCCAAGGCCTGCAAACCCAGGTAGGGGAGCGGGGCTCCCGATTGAGCATGGGCCAGCGCCAACTGGTGGCGCTGATGCGGGTCCTGGCTCACAACCCGGCCATTTTCATCCTCGACGAAGCCACGGCCAGCATCGATCCCTTCACCGAATGGCAGATCCAACAAGCCCTGCACCTCATCCTCGCCCGCTCCACCAGCGTACTCATCGCGCATCGCCTTTCCACCGTCAAAGCAGCAAACCGCATCCTGGTTCTGGACCATGGCAAGATCATCGAAGAAGGGAACCACGCCACCCTCATGGCCCGAGGCGGGCACTATGCCCAGCTCTACAACACCTACTTCCGCCATCAAAGCCTGGAATATATCGAGACCGCCCGCGACATGCTGGGCGCGTAGCTCTTGACAAATCACCGATTTTCCCGCATGATTAAAGAGCGCAACCGTACAGAATCGCTAAGCCACCTTCCCCCTACGATCATGTCCCCCGA
>JALWZT010000066.1 GCA_027002405.1 Anaerolineae bacterium | reverse complement strand
TCCAGGCGCTCTTGGCCACGTCGCTGAAGTTGTCCAGGCCCGGCAGGTCGTTGAGGGGGGCCAGATAGCCCTTCTCGAACAGGGCCAGGGAGGCATCGAAGGGGCGGCAGGTGATGAGGTCACCGGCCGTGCCCCCTTCCAGCTTGGCGTTGAGCGCGCCGTTGTATTCGGCCGGCGCGGTGGGCGCGAAGATGACCTCGATGTTGGGATAGTGTTTGTTGAAGGCGGGGATGATGACATCCTGCCAGATGGCCAGGTCGTCGTTACGCCAGCTTTCGATGGTGAGGGTGACCTTTTCGCCGGACGGGGCTTCGGCCGCGGGCGCTTCAGTGGGTTGGGCCTGGGCCGGAGGTTGGGTGGGTTGGGCCTCGGCCGGGGCTTGCGTGGCTTTGGGGGCTTCGGGTTGAGCGGGCGCTTCGGTGGCTTTGCCCCCACATGCTGTCATGAGCACAGCAAGCAGGGCGATCAAAGCGAGAATGAGGATTTTCTTTTTGTGCATGAGGGTTCCTCCTATGAAACGACGGAACGATGGATGGAAATTGGGGAGTAGGAGGTTACGATAAGATAATCATCTTCTGCATAGACATTCCTTTATGGTGAAATGAGGTAGGGTGAACAATTTGGGTCAAAAAGTGCGTCCATTATAAAGTAAGCCATTTTACATGTCAACACATTCCTGCTAAGTGGAGCGTTCCAGATATCGGAACAGTCACCATGAGCAATCGCTCACCACGTAACGACGAAAATGGGAACGCAGATTGACACAGCCTTCGGACACAGATTTTTATTATCTGTGTCATCTGTGTTCATCTGTGTCCTATTTTCGGAACAGGCGCCACGAGCGACGGCTCACCAATACGGATGAAAAGCTCACGCAAAGACGCCAAGGGCGCAAAGGGAATCAAGTGGCAGGTGGCAAGTGGCAGGTGTAAACCCACCTCTGACCTCCGCCCTCCGACTCTCCCCTGGATTTTCATAGCCGTGATCTTGTTGGCAACCAGCGCCCCTGCGGGGCTAGCCGGAATCATCCGGCGCCGTTCTTTAGCTTTGCGGCGTATCCTCGGTCTCACCGGCGACCTCTACAGTGCGCTCATCGAACTGCTTATCCTCCTCTCCCTTTTGTTTTTTTCGCCCGGAACTCGTCGATCTTGCTTTTGGGCAGGATTTTGGCTTCCTTTTCAGCCTGGCGATTCACCGCGGCCTGTTCCGAAGGGGTCAGGCCCCCCAGATCATCCAGGACCGCCACCTGGGAGATGACACGTTGGACTTGCTCGCTGCCACAGCGGGGGCAGGGGGGTGGGGGTTCGCTCTGGGCTCGCGCGAGGCTACGCCAGAATTTGCTAAATCGATGGCCACAATCGAGGCACTGGTATTCGTAGATGGGCATGGAATAGGATTAGGATTGAGGATTGAGGATTGAGGATTGTTAGGCCGAGGTTAGGCGCGAACACGAGTAATCAGTGATCCGTCATCAGTAATCAGTTGCGGGGCTAGCCGGAATTATCCGGCGCCGTTTTATAGCCCGGCGACTTCATCGCCGGGCGGGCGTGGTGGCCCCAGACCTCGTAGGTCTGCGCAGACCCTCCGAGGTCTCATGCTCACCTGCCACTTGCGTCCTATTTTCGTCGTTATGTGGTGAGCTACCGCTCGTGGCGCCTGTTCCGTTCACTCGCCCAGGCCCGTGCGCCAGCGAGCGTATTCATGGCCGTCCGAAGGATCGTAGAGGATGAGGAGCAAAGAGGACCCGGGCGGGGGCGGAGCTGATAGGGCCATGTCGTAGGTGTCGAGCACGGTTTCCCCCGGCCGCCACAGGGAGGTGGGATAGGCATGATGAACCGGGATCGCGTCCTGTTGGGCCAGGAGGGTGTCGTCCGGGCCCAGGAGCCGCACCGAGATTTTGTAAGAAGGCAGGGGCTGCGTGGCCTGCCACCACAAAAGCACCCGCAGCGAAGGCCCACTCGCGGGCACCCGCAGGATATCATCCCAGCCCGTCAGGCGCAAACCGGGAAGCAGCCAGACATCGACCTCATGCCCGGGCGCAGGCCCTTGGGCCCGGCCCGCGGGCCACACACGGATCAAAGGCCCGGCCGCGGTCAGAGAAAAGGACTCGGCCAGACCGGGCAAGGGATGGGTGGTGTAGGTAGCGCGGCCCTGAGCCACGCTGGTGGCAATGGCTTCCAGCCGCAGAGATTCATCATCCGCGGCCACCGTCTCCACCCCGGGCTGGATCCCTGGATCAAACTGCAAATAACGCAGGAGGGTCATTTCGCCCAACAGGCCGATGACCCGCCCGCGAGGCGCCGCGCTTTCAAGCATGTCCAGGCCCAGGTCGTGAACGCCCCAGGCCCGGGCCGGAGGCTGGGACCGGTCCTGTTCGGGCCAACGGACCCATGTCAGCCGCGCCGGCCATACCCCGATCACCAGCGCTGCCACGACCAAAAGCCCATGCCCGGCCCAAGGGAACCTGATGCCCCCACGCGCCAGCGCGGCCACGCCCTGCCCCAGCGTATCCAGGCCCCAAGCCAGCCACAAGGCCATGACCACAAAGAGGGGGATAAGAAAGACCTGGATATCCTGAACTTTGTACATGGTGGCAAAGAGAAAATCGGCCAGAGCCACCCAGGCCAACAGCCACGCGGCCCGGGGGCGCCGACGCCACCAGGGCAGGGAAAGCGCGATCACCCCTAAACCCAACCATCCATATTGGTCCCGGGCCAGGTGAAACAAATCCAGGGGGGTCCGGTGGATGCCAAAGGGATTTTCACGCAGAAATGCCGTGCCATACCCACCCCCGGCTATCCACTTCCAAAACCCCATCTGGGCATAAGTACCATCCAATGAGCCCACATGGCTGCGCAAAGGCAACAGCATGTAGGTGCTCAGGGGCAGCACGAACGCCACCAGAGGAGCCACCCACCGCCGGGGCTGCCAAAAAACCCTGGGGTCCACCCAGGCCAGGAAAAGCACCAAACCCGGGATCATGAGCAGGGTGAGGCGGTGATGAGCCAGCCCCATGCCCAAAGCCAGCCCGGGCAGGGCCAGGGACGCGGCCCCATGGGCTCGGGTTTCATCCTCCCACCGCAAGAAAGCCCAAAGGATGAACAGGGTGAGGAAGCCCTGGAAGGTGTAGACTTCGGCGATGGTGGCCTGGGACCACCACACCGGGCCGATGGCCAGCAGCCACGCGGCCACGACAGTGCCCCCAACCCCTGCACCCAAACGCCGGGCCGTCAGATAGAACCAGGCCAGGGCCAGGGCCGCGGCCAGGGCCGAGAAGAGATTGACACCGTACGCGGCATCCCCCACGGGCCAGAGCCGTTGCACCAGCCAGGCCAGAAGCTCGTAAAGCGGATACCCGGTGGGATGGATAATGGCCAGAGTGGGGACAGCCAGTTGCAACTCCAAAGAGTCATCGAAAATCGTGACCACAGTGGGGGCCAACGTGGCCAGATAAAGCAGCCATCCCCCCAGGAAGAGGAACATAGGCCCCAGCCACCCGGGAGCTCTTCTAGTGCGTAGAACCTTAGCTATCATGATTGCCTAACAGTCGCCATGAGCGATGGCTCACCGCATAACGATGAAAATGGGGCGCAGGTGGCAGGTGGCAGGTAGCAAGTGGCAAGTGGCAAGTGGAGGGAACGCAGATTTTCGCAGATATTCGTCATGCTGAGCGACCGGAGGGAGCGAAGCATCCAGCGAGCGAAGCGAGCGCCATGCGGTGGTTTTTGCGCTACGCTAGATTCCTCGGTCGCTACGCTCCCTCGGAATGACGTTTCGTTGTCGCCTTTTTCGTGGCCCTATTTCTTGGCGTTGTCTAGCTGACCGAAGTGGCATCTGCCACGCCAGCCCGCCCGGCGATGAAGTCGCCGGGCTATAAAACGGCGCCGGATAATTCCGGCTACTCCCGCAGGGGCGTTGTTTCTAGCCTCGGCGCTACTGAACACTGAACACTGATTACTGATTACTGATAACTGATTACTGATTACTGATTACTCATCCTCGCGCCTAACCTCGGCCTCACAATCCTCAATCCTAATCCTGATCCTAATCCTGATCCTACTTACGGAGCAAAAAAGCCCGGATTTCCTGGTGCAGGGTGGTATGAGGGGGCTGGTAGGGGCGCAGCGATTCGGTGCGGGCCCGCTCGATGGCTTGGGCCAGTTGAGCCAGGTCAAAGCAGGGGATCAGATACCCTTCCGCGGCAAAGTGACGGATGATTTGTTCCTGATGCTTATCGAACCGATCCGGGTTGGGCACGCTGATGAGGGGTTTGCCCGCGTACAAAACCTCCACCGTGGTGCCGAATCCCCCGTGCGCGATAACCAGGCTGGCGGCCTGGATGTAAGGGGAAAGATCGGGCTGAAAACGAAACCAGGAACCATGCCTGGGCTCGTACCCCCCTTGCCCGATCTGGAACACCACCTTGTCATCCAACGCGGGGGCCAGGGCGTCCAAGGTCCGGACCAGGTCGTCAAATTCCGTGGTGCCTACGGTACAAAAGATCATAGCAAGCGTCCAGCATATCGAGCCCGAGGATACATGGCAGCCAGAGATTCCCACTGCACATAGAAACGATCCGCCAGGCGGAGATGATACACCAGTCGGCCGGTGAAGCTGAGAAATTCGATCTTCGACGCGGTTTCGATGAAGATATGGGGCACGCCCCGGGCCCGGGCCACCAGGGCGATGGGGATTTGCAGACTGGGGCCCGCGCCCAATACGAGATCGGGCCGGGTCTCTCTCAAAATGCGCCAGGCCGTCCACAACGCGAAAGGCATTTTGGCCAGCACGGTCAAGGGCCCGTCGGTACGGCCATGCTTCTTTTCTCGGGGCTGTTTGATGCGATACACCGGGCCGGGGATGCGGATTTTGCCGGCAGAGACCTGATCGTAGTCAGGAATCACATAGCTGTAGGTGAAATCTGTGCCCAGCAAGTCGACCAGGCGCAACATCTGCTTGGTATGGCCCCCCGCGCCCAACACCACCAGGATGTGGGGGCGTCGTGGGTCGGATGGGGACTCAGGAGATGGGGAGAGGGTCAACATGGTCGTAACGAGCAGGGACCGGGATATAAGGGGGGAGGGTGATCCAACGTTGTTCCCGGCTGGCCCGCAAGACTTGCTCCGCCAGGAACACCGCGCGCAGCCCTTCCTCGCCATTCACCAGGCCATTGTGCCCATGCAGAACGGCTTCCACAAAGGTTTCCAGCTCCGCGCGCAAAGGCTCCACCCGGGTCAACTCATATTTGATCACCGAACCTTCGGTGACCCCTACGGTCACCAGGCCCAGCCAGTGGTCCTGGGCCGAACGATTTTCATAAAACCATAATTCCTGGGTGAGATAATTGACCCGAAACATGCCCCGTTCGCCCAGCACCGAAAGCAACCGGATCTTGGTGGGGGTCAGCCAATTGATGTCGATCATGCCGATGACGCCATCATCGAAGCGCATGATGCTGGAGACCATGTCTTCGTGGCTATCGTGCAGGGTTTGTTTGGTCACCGCGGTGATGCTGCGGATCCCTGCCCCTGTGATGTATTCCATGATGTTGAGTTCATGGGTGGCCAGGTCGAACACCACTCCCACATCTTTGACCCGAGGTGGGAAGGGGCCGATGCGACGGGCATGGATCTGGTAGATGGTCCCCAATTGCCCCTCCATGAGGCGTTCTTTCAACGCGATGACCGCGGGGTTAAAGCGTTCGATATGCCCCACGCCCAGCAACACATCGTGCTGACGACTGGTCGCGATCATATCCTGGGCCGCGGTTACAGAATCCGCCATGGGTTTTTCCACAAAGGTATGGATGCCCGCGGCCATGGTTTCTTTGGCCACCTGGTGATGCAAATGGGTGGGCAAGGCAATGGTGACCACGTCCAGGTCTTCTTTTTCCAGCATGCGACGATAATCCGCGTATGGCCGAGCTTTGTAGGTGCGGGCCACGCGGGTGCGTTGGTTTTCGTCCAGATCCGCGACAGCAACGAGGGTGGTTTGGGGCATCCGGGCATACACCCGAGCGTGATTGGCCCCCATCACCCCCACGCCGATCACCGCGGCACGTAAGGGTTGCGACAAAGGACACCTCGGGGGTTGGGGTTGGGATTAGGATTGGGATCAGGATTAGGATTAGGATTGGGAAGATGGGCGTGGTTCACATGGACGCCTTGTGGCTTGACAAAATGGATACTGGATACTGGATACTGGATATTGGATATTGGATATTCCCTGTTTCAGGACGATTCAAATACCCAATATCCAATACCGAATATCGACTATCTTGCTACGAAAGACCTGACAGCATGTATCAAGTTCCTTGTAGTCAAAAATGAACCATGCCTCTTTCTATACTCAATGTACCACAAAAAGATGAGAATTGAATGAAGCCGGGGGTGCCAGGGCATGACAAGGCGTTCATCCTTGGGATTGTGGCCCAAAGATGGGGATGTTGGGCTCCCGTAGGGCTTCGGGTAGAGGCTGGAAACGCGCGGGCGCGCCCACGGCCAGGGTCCAGGAGGGCACGTCGCGGGTGACAATGGCCCCCGCGGCCACCATCGCGCCTTGGCCCACGCGCACGCCGGGCAAAAGGGTGGCATTGGCACCGATGGTCACATGGTCTTCGATGATGGGGCCTTGCAATTGTAAGGCCGAACGCTGCCGCAGGGGATATTTATCATTGGTCAGAGTGGCATTGGGCCCGATAAACACATAACTGCCGATGGTGGTGTAGGTGGGAATGTAAACCTGGCTTTGGATGCTGACATAGTCACCTATGATCACGTGCCCATCCAGGATGGACGCGGTGCCCACCAGCACATAATCCCCAATGCGCGTGTGTTCCCGGATCAGCGCATGATGACCACTTTTGAATCCGGTACCGATGACCACATCCCCATAAATGATGGTATACGCCCGGATGATGCCCCCGGGCCCCACCCGGGCCGGGCCGCATTCTTCGCGATAGCGCAGCCCCACCACAGCATGGGGTTGCACAATCACATCTTCTGCTAAAATGGCGAGGGTGTGTTCTGTGGCGTGTTCCATACGAACGACCATTTTACACCATTTTCGCCGATTTGGATACCTGGCCACGAGAAAACCAGGCCCATGGCGCGCCCGCGGCGCACAGGATCAGGAAGGGGATCGCGGGGATGATGTATCGCCCCGCGGCAATGACCACGGCATGGCTGGCCGTGTAGTAGAGCAGGACAAGCAGGGCCGTGGCATGGATGAACAGGGCCACGTTGTGGCTGCCGCCAAACAGCCGATCTCGGGCCCGGATGGCCTGCATCTCCCCCACGCAGGCCAAAAGCAACAGCAGCAAGTTCCCCGCGGCAAAGAGCCAGGTAGCCAGGGAGGGATGCCAGGTGAACCCCAAATTGAACCAGAGTTGCAAAACCCGCAAGCCCGAAAGGGCCAGGAAGCGGGCGGGATGGGCTTTGACCTGGGCCATGCCATAGGCCATCCCCATCTGAAAAAGCTCCGCTTCGTTCAAATCCAGCCCCTGGGCATCGGCCAACGCATGAATGGCCTGCAAAGTCGGAGTCACACCCGGGAGTTTCCAGAAATCGGGTTGATCAAGCCGATAGTGAGTCTGGAAGAAGTTGAACCCCACCAGGGTGCTGCCCATGACCACCCGGCCAAAGGCCCGGTAATTGCGCACAAACCAGGGGGCGACGACCATCCCCATCATCAAAACCCCTATGATCCACATCCTCAGGCGATGTTTGGGGGGCAAAGCCGGGCGGACACGGCGTTCCCATCCCCACCACAGGACCAGGGCCAGGCCCCACAGCAGGGGCATGTAAAGGGAGGTGGGCCGGGCCAGGGTCGCGAATCCCAGGCTCCCGCCCGCGGCGGCCGCGTAGACCCAGGCCCGCCTGCCCTGGTGGCGCAGGGCCAGGACCATGAGGAAAAAGCTCCCCACCTGCAAAAAGGTGAAGATGGCATCGGCCAGCAGTCGCGCGGCCAACTGGGCCCCAGGTAAATAAAAGGCCCACATGGCCGCGGCCAAAAGCCCCAAACGGGCATCATGCCAGGCCCATCGGGCCAGCCAGGCCAACAGCACCACCAGCAAAGCATCCAATCCGGCTTGCAGCACCAACAGGGGGGTGTAGACCCCCAACCCGAAGACCCGATAGGTAAGGGCCAGAAGCCAGGGGTATAGGGGGGTCCGCCGGGCCGATGGCTCCCAGGGGGGCTTGTAGCTCAGCCCGTGCCCGGCCAGCAGGTTGCGGGCCAGCAGATCAAACTCCACAGAATCGCCGATGTGATTTTCGGGCTGGGGGAAGGGAAAGATGAACAGCAGCCGCAAGAGCAAGGCCAGCAAAAAAAGCAAGGCCAGCATACGGCGCCAGTCCAACGGCAGGCGTGCCCGCACCCATGGGGAGGAAAATCTCACGCGCTTTTGTGCCTTCGAGCCTTCGTGGTTTACTTTCGGGACAATCGTCATGAGCGATGGCTCATCACATAACGATGAAAATGGGGCGCAGGTGGCAGGTGGCAGGTGGCAAGTGGCAGGGACGCAGATGCAACGCAGATTCCCGCAGATGGTCGTCATGCTGAGCGACCGGAGGGGGCGAAAGCCTGCCCTGAGGAATCGAAGGGCATCTAGCGAGCGAAGCGAGCGATAGTGTGGATTTTGCGCTTCGCTAGATTCCTCGGTCGCTTCGCTCCCTCGGAATGACGTCGCACGGCTCTACTGATCACTGATTACTGATCACTGATCACTGATGACTGATGACTGATGACTCTACTGAACGAAAGATGGGAGGTGCTGGGCCACGATATTGAAGATCAACCCCAAAATGAACAGCATCCCTGCAGCCCGATTGAAGTACATGCTCCAGGCCACGTACCATAGGGGCCACACCGGCCAGTTCGCGGGCTTTTCCTGGGGCTTGGGCAAGGAAAGCACCAACCACACCGTGCGTAATCGCCAGGCCGCCAATACGGTCACCAGGACCCAGAATCCCACGACCCCCTGAAGGACCAGCACGAAAACAAGCAGATAGAAGAGGATGAACGTGGCCTTGAGGAGCTGGATGGCGCGTTTTTGGCCCAGGACCACGGGAAGGGAATGGATGCCCGCGCGGCGGTCCTCTTCCATCTTATCGATGTGTTTGCCGATGAGCACCGAGGCCACGATGAGCCCGTAGGGCAGGGACGCCCACCACACGTTGGGATTCAGCTCGCCCGTGATGGCGTAGTAAGTGCCCACGATCATCAAGGGACCCCAGACGATCAGGGCCGTGAGTTCTCCCAGGGCAAAGCGTTTGAGGAACCCGGTGTACCCCATGCTCAGCAAAAAGCCCAAGACTGCAAAAACCACCACCAGGGGGCCATGGACCCAGGCCAGGAAGAGCATGATGACGAAATCCAGCAGGGTAAGGATGACTGCTCCCACCAAAAGCCGATTGGGCGTGGTAAGCCCGCCCAGCAGAGGATGGGTGGCATACTGGCCACGGGGGTAGTCTTCGGTATCGACCCCGCGGCGGGTGTCGATGTAATCATTCACCAGGTTGTTGGTGGCATGCGCGGCCAACAGGCCAAGGATGGCCAGCAGTGCGTAACCCAGTTCCTTCCATCCAAAATGATGATATGCCGCGGCCAGGAGCGCGCCGATGATGCCCGACGTCAGGGTCATCGAAAAGACACAAGCCCGGACAATGACCAGCCAGCGACTTATGAAGTCCGCCTGGTGGATATGGGGCACATTGCATTGCTGGACCGCGATCCGCCAACGGCCCAGAAGGGAAAGGTGTTCGGGCGGGGCAGGGAAGCCCTCTTGGGGCAGAATCGAATCAGCCATCCTCACAGCAACGCCTCTAACGGCGTCCAGGGCATGTCAAAGGCCTCGGCCACCGCGGGGTAGGTGATGTGCCCTTTGAAGGTGTTCACCCCTTTGGCCAGGGCCGGGTCCTGCCGGATGGCTTCCAGCGGGCCCAGATTGGCCAGCTTGACCATATAGGGCAGGGTGGCGTTGTTCAGGCCATAGGTGCTGGTGCGAGGTACCGCGCCGGGCATGTTCGAAACGCAATAATGCACCACGCCATCCACCAGGAAGGTAGGATGGGAATGGGTCGTGGGATGGGTGGTCTCGATGCATCCCCCCTGGTCCACGGCCACATCCACAATGACACTGCCCGGCTTCATGGTGCTCACCATCTGCCGGGTGACCAATTTGGGCGCCCGCGCGCCCTTGACCAGCACCGCGCCGATCAGCAGGTCCGCGCGCTTCACCGCCTCCGCAATGTTCACCGGGTTGGAGGCCATAGTGGCCATCCGACCGCCCAGCACATCGTCCAGGTAGCGCAGCCGGTCCAAATTGATATCGATGATCACCACGTTCGCGCCCATGCCCAGGGCGATCTTGGCCGCATTCGTGCCCACGGTGCCCCCACCCAGGATGACCACATCCGCGGGCCGCACGCCCGGGATGCCCGAAAGCAACTTCCCCCGGCCGCCATTCATCTTTTCCAGGTAATATGCGCCGATCTGGACGGCCATGCGCCCCGCCACCTCGCTCATGGGCTGGAGCAAGGGCAAATGCCCGTTGGGCAGTTCCACCGTCTCGTAAGCAATGCCCGTCACCCCGCTGGCTGCCATGGTGCGGGTCAATTCCTCATCCGCGGCCAGGTGCAAATAGGTGAACAGGGTGAGGTCCGGGCGCAGGAAAGGATATTCGGAAGGCTGAGGTTCTTTTACCTTGACCACCAGATCCGCGGCCCAGGCATCCGCGGCCGTAGGCACGATGGTCGCGCCCGCGGCTTCGTAGACTGCGTCGGAAAAACCACTGCCTTCCCCCGCTCCCTGCTGGATGTGAACCTGGTGGCCTTCGTGAGCCAGTTGCTTGACGCCCCCGGGCGTCATAGCCACACGATATTCATTATCTTTAATTTCTTTGGGAACGCCGATGATCATCGTTGATCCTCCAGGTACAGGAAGAAAGGAAATAAAGCACAATGGCAAAGGGACACTCCAAGTGTACCCAATGCGCGGCCATTTGTGCAAATCCTCCTAAAAAGCGTCTCCGGCCAGGCACCAGGCTGACCGGAGACAAGGAGAGGGATGTTTTCATGGGGACACGAGGGTATCGTCGAATTCGATGGAAACCGGTCCCACCTCTTTGGTCAGGGCATGGACGATCACCTGATGACGGCCCGGCTTGAGATGCAATTGGGGGATCGTCAAGGTGATGACCTTGCCCATGGGAAGGAAGAGGGGCGCCTGTTCGCGAATAGCCGACGCGGGACGGGATTTGCTGGCCTGGACGATGATTTGATCCGGGGCGAACAGCTCGCCATCCACTTCCACGGGGCCCAAAGTGAGGATGGTGGTGGGGGCAATGTGATTCGCCAATTGAAATTCGATCCCGTTTTCGCGAGGACGCAAACTTTTGCCAACATAGAATCGACGCAACAACGCGCTAGGAATAGCCAATGCAACACCTCCTGCAAAAGGATTTTCTATAGGATTGTGGCCCTAACCATCGCCATTGATGGAAAGGGGGCTGTGGGGCCACCTATTATCATAAAGGATTTTGATGAGATGTGCAACAACGCATCGCGTCATCCCATTATCTTGCGCACAGGCATTGACCGACTGAAGTCGGACTTTTCAGGCCTGCAGCCAGTGGACGGCCTCCGCCGTCCTCCCTCCCGGTCGCCGAAGGGCGCCCCCTGGCGTGAAGCGCCTTCATGGGCTCGAGTTTACTCGGCAAGTGCTTGCCAGGAAATTGGGACACCCCCTCTCGTCATCCCCTCATCTTGCGCGCAGGCCTGGTTTTGGCCCACAATAGGGGCATGAGTGAGCCTCAGGAACCCTCTCATGCTTTGTTCATGGCCCGAGCCTTGGCCCTGGCCCGAGCCCATTTGGGCGAAACCAGCCCCAACCCCAGTGTGGGCGCGGTCCTGGTCAAGGATGGGCGCATCATCGCCGAAGGGTGGCACCGGGCCGCGGGCATGCCCCATGCCGAAATCGAAGCCCTGGCCCAGGCCGGCCCCGAAGCTCGCGGGGCCACTCTCTACGTCACCCTGGAACCCTGCAATCACCACGGCCGCACACCCCCTTGTGCCCAGGCCATCATCGAAGCCGGGGTGGCCCGGGTGTTTTACGCCACGCCTGACCCCAACCCCGTGGCTCAGGGAGGGGCCCAGCGGCTGGCCCAGGCCGGGGTGGAGGTGCACCGGGGCCCGGGCGAGGCCGAAGCCCGGGAGATCAATCGCTTCTTCTTTCATCACGTGCGCACGGGCCGTCCTTATGTCATTGCCAAATTCGCGGCCAGCCTGGATGGCAAAATCGCCACCTCCACAGGGGAAAGCCAATGGATTACCGGGCCTCAGGCTCGGGCCCAAGGGCACGCGTTGCGGGCCCAGGTGGACGCGATCCTGGTGGGCGCGGGCACGGTCCGGGCCGACAACCCCCGGCTCACCGCACGGCGCAGCGATGGCAGCCTCTATCCCCATCAGCCTCTGCGGGTGGTTTTGGATTCCCGGGGGCGTCTGCCCCTGGATGCCCGCCTTTTCCAGCCTCAACTCCCAGGACACACCCTGGTGGCGACCACCGCGGCCATGCCCCCGGCTCGACACCGGCGCTTGCAAGCCCTGGGCGTCGAAACCCTGGTGCTCCCTGCCGACACCTCGGGCCGGGTCGCGATCCCGGCCTTGCTGGAGGCTTTGGGCCAGCGGGGCGTGCTGAGCCTGCTGGTGGAAGGGGGTGGGGAGGTGCTGGGCAGCTTTTTCGACCAGGGGATGGTGCAAGAGGTATGGGCTTTCCTGGCCCCTATGATCATCGGTGGGGAACAGGCCCCGGGGCCGGTGCGGGGCCGAGGTGCAGCTACTCTGGCTCGGGCCACACGCCTGACCCGGCTTAAGCTCCAGCTTTTGGGCCAGGATTGGTGGGTGCAGGGCAAGGTGGAAACGTCTCCTCAAGGAGATGCATCTAATAAATAGCATCCCAAGATTACCGATTACCGGAACAAAAGGAGTAACCAGCCATGGAACTCTTTCAACATATCCTCGTACCCCTGGATGGCTCGCCCAAATCGGAGCGTGCCATTCCCACAGCCATCAAGCTGGCCCGCAACCTGAACAGTCACATCACCCTGCTGCGGGTGGTCGAGATCCCCGAACCTTCTATCGAAAATCCCCCGGAACCCATGCGCGCGTGGATTGAAGAAGCGACCAGGCAGGCCATTGCCGAAGCCGAAGGCTACCTGGAAGGATTGGCCAGTTGGTTCCGGGCCAATAACGTGGCCGTGGATACCCAGGTGCGGGTGATGAAGCCCGATCAAGACATCCTGGAGGTCATGGACCTGGACCAGGTGGACCTGATCTTGATGTCACCTCATGGCCGCGGGTATCAGGATTTCGGCCATGAGTGCCTGAGCTACGGCCACGTGGCAGACAAAGTCCTGCGCCGCAGTCCTGTGCCTGTGCTGCTGGTGCGGGGTGAATCGGGCCGCATCCCCGACATGGAAGGTGTGGCGCGGCCCGAAGGACGATAAGTTCAGTCCTGCACCTGGAGGGCCACAAAGGGGATGTATTCCCGGCCGGCGGTATGCCAGGCCTCCTCATCTTCGGGATCCTCGAACACCAGCCCCATAAGGCGGGCCAATTCCCGCGCGGCCCGGGGATGAGTACGGGCGTAGCGGACCAGCTCGTCGGCCGAAGCCTCGGGATCCAAAAAGTGGGCCTGGACTCGATACCGCCGGTTCCCCACCTGGATGACGGCCTCGGGATGGGCCCGCAAGTTGCGATACCAGTTAGCACGGGTGCCAAATCCCGAGGCCACGTAGTAAGTCTTTTGCTCGGGGTCATACCGCGCGACTTCCACCACCGCTCGGCGGGTCAGCCCCGTTTTGCGGCCTCGATGTTCCAAAAGCAGGAAGCGTTTGCCCAGGAGGGGCCCCAGCCCCAGCCGGTAAAGCCAGATAGGCGCGCGCCAGATGTATCGACGCCAGCCCGTGGGTGGGAAGGGGGGAGCTGTTTTTTTAACGCTCATGGTCCATCTTTTGTAAGTGGCAGGTGGCAGGTGGTCACGGTGTGCGTCTCAGACATTTGGCGTGGTTTAGCCGAGCGAAGTGACGTCCACCACGCCCGCCCGGCGATGAAGTCGCCGGGCTATAAAACGGCGCCGGATAATTCCGGCTAGGCACGCAGCGCTGTTTCTTCTGCTCGGAGCTACTGAACACTGAACACTGGATGACTGATTCCTGACCCCCTACGGAAAGGGTACTTACCGCAGAGGGCGCAGAGGACACAGAATCAACTGAACACTGATTACTGATTACTGATAACTGATTACTCCTACTCGCGCCTAACCTCGGCCTGACAATCCTCAATCCTAATCCTGATCCTATTTACGGAACAGCCCGGGAAAAAAGGGAAGGTCTGCTTCTCGCGCGACGGCCTCGTCTAGCAGCCATAACGCATGCCCCTGCTCGGGGTCCACCAGGGCCGCGGGAGGGGGATGAGGGGAGGTTTCCCCGAATACCCGGCGCAAGGCCGGTGCCTTATGACGCCCGGTCACCAGAAAAAGAATGTAGCGGGCCTGGTTAATCAGAGGAAGGGTAAGGGTCACGCGGGCACGGGGGGGCGTGGGGGCATGTCCTACCGTCACCCATGCATCCCTCACTTGCAACGCCCCATCGCCCGGGAAGAGGGAGGCCGTATGGCCATCCGCGCCCATGCCCAAAAGGATGAGATCAAACCGAGGCCATGGGCTCCCTTCGAACACCTGTTGCAGTTCCTGTTCATACAGGGCCGCGGCCCGGGTCGGGCTTTCTTCCCCCCGGATGCGATGGATGATCACCACGGGCTGATGTTGCAACCATAGGGCATACGCGGTGGCGTAGTTGCTTTCGGGGTGATCTGGGGGCACACAGCGTTCATCCACCCACCAGATGTGCGTGTGAGCCCAAGGGATGCGCTCCTGCCAGGGAGATTGGGCCAGAAGCCTGTATAAGGGCCGAGGCGTATGGCCTCCGGAGATGGCCATGTGGGCCACGCCCCGAGCCTGCACCGCGTCTTCAATGATCCAGGCCATGAGCTCGGCCGCGCGCAAAGTCTGAATGTCAGAGGTGTGGACTTCGAAAGGATGCGGGGACATGGAACATGGGGATGAAGGAAGGATGCTTACTTTTTCAGAGCTTTCGTTTTCTGTTAGAATACCATAAGCCTTGATTGCTTGCCAGTCTTGTTCTCATAAGGAGTTTTATCATGATGCGATCCACCAAACATTTTACCACCCTGGCCTGGACCAATCTGGTTGTCAATGTGTTCGTGGTGTTGTGGGGTGCTGTGGTACGGGCCACCGGTTCAGGGGCAGGATGTGGTGCGCATTGGCCTACCTGTGATGGGGAAATCGTGCCCGGGTTGCAGAGTTCGGCCCAATGGATTGAGTACACTCACCGTTTGAGCAGCGGATTGGCTTTGATCCTGACCATCGTGGTCCTGGTGTGGGCTTTTCGGGCCTATCCCAAGGGGCATCTGGTGCGGCGGGGCGCGGTAGCGGGTATGTTTTTCATGATTCTGGAATCCCTGGTGGGCGCGGCCCTGGTGCTTTTTGGATGGGTGGAGGCGGATGATTCCATGGCCCGGGTTTATATCATGGGCGTTCACCTCACCAATACCCTGATGTTGCTGGGGTCCCTTTTCCTCACCGCGTACTGGGCCTCGGCCGGCAAAGCTTTTGGATTCCGCGGCCAAAAGGGCCTGGGATGGGCTTACCTGTTCGGGATTTTGGCCGCGTTAATCCTGGTCGTCACGGGCGCGATCATTGCTTTGGGCGACAGTCTCTTTTTGCAAATCGGTCTCACCCCCGAACAGTCCCCGGTCCTTGCGGGCATCCTGGCTATTCGCATCTACCATCCCCTCACCTCGATTCTTGTGGGGCTCTATTGGATTCTTCTGGCCCGATACAGCGCCGTGGCTCGGCCCGGCCCCCGCATTCAACGAGCCGCGGTCGCGTTGATCCTGATCATCTTGCTGACCTGGCTGGCCGGTTTTGTGAACAACTGGCTGCGCGCGCCCGTGGTCATGCAGGTTGTGCACCTGTTGTTGGCCGATCTTTTCTGGCTGGGGATTGTGTGGCTGAGTGCCGAAACCCTGGCCGAAGATGCTCCTCGGGCCGCGCCGGTGCGTTGGTCTCAGGTCTTGACAGGATGATGCAGGGGGTCAGTACCAATGATCGCGCCGCGGGCGACGAGGCTGCCGCGGGCGAGCGGTATTGACCCGTAGATTACGCCCGTTGAAAAGGTAGCCGTCCAATTCGGCAATGGCTGTCTCCCCCTCACGCTGCGTGGCCATCTCTACAAAGCCAAAGCCTTTGGAACGCCCTGTATAACGGTCTACGATGATGACAACAGAAAGCACCGTGCCATAGTTCGAAAACAATGCTTTCAATTCATCCTCGGTGGTGGTATAAGGCAGATTACCTACATAAAGGTTCATATAATCTCCAAACAAGACCGCCATAATCAAAAAATCGGTTAACGACCTATGGCGAGTAAATCGTTACCGAGATGCAGCGAAAGCCTCGCAACAACGCAGGCATCTTAACATATATTCTGCGAGACGGCAAGAAGCATTGGAGCCTATATGACAAAACTTATCATCATTGGTGTGGGCGGGTTCTTCGGAGCCATCGCCCGATATCTGCTTGCGGGTTGGGTGCAAGCCCTCAGTCAGTCGGTTCATTTTCCCTACGGCACCCTGGCGGTGAACGTGCTGGGCAGCCTGATCCTGGGATTTCTGGCCCGGTATGCCTTTCTTTACGGCGCCCTAAGCCCGGAGGTCCGGTTGCTGATCCTAATTGGCTTTTTGGGCGCGTTCACCACCTTTTCCACCTTTAGCAACGAAACCTGGAATCTTTTCATGGATGGTGCCACTTTGCCCGCGTTCATGAACATGTTGGCCAATGTCGGGCTGGGCCTGGCCGCGGTCTGGCTCGGCCAGATGCTCGCGATCTTTGTGGGAGGTTAAACCATGGAATTCGAACAGGATGGTTGCTTGCTCCGCATTTTCATTGGCGAAAGCGACCGTTATAAGGGACGCCCTTTATACGAATGGCTGGTGGAGGAGGCCCGGCGGCAGCATTTGGCCGGAGCCACGGTCCTTCGGGGCATCATGGGGTTTGGACGCAGCAGCCGCATCCATTCCTCGCGGATCCTTCGCCTTTCCGCCGATCTCCCCGTGGTCATTGAGCTTGTCGACACCCGGGACCGCCTGGAGGCCTTTTTAGAATCGGTGGACCATGCCATCCAGGAGGGTCTGGCCACCATGGAAAAGGCGGATGTGCGGTTCTATCGATGAGGCAAAACAAAAAAGCCCGGTCCTAACGACCGGGCCTGCGCCCCCAAGGGGATTCGAACCCCTGTCTTCAGCTTGAAAGGCTGACATCCTAGTCCTCTAGACGATGGGGGCAAAACCGAGGGTATTCTATCAGAAATCCCGGGGAAAAGCAAGCCACACAGGGGGAGAAAACCACACAAAGGCGGCTTCAAACAGACACCCTCGCGTAGTTCCTCGCCAAACTTACTCCTCGCTTGCCTCTGCCTCCTCTTCTGCTTCGCCACCCTCTCCGGCTACAGTCTCAGCCAGCTTCCGGGAGATAGTCAGGCTGAAGACAGGCGCGTCCGGCTCGGCCAGGACCTCGACCCCATCAGGCACAGGCAGATCGGCCACGGTGATCACATCATCCAGGGTCTTCAGCTTGCTTAGATCAGCCACCAGATATTCGGGGATGTCACCGGGCAGACATTCCACCGTGATATTATCCATATGATGGATCAGGACCGCGCCAGCCTTCATGGCCTCCGACTCACCCGTGGTGTGGACAGGCACATCGGTCTGGATTTTCACATCCATCTGCACCCGATACAGGTCCACATGGAGCAAGGTACGGCGAATGGGATGGCGCTGAACCTCTTTGATGAGGACGTTGGTGGGTTTGTCCAGGCCTTCCAGCAGGATCAACTGGCTGAGGCCACCGCTGCGCAGGATGCGCACCATGTCGATCTCGCGAAATTGCACGGGGACGGCAGGTTCCCCCTGGCCATAGACCACCGCGGGCACGTAACCAGCCTCGCGCACCCGCTTCACATGACGACCGGTTTCGGTTCGGGGTTCAACTTTCAGAACGTAATTCATCGGACGAATAACTCCTTCGGGAGGAAAAGTTTTATACACACAGCCTTTTATTTTAGCCGTTTTGGCCGTAAAAGGCAAATACACAATCCCCCAAAACGACTGCAATAAATTGACGAACCCCCTCCGGATCGATTATAATGGGATTACGGCATGTCTGGAAACAAGCAACGTCTGGTGTCTTTCTTGATACCTATTTCTCAACTCTCATCCAATTCATGGAGGGGACCCCTATGAAAGACGTCTTCCTGTTCGTCATTGGTTTGCTCACAGGCGCGATCCTGGCTGCATTCATCACGCCCAAAAGCGGCACAGAACTGCGCGGCGATATCTACCATCATTACGAAAATCGCCTGCAAGACCTGAACAGCAAAGTAGAGCAGCTGCAAACGCAATTGCGCAAACTCAAAGCCCGCGAAGCAGAGCTGGAAGCGCAACTGGCGGAACAAAGTACGGAAGGGTAAACCCTGCTCTGTCCTCGAGTGAGCCAGCCATCCCAGGTGAGCCAGGGGTGCTGAATCCATCCATCCCTGGCTCCGGGGGTTTGTAGGGGAGGCTGTTGATAGGGGCTCAGCCGCACAGCCAATCCTGTGGGAGGATGCTGGGGCCAGGGAGCGACCCATTGCCAGGTGATCCACGTTCCATCGGGTTCCCATTCCGGGGGACGTACGCCCATCTCATCCGAAACCTGCACCCACGGTTCGCCGGGTGCGAAGGTCAGGGCTGCCTCAATTCGATACGGAGCCAGTTCCTGGGGCAAAGGTCCTCTCACCCGCCAGATTTGCACCAGCAGCCCCCGGTCCTCGCCCGGCCGCGGGGGCACAGCCATTTGCATTATCAGGCCCACATGCGCATCCAACCACAGGGGCGAGGCCGTGGTGGGGAGCGAGAAGCTCGTGGTCGCCACATAAGCGGCACCGGACGACAAGGGCTCGAGATGAACACCCAGCAGGTCCTGGACCCGGGGCGGAGGCATGGCCGAATTCCCCACCAGGATAGTGGCCCCGGGCCGCGGCAAAGGCCAGGCCCGTCGGGCATCGAACCAGTGGAGCTGAGGGTCCAGCCGGGTGAAATACTCGGAGGTGGGGGTTTGTTCGTAAAGAAAGATAAAGGTGGGATGTTTGTAAATATCGGCCGAGACGTAGAGGGGTCCGGAGGGAGGATGGGCCTGCAACCACTGCCAGACCATGGTCATGTCGATTTCGAACGCGTCCGCGGTTTCGGCCGCAGGACCCCAAACCTGGAAGTAATCCCGGTAGGTGATGGCCGCGGGCCAGAGCAGCGCGACCAGAAACAGCCCGGTATAGAGGCCCCGCCGCATGGCTGGGGACAAAGGACGTAGCAGCCGCGCCTCTATAAAACGGAGTCCCTGGACCAGCCCGATGGCAGGGAAGAAGAAAATCCCGGGGGTGGTGCCAATGACCCGAGGCAGGGTAGGGGCCCGATCCACGGCCAAAAAGGAGGGGCTGGCCATGACCAAAAACCAAAGCAGCAAGAAGCTGTAACGCACGTCCCGCCAGCGTTTCAGGCTTATCCCCAGGCCCAGCAGGGCCAGGCCCGCGGTGAGGGGCATGAACACCGCCCGGCCCGGCAGGTTGTGGAAGCGGGCCATGTCGCCATGGCCGGGCCAGATGAATTGCAGCAGGTTCAGGCCCGCGGCCCGGGCCACAACCCCCAGCGCGGCCCAGCCCTGACCATAGCGCAGAGGGGATACGGCTTGCGCCCGTTGGGTGAAACTGCCGGGATGGGTGAGAAAGTAATGGCCCAGGGGCGCGAAAATCAGTGCGGCCACACCGAAGAAAAGCACCATGGCTTTAATGAAGCGTTTTCGATCGTGGATCGCAGGACGCACCGAAACACCCCAGTGGCTTAATCCCAGCCATCCCATGGCAAAAAGCCCCAACATTAGGGGGAGAAAACGGCTCACGCTGTAGAAATAGTTGGCAAGTCCCAAACAAGCCCCTGCCAGCCCCCACCATATCCAGGCCCGCCGGCTGCCTGGGCCGGGCTCGGGCACGAATCCCCCCAGGCGGAGGGCCCGCCACAACGCGGCCAGGGTCAGCCCCACCATGGTGGAGGTGAAAATGACCCGGGCGCCAAAACGAGAAAAGAGCACATGATAGAAGGAGAACGCGGTGAACAGCCCCGCGGCCAGGGTCGTGAGCCAGGCCTCGCGAAAAGTTCGCCAGGAAGCATCCGCAGGCAGAGGAGCGACGAAAAGTTCGTACCCCAACCAATAGGCACCGAGCACGGCGATGGTGCCCGCCAGAGCCGAAGGCAAGCGTACGGCCTAGGGAGTGACCCCCAACGTCCGCAGGGCAAACGCCAGGATCCACATCTGCAAGCCTTCCCGGCCGTAATTGCCCGGGAAAAAGACCTGCCCTCGGCCCGCCAGCACATCCAGCGCGTCCAGGCCGTTGGCGGCTTCGTCGCCAAAGAGCCCGGGAGGGATCTGGGACAACTGCCACAAACGCATCCACCCCGCGATAAGCAAAACCTCGATCCCCCCTAAAATGATCAGATGTTGTCGAGAAAGATGACGCCGCTCGCTCATCACAACGCCATCACCTCCGCATCATCCAAAGTGAACCATGTCGCTGTCAGGAATGCAGCCATGGATCCACTCCAAAGAGGTTTTTCAACACGGAGACACGGAGGACACAGAGGAAAGGTTGGAGGTATCAGGTGGCAGGTAGCAGGTGGCAGGTAGCAGGTGGCAAGTGAACTACTTGCAAACCTGCCACTTGCATACTTGCCACTTTTCCTTCTCCGTGCCCTCTCCCCCCGATGCTCGGGGGGAGCCGGAGGGGGGTGTGTCTCCGTGGTTAAGGTTTTTCTAAACACCGCGCTCATCCTTCTACAAATAGCCCAGCCCACGCAGGTGCTTCTGCAGGTCTTCGTCCAGCTCGGGGCCGGGGCCAGGGGCCGCGACTGGGGGGTGGCTCTCCAGCCAGGAGGTCAGGGCCGCGGCCAGGGCCGTGACCCGGTCGGGCCGGGCCTGAGCCAGGTTGTGGCTCTCGTCAGGGTCCTGGGTGAGATCATACAACCACACCTCGCCGGTATGGCTGCGCACCAGTTTGAAGCCATCCTGAAGGATCGCGTCATAGGTGCGATGGTAGCCCTTGCTGGCTGGGTCGAAGCGGGGATGACGACGGGCAAAACGATGTCGATGGGCCGCGGTGTATTGCACGATTTGCGGCCTCGCGGGGGGCAAGGCATGAAGCAAGGAATGCCCCGGAAGATGCCCGGGGATGGCTACTTCTGCCAGTTCCAGCAGGGTGGGGAGAAGGTCCGTGTGCTGGATAGGGCTCGCGTCCCTTCCCGGGGGGAACGCGGCCGGGTAATGGATCAGCAAGGGCACGTGGGCCAGGGTTTCGCACACACAGTATTGATGATCCATCAGACCATGGTCGCCGATGTTCTCGCCATGATCAGCCGTGATGAGGATCAGGGTGTTTTCCAGCGCGCCCTGGCTGTCGAGAAAATCGAGCAGCTCAGCCAACATGGCATCCACGTAGCCAATTTCCGCGTCATACAACGCGCGCAGGTCCGCGAAATCCTGGGGAGTCATGGTCACCTCATCGGCCATATAGGCCCAGGCATCCTGATTCACCCGCTGGGCCCGGTGCCACTGCTCGGCCGAAAGCCATTGGCGGGCATACGCTTCAGGCGGGCGATAGGGCAGATGGGCATCCAGGTAAAGGCCGAAAAGGAAAAAGGGCCGATGGGGGTCCCGTTTCTGTTGCCACCAGCGGCGCACATAGCGATTGAGCTTGCGAGCGCCTTTATCCCCTCGTTCCAACACCTTTTTGCGTAATGCTTTTTCCCACCAGGGGAAGGGGGCTTTGCCCATGCTGGGGAAGAGACGCCACAGCGCGTAGAAATCCTCGAACCCGCGGTCCAACCCGAAATGAGGCCCGACCCAGGCATTGGTGGAAAAGGCCACGGTCTGGTATCCTGCCGTGGTCAGCATCTGGGCCAGGGTGGGGATGTTTTCATCCAGCCAGCGGGTTTCCACATTCACGCCATGCTGGCCAGGATAAAGGCCGGTGAACATGCTGGCGTGACTGGGGAGGGTCCAGATCGCGGCACTCCGGGCCTGGGTGTAACGCCGACTGCGAGCCGCCAGCGCGTCCAGGGTGGGGGTCACCGGTCGGGGATTCCCCAAGACATGAAGCCCATCGTAGCGAACGCAATCCAGGACCAGGAAAAGGATATTGGGGCGCATAAGCGCATTATCGCATGGACCCGGGGAAAAGGCATAATCAGTAATCAGTCCCAGAAACCAACTGGTATCGGAAGGGGAACAGGGCCAGGGGCAAAAGCTTGAAATGTTGCTTGGCAAAGGGAATGCCAATGATGGTGATGGCCAGCAGGACGCCCGAAATCAGATGCACCAGGGCAATACCCCAGCCGAACAGGAGCAGCCAGATGACGTCGAAAATGAGGGCCAGGAGGGAATCCGCCTGGGGCGACTTTTCCACCCGTTTGCCAAAGGGCGCGAGGTTGGCCACACCCAGCTTGATGGATTGAATCCCAAAGGGGATGCCGATGATGGTCAGAATCATGCTCAGGCCGCCAAAAATATAACCTAAGCTGGCGATCAAACCGCCAAAAATCAGCCAAATGATGTTTCCTAAACAACTCATGAAGGGGGATATGCTCCTTCGGATGAATAGTGCGGGGTGAGCTGGATTCCTCAAACCTTCGAGGTCCGATGCCAGATGGCGCCACATTTTTGGGGCGCACCCCGTTGATAGGGTTGACAACCCCTTTACGCAAAAGCCTCCCCACAGGTTTCAGCGGATAATCTCAACGCGAATGCGATAAAACCCTTCATGACCGCGAAGTTTCGATAGGTTGGCAATTTCATATGGGGCTGTAGCCGTTTTGACCTCCTCGATGACTTTTTGTAGGCGACGCCGAACCTTCTTACTGCGAACGCGCTTGAGATCGCGAAGAAAGACAGCTTCATATGCAACTTGCATCGTTATTTTTCCAACACGGCCAGGATTTCATCTTCGCTGACGAACTGGTCATTCCTCCCAGCACGAATGGCGTTGACCAGTGCGACTTCCTCGATGGATTCGACCACAAGTTCATGAAATTCATTTCTGCGCTCTTCGAGCAATTCGATAAGCACTTGACGCAGGTAATCTTTGGTTTGTTCTTCGGTTAACACCGTCGTAGGCATTTGGGTTCTCCTTCGGATTGGAATTTAGGCGCTTAGTTCCTTAACGAGCTCCGGTAGTGGCTTGATTGCCATATTCATGGTCTGCTCCTCATCTAAAAAGTTCGAACACCGTTCCGTGTTGAATTCAGATGGACAATCGACGATAGAAGTATACCTCTTTCACTTACCAATACCCAACTCAGGGAGAAGATCCCCTAGCGATGGCGTCAGAGGTGGGGCGGCGCATGCAATCCCTCTTCCAAATTTCCTCCCCCGTACGTCTCGGAGTGGGGGGAACCCAGGGTGGGGGCTCCCGGCCTCCGCCCGAGGCCCGCGCCACCGTGGTGCCCACGCTCACGAGCTGAAACCGCGGGCCAACGCCTGCTCCCGACCTTCAAGGTCTCCGATGCCCGCCCGATACGAACAGCCCGCGGCCAACGGGCCGACGTTGCCCCACACCTCCAGGGTCTCCCAGGCGCGCCCGGCGTTGTCAACGCACCCGACAAGACCATACCTCCATCATGCCCTGGTCACAAGCGGCTCGATTCGCTGCACCTCCGCTTCAAGCGCCCGCGACGCCTCCCACAAATCCACCGCTTGCTGGGCGTTCAGCCAAAACTCGGGCGAGTTCCCGAAAAGCCGCGCCAGCCGAATCGCCATCTCCGGCGTCACGCGTCGTCGCTCTCCCAAAAGCTCGTACACGCTTTGTCGGGAAACGCCAATGGCCCTGGCCAGCTCTGCGGGCGTCAAACCAAAGTCGGGCAGAAAATCCTCCCGCAACATTTCTCCCGGATGCGTGGGTCTTCGCTCCATGGGACGATCGTTGGGAATACTCATCAGCTCACCTCTTTCAATGATAATCGCATACTTCAACGTCATACGCATCGCCATCTATGAATCGAAAGCAGATGCGCCATTGATCGTTGATGGCGATGGCATATTGGCCTTTCCGATCTCCTTTCAACGCATGAAGCCGGTTCCCTGGCGGCACGCGCAGATCTTCAAGCCTAGTCGCCAAATGGATGTATTCCAACTTGCGGGCCGCCCGCTTGGCCATGTCCGGCGGAAACGATTTGCTTTTGCCTTTGATGAACAACTCCTGCGTCCGGCGATCGGCAAAGGACTTAATCATAACCCCAGTGTAATCTGTCACGTGATGCTTGTCAAATTATTCAGATCCCACAACCGTTATGGAAAAATCCGCGAGGTTCTTTGGGCTGCAGGCGCCCCGCCGCAAAGATGGCTAACGCCAGCGTCAGGGGCGGACGGCGCTTCCGAAATTGAATCGAGGCCCGAGCCGCCGCCATATTCGAAATCGCGGGCTAGAACCGCGGGCGGGAGCCCGGCCCGCTGGACGTAAATGTTAGCATGCCGGGGATGGAAAAACGACGGTGGGGCCAGCACGATGCTCGCCCCGCGCTGACAAGCCGCAGCCAACGGACCAATGCCGGGCCTGGGCCTCCACGGCATGCTACCACGCTGCCGAACAATGCGCCACCGCCAGTCGGGTCAACGACCGACCCAGACCTTGAAGCGTCTCCCAGACCTTCAAGGTCTTTGAGACGTGCTACTTTTCTACCACACAAAAACCATCCTTGCACACCACTCACAGGAAGCATCTTGTCTCTCTGTCCATCCGCAAGCGCCCTATCCGAAAAGGCGCGCTAACGACTAGCGTCAGGGGCGGGCATCTTTGGCAATCCGGAAAAACTTTGACCAGAGCCATAGTGGGCAATTTCCGTGCCGCTTATCAGCCGCCGAAGGCGGGTCAGATGAAAGCGGAGGTAGGTTGCCCTTCGCCCTAACTTAACAACAACCGGATCGTCTCAATAAAATCCTCGGTGGCGCACACAAGAGGCTCTACAGTCTCTTCATCCAGGAATACAAAATCAATATAGTCACCTTCTTGTCGTAAATCAAACAGCCGATTGTAGAGCCTGCCTTTCTCTTTCGAGACAATTCCAGCCTTAACATAATACCGATTAAACAAGGACTTGATGCCGCTGTGCTTTGTCGCTCTATGGCCATTCTTCACCAACAAGGCCGATACTGCATAGAATGCCGCATAGTACAAACGATTCGCACACGCATTCCAATGCCCAATACGTTGCATGAGCCGCGCCTCTTCTAATGCCTCTTCCGCCCGCTGGAAACGGTAGGCAACTAACGCTTGCAGTTCTTCTTCCTTCATACGACCATCCCATCTCTCTCTATCTCTTGTCGCAGTGGCATGACTTCGTACCGCCTGGACAACCACTCCTGTTTGCCTCGAATGATGCTGCTCAACACCGTATCTGTCTCCAATTCGATGTCGTACAAACAATCTTTGATCTCCATCTCCAATATCCTGTCTACCGGCTCAGGCAACAAAATGAGAAAATCCCAATCTGAATCCGCCCGCGCTGTTCCCCTGGCACGAGAACCATACAGAATGACTTCGGCTTTTGGTTCCAATGCCTGCACAGCAGATTTCACTCGCTTTAGCAACTCTTCTTGGCTTATCATTTCTTCCATTATCCGTCACTCCGTGTACTTCTATTATAAGCTACCCTTTGAGAATCCCCAAACCACCCTCTGAGAAACCCCTCGGCAATCTAACGACAAGCGTCAGAGGTGGGGCGGCGCATGCAATCCCTCTTCCATATGTCCTCCCCCACCCCTCCCGGAGTGAGGAAGAACCCAAGGTGGGGGCTCCCGGCCTCCGCCCGAGGCCCGCGCCACCGTGGTGCCCACGCTCACGAGCTGAAACCGCGGGCCAACGCCTGCACCCGACCTTCAAGGTCTCCGATGCTCGCCCGACACGAACAACTCGCCACCACGGGCCGGTGCCGGGGGATAATTCCCCCGGCTAGAAACAACGCCCCTGCGGGGCTAGCCGGAATTATCCGGCGCCGTTTTATAGCCCGGCGACTTCATGAACCTGTTGGTTTACTATTGGTACTATTGGTACGCTGGGGATACCTCCTCTCGACCGCTTCTGCAGGAGGAGAT
>JALWZT010000065.1 GCA_027002405.1 Anaerolineae bacterium | reverse complement strand
CATGTGAACCACGCCCAAACCTGCAATCTGCGTCCTATTTTCGTCGTTATGTGGTGAGCTCTTGCTCATGGCGACTGTTCCCAACGCATCACGCACCATATTGAAAAGGATAACCTTTATGAAGAAATCCTTTGCATGGTTGCTTTTATCTTTCCTCTTGCTGCTGGCACTGGCCGCATGTGCCAACAAAGGGGGTGAGGACCCCGCCAAGGCCGTGGAGCGGTATCTGCAAGCCAAAGTGGCAGGGGATGAACAAACCATCCGCAGTTTGCTTTGTTCGGACCTGGAACCCAACGCGTTTCAGGAAATCAACGCGTTTACCAGTGTGACCGGGGCCCACATCGAAGGCATGCAGTGCCAGCGTGTCGATGAGTCCGATGTGGTCCAATGTCAGGGGAAAATTGTGGCCACCTACGGCACCGAGGAGACGGAGTTTCCTCTGAGCTCCTACCGGGTGGTGCAAGAAGATGGCGAATGGAAATGGTGCGGCGAAGCGCCTGCTCCGTAAATAGAGTAATCAGTCATCAGTGATCAGTAATCAGTGGGACTCAGCGTTCTCTCCACCTGCCACTTGCCACTTGCAAACCTGCAAACTGCGTCCCCATTTTCATCATTGTCAGGATGACCATGGCTCCTTCTTCCCCCTTGCCTCCCCCTGAAGAAAAACCCACCTTTGTCCGCCACATGTTTGCGGACGCGGCCCGGCGGTATGATCGCATGAATCGGATCATGACCCTGGGCCAGGATCAGCGATGGCGGCGGATGGTGGTCGAAGCCTGCCGCATCCAGCCTGGCGCGCGGGTGCTCGATGTGGCCACAGGCACCGCGGATATCGCGCTGGAGGTGTTGCGTCGGCACCCCCAGGCCCGGGTGGTGGGGGCCGATTTCACCCATGAGATGATGCGCATTGGCCAGGCCAAGGACCCCACGGGCCGCATTGCGTTTATCGAAGGGGACGCGTTGCACTTGCCCTTCCCGGATCAGAGCTTCGACGCGGTGTGTTCCGGGTTTCTGATGCGGAATGTCACCGATGTGCGGGCGGCATTTGCCGAGCAGTATCGGGTCACCAGGCCTGGGGGCCGGGTCGTGTGTCTGGAGATCACCCGGCCCGCGACACCGATATGGCGCGACGTGTTCCATCTCTACTTTTTCAAATTGGTGCCTCGCCTTTCCGCTTTTCTCAGCAGTAACAAAGAAGCTTATACCTACCTCCCGCATTCCACCCTTCAGTTCCCTCGGCCTCCCCAACTGGCCCAGATCATGCGCTCGGTGGGGTTCCGCCGCGTGACCTGGCGCACGTTGATGTTGGGGACCATTGCCCTCCATGTGGGGGAGGTATAAATCATGGGCTGGCTGATCCGCCTGCATCGGCTTTATCAAACGTATCCCCGCCAGTTTTGGATGCTCATCGCAGCCACATTCATCGACACAGTAGGCGGGGCCTTGCTTTTCCCCTTTTTCACCCTCTATCTCACGGCCCGGTTTGGGATTGGGATGACCACGGTGGGGCTTATTTTCGGATTGTTTTCCATTTCGGCCATTGCTGGCACCTTTATGGGAGGCGCGCTTTCGGATCGGTGGGGTCGTAAACGCATGTTGATATTCGGGCTGGTATCCAGCGCGCTGGTGACATTGCTCATGGGGTTCGCGCCCGATGTGCGGTTGTTTTTCCTGGCTGCGATCCTGGCCGGGTTGTTTGGCAATGTCAACGACCCTGCCCGTCAAGCCATGGTCGCGGACCTCCTGCCCCTGGAACTGCGGGCCGATGGCTATGGCCTCATGCGGGTGTTTATGAATCTGGCGGCCTCTTTGGGCCCGGCCATCGGAGGTTTCATGGCCGCTCGTTCCTATCTTGCGCTCTTCCTGACCGATTTTATAGCCAGTTCCATCACCGCGGCCCTGGTGGCCCTTTTCATCCGCGAAACCCTGCCTGTCCGCGATGAGGAAACACCGGAAGAAAGCATGAGTGAGACCTTTGGCGGGTATGGCGTGGTGCTTCGGGATAAGGTGTTTATGGTTTTTCTGGCAGCGGCCATGTTCGTAGCCGTCGTGTATATGCAAATGAACACCACCCTGGCGGTTTATTTGCGGGATGTCCGCCATGTATCCCCTCAGTATTACGGGTATCTCATCAGCATGAACGCGCTGTTGGTGGTGATCTTCCAGTTTGGGATCACCCGCAAAGCAAAACGGTTTCATCCCCTCTATGTCTTGGCCCTGGGCGCGTTCCTTTACGCCATCGGATTTGGTATGTATGGCGTGGTCCGAGGATACGCGTTCTTTGTGTTGGCCATGCTTATCATCACCCTGGGCGAGATGTTGATCGTGCCCATTGCCCAGGCCGTGGTGGCCTTGCTGGCGCCGGAAAAGATGCGGGGCCGCTACATGGCTGTCTATAGCTTTAGTTGGGCCATCCCCGCGACCATTGGGCCGTTGTTGGCGGGCATGATTATGGATTATGCGGACCCCAACTGGGTGTGGTACGCGGCGTTTGTGATGGCTTCCCTGGGAGGGCTGTTGTACCTTTGGCTGGCTGCCCGCACCCGCAAGATCCATGCCCATTCCCTGACCCCCGAGGGTTGAAAGGTGGTCAGGGTTTGGTTCGCTGCTCCGTAGATAAAGTAATCCGTATCAGTGCCCCTTACTGACGTCCTCTTCCCATCGCGCCGGGGGTGACCCTCACCTTTTACGATGCAGGGCATATCCTGGGCAGCGCGATCGTCGTTTTAGACATCCAGGAACGCGGCAAAAAGCCGGTGCGATTGGTCTTTTCTGGGGACCTGGGGCGACAGGGATTGGCGATTTTGCGGGATCCGGAATTCATTTGATTTATGAGTCGGTTGCAAAGCGCTCGGCCCGGATCATGCGTCGGGTGCCTGTGCGGGCCCGCAAGACCAGGGAATGGGTGTAGGCCATCCCCCCCGCATAACGCACGCCATCCAACAACATGCCATCGGTCACCCCGGTGGCTGCGAAAAAGATATCATCTCCCTGAACCAGCTCATCCTGGTTCATAACCTGGGTCAAGCTCAGGCCGGCTTCCTCAATCTGGCGTTGTTCTTGGGCCGATTGAGGGGCCAGGCGGGCGACCATGGCCCCACGCAATGCTTTCACCGCGCACGCGGCCATGACACCTTCGGCCGCGCCGCCGATGCCCATCAACACATCGATGCCGCTATCGGGCAAGGCCGCCAGGATCGCGCCCGCGATATCCCCCTCGCGGCGGAGAGCCACCCGGGCCCCAGCCGCGCGGATTTCCTCGATCAAATCCTGATGGCGAGGACGATCCAGGACAAAAACCACCAGGTCCCGGATGGTTTTCTTTTTGATGCGAGCGATCATGGCCAGGGTCCAGGCCGCGGGCGCGTCCAGGGTTTCTTTGACCAGCGCGTGGGCTACCTCCCGGTCCACCACCAGCTTCTCCATGTACACCGCGGGGTAAGGGGACCACATGGCCCCCCGGGGGGCCACGCCTACGGCAGAGATGGCGCCAGAACGGCCATGGACCAACAAATTGGTGCCGTCAATGGGGTCCAACACCACATCCATCTCAGGCCCATGACGATTCCCCACCCAATTGCCACTGTCCAGGGGAGAATGCAGGCCGCTCTTCGATTCTTCGCCAATGACGATGTAGCCGTTCATTTCCAGGGTGTTGATTTCCTCCACCATGGCCTGGATCGCGGCCTGGTCCGCCTCCTGGCGCTTCCCCAGCCCCATCCAACGCCCCGCGCGAATGGCCGTGGCCTCGGTGACTCGCACCAGGTCCAGACCTAAATTCCGTCGCAAGGGGTGTAAGGACATCGATCGTTTTTAAAGAAGGCGTGGTTCACATGGGCATTTTGGGGCTTGACAAATTGGATATTGGATACTGGATATTGGATATCAGTGTTCACCGACTTCATCGCCGGGCGGGCGGGCGTGGCAGACGCCATTTCGGTCGGCTAGACAACACCAAATGTCTGAGCCCTAAAGAGTGATGAGCCGGGCCTGGAAGCCATCGCCCAAGATGGCGTTGATCTGGGGCAACAGGGTTTCGGGGATGGGCTCATCGGTCTTGAGGACGATGATGGCCACCCCCCGGGGACTCAAACGCCCCACATGCATGAACGCAATGTTGATGTCTTGAGCGCCCAGCAGGCTGCCGATGGCACCGATGACGCCGGGCTTGTCCCGATGCCAGGAGACCAGGTAATGGCCCTGGGGCTTGAATTCCACCCAACGCCCGGCCACAGCCACAATGAATGGCTCCCCATGTAAGACACTGCCCCGCACGCTCACGCTTTCATCGCCCGATCGCACCACCAGGGTGACCATGTTTTCATAACGTTCATGGTGGTGTCGCTGGCGATGTTCCGATACAATGATGCCGCGACGTTGAGCAATGATGTCGGCATTGACCACGTTGACCCGTTCTTCCACCACATCAGCCAGCAAGCCACGCAGGGCTGCCGCCTGCAAGATTTTGGTGTCATATTCGGCCAGAGGGCCATGCACGGTCAATTCCACCCGTTCCACCTGCATGGGCTGGAACTGGGTGAGGAAGCGGCCCATTTTTTCCACGAGATCGATGAAGGGGGTGATGAATTCGATGTCGGTGCTGGGAATGAGCGGCGCGTTGATGGCATAACGGGCGGGTAAGCCCTGCAAGACGTCGATCACCTGTTGCGCGGCGTCCAAAGCGACCTGGAACTGGGCCTCGGTGGTTGAACCTCCCAGATGAGGGGTCAGCACCAGTTTGGGATGGCGACGCAAAGGGGCATCCGCGGGCAAAGGTTCCTGGGCGAAGACATCCAGGGCCGCGCCGGCCAGATGCCCGCTATCCAGAGCTGCCAGCAAGGCGGTTTCATCGATGACTCCCCCGCGGGAGGTGTTGATGAGACGGGCGCCAGGTTTCATGCGGGCCAGGGTGGCTTCATTGATGAATCCGCGCGTCTGTTCATTTAGCGGCAGGTGGAGGGAGATAAAATCACTTTGGGCCAGCAAGGTATCCAGGTCAACCAGTTTGGCCCCCAAATTCGACGCGTATTCGGCCGAAACATAGGGATCATAGGCCAGAACCTGCATGCCCAGCCCTACGGCCCGACGGCACACCTGGCCCGCGACCCGTCCCAACCCCACCAGGCCCAGGGTTTTTCGCGCGATCTCCACCCCCATGAAGGCTTTTCGGTTCCACTGGCCCTGGCGCATGGAAAGGTGAGCTTCCGCGACATTGCGAGCCAACGCGAACATAAGCGCGATGGTATGTTCTGCGGCCGCGGCCACATTGCCGGTGGGCGCATTGGCCACGATGATGCCCGCTTCGGTGGCGGCAGGGATGTCGATGTTATCCACTCCCACCCCGGCTCGGGCGATCACCTTCAGGTTGCGGGCCGCGCGGATGACATCGGCCGTGACTCGAGTGCCACTACGGATAATCAGTGCGTCATATTCGGGGATGGCCGCGATCAACGCTTCCGCAGAAAGGCCCGGACGCACATCCACCTCCAGGCCCGCTTTCTGCAGAAGTTGAATCCCGGCCTCGGCCAAAGGATCGGAGATAAGCACACGGGGAGTCGACTGCTTTTGGGGACTCATCGTCTCATTTAGTGTAGCATGAAGGAAGGTGGGATGGCAATCTGCCTTGAAAATAGTAATCAGTGATCAGTTATCAGTAATCAGTAGCGGGGCTAGCCGGATTCATCCGGCGCCGTTCTGTAGCCCGGCGACTTCATCGCCGGGCGGGCAGCGGCTGACGCGCCCTCTGACGGCGTTTTGTAATGCCAGGGCTCGCATCGTCATCCAACACCGGGGGATAATTCCCCCGGCTAGAAACAGCGCCCCTTCGGGGCTCATGTCCCCAGCCCGCAGGGCTTCGTATCCGTAGCTCGGAGGTTTAGCTCCGAGCAGAAGGATCAGCGCCCCTGTGGGGCTAGCCTAGCCGGATTCATCCGGCGCCGTTCTGTAGCCCGGCGACTTCATCGCCGGGCGGGCGTGGTGGACGCCACTTCGGTCAGCTAAACTTCGGTTCCTCAGGGCAGGCTTTCGCTCCCTCCGGTCGCTCAGCATGACGAACATCTGCGGAAATCTGGGCTGTATCCGCGAAAATCTGCTTCATCCGCGTTATCTGCGGCCAATTCCAACCTCCGACGCGGCGATCCTGCTCTTTGAGGGATGCAAAGTGCATCACAGCCTCTAGCGAGAAGCGATCCGATAGAAAAGCCAGGCCAATGGGGTCATCACCAGGTGCAACATCAGCGCTACGGCCAGGCCCGCGGCAAAAACCCCGGCCACATCCCTTATGGCCTGGGCCCAAGATGGCGGCAGGGCAGGGATCACGCCCAAAAGATAGAGCAGCAGGAACACCAGGGCCACATAGAGGGCCATCTGTTGCAAAGGCGCCCGGTCGCTGGCACTGAGAAACATGCTGCTGCTGATGGTGAAAAGCAGGTAGAGCCAAATCCACGCGTCGGGCCGGTGGAATGTGGCGGCCAGAACCTGGATCAGGGTGGCCCAGGCATCAGCCTGGAGCGCCGCGCGCACAGCCTCCACATCCACCAGGATGTAGCTCAGCCCCACCGTGAGCAACCCGCCCACCAACATGGGGGCCATGCCTATCAATGTATGCTCGATCAGCCCGCCTCCCCGCACATCCACGGCGCCAAGCTGAACCTGGCCCTTGGAATCCACGCGAGGCAGGACGTGAAATCCCGCGGTTTTGGCTCCAAGCAGTCGGGCCATGGCCCAATGGCTGGATTCATGGACCAGCGTGCCCGGGAGAAAGAGGATGGCATAGAGGGTAACCGCCAGGGACTGCGACCGGGTGAGGCGGTAGATCGCGGCCATGAAATACCCGGCCAATTGACGGCTCAACCACCAAATGGCCACCAAAAACACCGCGGCCCAAAACAAGGGGAACCAGGAAGCAGGGGGCATGAGCCACGGAGGCATGGAGGGAGTGGCGACTGTTCAGGCTCTCTCCAGCGCGGCTGTCAGGCGCACCATCTCGACGAAGGATGCCGCGGTAAGGGACGCGCCGCCCACCAACGCGCCGTCGATATCGGGTTGCTGTATGAAACCGACGATATTCCCGGGCTTGGTGCTTCCGCCATACTGGATGCGTACAGCCTGGGCGGTGGCTGTGTCGTAGAGGTCCGCGATGGCGCCCCGGATGCTGCCGGCGATGATGGCATTGGCGGCTTCGGGGCTGGCCGTGAGCCCGGTGCCAATGGCCCAAATGGGCTCGTACGCGATCACCAGCGAGGCCACCTGGTCCGCAGAAAGGCCCTGCAAAGCGGCCTCGACCTGGGCCCGCACAAAGGTATCGGTTTCTCCCGCCTGGTTTTGCTCCAGGCTTTCGCCCACGCAGATGATGGGGGTGATGCCATGGGCCAGCAGCGCATGGGCCTTTTTGTTCACCCACTCGTCACTTTCGCCGAAGATATGGCGGCGCTCGGAATGGCCGATGATGCAGTAGTCCACCATGCCTTCCAACATCCCGGGCGCGACTTCGCCGGTAAAGGCCCCTTTCTCTTCAAAAAAGACGTTTTGGGCTCCCACCCCCACATGGCTATGGGCCAGGGCTCCGGCCACAGCCAGCAAAGAAACAAAGGGCGGGCACACCACGGTTTCCACGTGGTGGATGTCCTTCACACCCTCTCGCACACCCCGGGCCAGGGCCAGGGCTTCGTCGAGGGTTTTGTGCATCTTCCAGTTGCCTGCGATGATCGGTTTTCGGTGCATGATCATGAATGAAGTCCAGAGTCAGGATGGAGATGAAGATGAGGATTTGGCAGCGAGTTCGGCCAGGCGGGCTTTGCGCGCCTCCTGCGCCTCGTGCATGGCCTGCTCATAGGCCGCCCGAGCCTCTTCCACCTGGGTAGGGTGCAGGAATTCGCCCCCCTGGATGGCCCGGTCGATAAGGCGCTTGTTTTTATCAAACACCAGATTGACATGAATCCGCTGGAAGCATTGGTAGCGACCATCGCCTACCAAGACCTTGTGAACGCGGTACTCGCCGGTTTGAAAGTCTTGGGTGAGATCATTCATGAGATCGATGCGCGCGGTGATCACTTCGCCGCAACGGCTGCAACGCACATGAATCCAGAAGTTGCGATCGAGGCCAGGGGAAGAAAGGGTCTTTTTCAGGCGATCCAAGAAACTCATGAGGCGACTTGGCAGATTAAAGATTGGTTTTACCACAAACAGTCTTTTCAACACGGAGACACGGAGGGCACAGAGAAAAATAAGGGAAATTCACAGAGGAAACCCTCTCCAAACCCTAATTTTCGTCTCCGTGCTCTCTGTGTCTCCGTGGTTCGAGTTTTCACCGCTCATCCAGCACTTCGATGCCGGGCAAGGGTTTGCCTTCCAGGAAGACCAGGGAGGCACCGCCGCCCGTGGACACATGAGTCACTTTGTCGGTCAAACCGGCTTGCTTAATGGCCGCGGCGGAATCACCCCCCCCGATGATGGTGATGGCATCCTCCAGATCGGCCAGGGTTTGGGCAATGGCAAAGGTGCCTTTGGCAAAGCGGGGGAATTCGAACACGCCCAGAGGCCCGTTCCAGACCACGGTTTTGGCAGAAGCCAACAATGCCTGGTAGTGGGCGATGCTCTCTGGCCCGATATCCAGCACCATGCGGTCTGCGGGCACCTGGTCCGCGGGCACGATCACCGCGTCCGCGTTGGCATCAAAGGCCGTGGCCGCGACCACGTCGATGGGGAGATGCAGCTTTTCCCCTGCTTCGGCCAGCAAGGCCTGGGCCAGGGGGATGGCATCGGTTTCCACCAGGGACTTGCCCATTTCGTATCCCTGAGCCGCGAAAAAGGTATTGGCCATGCCACCCCCAATGATAAGCCCATCCACTTTGGTCAACAGGTTGCGGATCACGCCGATCTTATCGGAGACTTTGGCCCCGCCCAGGATGGCGAAGAAGGGGCGTTGGGGGTTGTTCACCGCATTGCCCAGAAATTGGATTTCCTTTTCCACCAGGAACCCGGCCACGGCCGCGCCCCCTTTGGCCCGGATGGCCTGGGGCACGGCGACCATGGAGGCATGGGCCCGGTGGCAGGTGCCAAAAGCATCATTGACGTAATCGTCCCCATACGCGGCCAGCGCCGCAGCGAACTGGGGGTCCCCTTTCTTCTCACCGGGATGGAATCGCAGGTTTTCCAAAAGCACGATGTCCCCCGGCCGCATATCTTTGACCAGGATGTCCACGCTGGGTCCCACCACCTCACTGGCCATTCGGACCCGGTAGTCGGGCAAAAGTTTTTGCAAATGATGGCTGACCGGTGCCAGGCTCAATCGCGGGTCTCGCTGGCCTTTGGGCCGGCCCAGATGGGACATAAGCACCAGGCGCGCGCCCCGCTCCGCCAGATAGGTGATGGTGGGCAGGGCCGCGCGTATGCGGGCGTCATCCGTGATGAGCCGATGTTCGTCCAGAGGGACGTTGAAATCCACCCGGACCAGGACACGCCGTCCTGCCGGGGTCAGGTCCCGTACGGTTTTCTTGTTCATATTCACTTCATCGCTGGGCGGGCTTACACACCTTTGTCATAGATGAATTTGCACAGGTCGGCCACGCGGTTGGAATAGCCCCATTCGTTGTCGTACCAGGAGATGACCTTCACCATGTCACCGCCCAGGACCTGGGTGAATTGAGCATCGATGATGGAAGAGCGGGGATCGCCCTTGAAATCCATACTCACCAGGGGCTCTTCGCTCACGCCCAGGATCCCTTGCATGGGGCCTGCGGCCGCCGCGCGGAAGGCATCCAGCAGTTCTTCGGTGGTGGTGGGCTTTTCGATGGTGGCGACAAAATCGACCACCGACACGGTAGGCGTGGGCACGCGCATGGACATGCCGTCGAATTTACCCTGCAATTTGGGGATGACCAGGCCCACCGCTTTGGCCGCGCCCGTGGTGGTGGGGATGATATTGAGGGCCGCGGCCCGGGCCCGACGCAAATCCTTGTGCACCAGGTCCAGGATGCGCTGGTCGTTGGTATAGGAATGGACCGTGGTCATGATGCCCTTGACGATCCCGAAGTTATCGTCCACCACCTTGGCCGCGGGCGCCAAACAGTTGGTAGTGCAGGATGCATTGGAGATAATGCGATGTTTTTCAGGATCATAGTCATCCTGATTCACCCCCAAAACCACAGTCAGATCAGGGTCTGTGGCAGGGGCGCTGATGACCACTTTCTTGGCCCCGGCTTCCAGATGCAGAGAAGCTTTTTCCCGAGTGCGGAAAATACCCGTGGACTCGACCACCACATCAATGCCCAGGTCACCCCAGGGGAGATCCGCGGGGTTGCGTTCAGAAAAGACCAGGATCTTTTCTCCATTGACGATGAGATGCCCCTCGTCATCGACCTGGATGTCTGCATTATAACGTCCGTAGTTGGAATCATACTTGAGAAGATGGGCGTTGGTGGCTGTGGGGACCAGGTCGTTGACGGCAACGACTTCCACCACGCCATCGTACTTCTCTTCGATGGCCTTAAAAACCTGGCGTCCAATACGCCCAAAGCCATTGATTGCCACACGTAATGCCATGATTTGCCTCCATGTTTTGGATGAATTTAAGTTTTTTATGATCGATCATTTCTACGTTACGCATGCCCCATGATGAACTCGGATGCATGCGCTAACTCGAGTCAGAGAACAGTCACCACGAGCGATAGCTCGCCAAAACGAATGAAAACGCCTCGCAGCCAGGCTAGCGGGCCGTGAAACGTGATGCGTAATGCGTGATGCGTAAGGCTCTTACGTTTCACGTTTCACGCATCACGCCCGTTGCTGCCTCGCTCAACGTTGTCCTGATGATCTCAATCCTAATCCTGATCCGAATCCTATTTACATAGCAGCTACGAAGTCACGCGCGTGATATATTGACCGGTCTCGGTATTCACGCGAATGACATCACCTGCCTGCACAAAGAGGGGGACTTGCACCTTCAAACCGGTTTCGGTGGTACAGCTTTTGGTGGGCGCGTTGGCAGTGTCGCCCGCAAAGCCGGGCTCGGCCTCCACTACCTTCATGTCCACCGTCTTGGGCAGCTCGATGCTGATGGGCTCGCCTTGGTAGGTTTCCAGCTTCAGTTCCAGGCCATCTATCAGATATCGGATCATCTCACCCAATTGTTCCTCTGTGAGCATCACCTGTTCGAAGGTCTCTGTATCCATGAAATAATAGAAATGCCCGTCGTGGTAGAGATATTGCACATTGGCGTGATCCAGACGGACATCTTGCACCTTGTTACCGCTGGGGAAGGTCTTTTCGATGGTGGCACCGGAGCGTAAATTCCGGGCTTTGACACGAATGGTAGCCTGACCACGGCCCATTTTGCGGTGCTCGTATTCCAGCACCCGGTAAAGTTCACCATCCAGGGTGAAAATGGTACCTTTGCGTAATTGTTCAACGCCGATCATAACTTGATGGTCTCCTGAAAGATAAGAGGGATAGACATACACACCGCATGATGTGCGTTCTCTGTCATTTTACCGGAGGCCGTGGATTTTTCAAAGAAGCGCGCGAGGCGCGGACCGGGTGGGCAGAAGCCAGCGCCCTTGCGGGGCTAGAACCTGTTATGAACTAACCGCCAATTTGACGCGATTTTGTGGATGCCGGGCAGTTCAACGAATTGCCAAATCGCAACTATGCAGGTTATCCTACAACATCGCCTGCCACGAAGACGAGTAGATTTGCAAGTCGCAAGTGGCAAGTGATCCTCACACCTGCTACCTGCCACCTGATTCCCTTTGCGCCCTTGGCGCCTTGGCTGAGGCCTCTATTTACGGAACAGTCATCATGAGCAATCGCTCACCACGTAATGACGAGAATAGGACGCTGATTTGCGCAGATTGATTTTTTATTCTGATTTTATCTGCGTGAATCTGCCTCTATCAGCGTTCATCTGCGTCCTCTATTTTCAAAGCGGCTTAATTCAACGGATATCCCCATGCCATTCATCCTCGCCACCCTCATTTACGCGCAACGGGACGACCAGGTGCTCATGCTCTACCGGCATAAGGAGCCCAACCTGGGACTGTGGGTCGCGCCCGGCGGTAAAATCGAGCCAGGGGAATCGCCCCGGGCATGTGCCATCCGGGAGCTCTATGAGGAAACAGGATTACGGGCCCGGGACCCGGAATTGCGGGCCATTATCACCGAGCTTTCGCCCCACCCCGATTGGCAATGGCTCATGTTCGTTTACCGCACCCGGGTGGAAGCTGGAGAGGAGGTGGGGGATGAGCGGGAGGGGCGATTGCGGTGGTTTCGTGTGGATGAGGTGCTGAAACTGCCCATTCCCCAGGCCGATGCCATTTTCTTCCCTTACATCATGGACCCGCACGGCCCGGCCCAGGAGATGGTCTTCCACTACAACGCAGACCTGAAGCTCATCCATTGGGAAACCCGCCCTATCGGTCATCAACGGGCGACAGAGACGCCCCCTCACGGGTAGCAGGCAAACTGATTACTGATAACTGATCACTGATTACTCTATTTACGGAGCAGTCACCATGAGTGATAGCTCACCACATAACGACGAAAATCAGACATGTGGCGTTGTCTGGCCGACCGAAGTGGCGTATGCCACGCCCGCCCGCCCGGCGATGAAGTGATACTGTTGGTTTACTGCGCGAGTACGCCGAATAAATTCAGGTCTGAGGGCGTGCCGCCGCATGTCCCCCTTCGGGGACATGTTTTCCGCCCGGTTGGACCTGTCTGCGCAGGCAGACAGGCGGCCAAAGGCCCCCAGCCCCGACTTCGAGTCGGCGGGGCCAAGGCGCCCAGCAGCCTGCTCGAGGTTTGCCAACAGGTTCATGAAGTCGCCGGGCTACAGAACGGCGCCGGATAATTCCGGCTAGCCCCCAGGGGCGCTGTTTCTAGCCTCGACGCTACTGAACACTGGATGACCGCTCCCTGACTCCCCTGCGGAAAGGGTACTTACCGCAGAGACGCAGAGGACGCAGAGTCAACTGAACACTGATCACTGATTACTCATGCTCGCGCCTAACCTCGGCCTAACAATCCTCAATCCTAATCCTAATCCTATTTACGGAACAGCGCCCGGCGCAGATCGGCCACAAAAGCCTGGGCCGCGGCCACAGGGTCGGGCGCGGCCGTCACCGCTTTGATGAGGGCAGAGCCCACAATCACCCCATCCGCCAACTGGCCCACCGCCGCGGCTTGCTGGGGCGTGGCAATGCCAAACCCCACGGCCAGGGGCTTCTGGGTGGCTGCACGCACCCGTTGGACGAATGCAGGTAAATGGGGGGGCAGGGTGTCACGAGCCCCCGTGACTCCGGTCACAGAAACAAGATAGATGAAGCCGCTGCTGGCCCGGGCCACTTGTTGGATGCGAGCAGGGGGGCTGTTGGGGGCCAGTAAGAAGACCAGGTCCAGGCCGTGTTCCTGGCAGAGGGTTCGCAGCTCTTCCCCTTCGTCCGGGGGCAAGTCTGGAATGATGAGCCCGTTGGCCCCGGCCGCGGCGGCATGGGCTACGAAATCTGGGAGTCCATAGGCCAAGAGTGGATTCAGATAGCTCATGAGGATGAAGGGGATGGTCACCCCTCGAGCCCGGAGGTCCCGCACCCCTTGCAGACATCGGGCCACGGTCATGCCCTGTTCCAAAGCCACGTGGGTGCTGTGCTGAATGGTGGGGCCATCGGCCAAGGGGTCTGAAAAGGGGATGCCCAGCTCCATGGCATCCGCGCCGGCCCGGGCACAGGCCTCGATGATGTCCAGGGAGGTGGCATAGTCGGGATAGCCCAGGGTGAAGTAGGGCATGAGCGCGGTATGGGTGGGGCGAAAGAGTTGGGCCAGGGTCATGGTCGCGTCTCCTTTTGAGCAAGGGCCTGTAGCACGGAATCGAGATCCTTGTCGCCGCGGCCCGAGAGATTGACGAGCAGGACGTGGTCCTGAGGGAGCTGGGGCGCGCGGCGAATGGCCTCGGCCACCGCGTGGGCGGATTCCAAAGCGGGGAGAATGCCCTCCATCCGGGCCAGGAGCTGGAAGGCTGCCAGAGCCTGGTCATCAGTGGCGTAGGTATATTCCGCCCGGCCCAAGGCTCGCAACTGGGCGTGTTCGGGCCCCACCGCGGCGTAGTCCAGCCCGGCGCTGATGGAATGGGTGTTCATGATCTGCCCATCTTCGTCTTGCAGCACATAGGTGTAGCATCCATGCAAAACGCCCGGACGCCCCAGGCGTGGGTCGCCAAAACGGGCCGCGTGGCGCCCGCTTTCGATGCCCAGGCCGCCGGCTTCCACCCCTACCAGCGCCACATCCGGGTCATCCACAAACGCGTGGAAAATCCCAATGGCATTGGACCCTCCGCCTACACAGGCGATGATGGTGTCTGGCAGTCGGCCGATGGCTTCGAACATCTGCATCCGGGCTTCCCGCCCAATGACCGACTGGAAATCTCGCACCATCGACGGGTAGGGATGGGGTCCCAAGGCTGAACCAAGCAGATAGTAGGTATCTTCCACATGGGTAACCCAGTCGCGAATGGCCTCGTTGATCGCGTCTTTGAGGGTGCGGGTGCCGCTGGTCACGGCCCGTACGTCGGCCCCCAACAGGCGCATGCGTTGCACATTGGGCGCCTGACGAGCCATGTCCACTGCCCCCATATAGATCACACACTCCAGGCCCAGCAGCGCGCTCACCGTGGCTGTGGCCACCCCATGCTGGCCCGCGCCCGTCTCCGCGATGATACGGCGCTTCCCCATACGCTTGGCCAATAGGGCCTGGCCCAGGGCATTGTTGATCTTGTGCGCGCCCGAATGGGCCAGGTCTTCGCGCTTGAGATAGATGCGAGCGCCGCCAAAATGTGCGGAAAGCCGGGCTGCATAGGTGATGGGGGTGGGGCGGCCCACGTAATCTCGCAACAAAGTGGCAAGTTCGGTCTGAAACGCTGGGTCCTCGCGAGCCTGGGCATAAGCCTCTTCGAGCTCTTGTAGGGCAGGGATGAGGATTTCGGGCGTGTATTGGCCGCCAAAGGGCCCAAACCGGGCCGTCAGGGGAGGAAGGGTGGTGGTTGGCATGGGATGTTCCATTGATAGGAGTAGGATCAGGATTAGGATTAGGATTAGGATTGGGATTGGGGTTGGGGTATCAGTAATCAGTGATCAGTTGTAACTGCTAACGTACTCGACTTTAGGCCACAAGAAGCCACGAAGTCTCGAAGTTTTTCGACGACACGAAGAAAAAATAAAGACAAATACGTCGTGCCTTCGCCTCTCCCCCGCGTGCGGGGGAGCCGGAGGGGGCCTTCGTGTCTTCGTGGCAAAAAGTGTGGCGATATCTTAGTAGTTACGATCAGTTAATTCGGCAACATGCATCAGTCGGCTAGCGCGTGGCGTTGCGGACAAAAGCTACCATGCGGGCGGGATCTTTGATGCCCGGTCGGGCTTCGACCCCCGAGGCCACATCCACGCCCCAGGGCTGCACCGCGCGGATCGCTTCCTGCACATTGTCGGGGGTCAGCCCCCCGGCCAGCAGGATGGGCGCCCGCCGGGCCAGTTCCCGGGCGATGCGCCAATCCGCCAGTTTGCCACTGCCCCCATAATGAGGGGTACGCGCATCCACCAGGAGCGCGGGCGCGGTGTCCCGGCCATAGTGTGCCAGCGCGGCTAGCGCTTCCTCCAGGCTCGCGGGCCGCACCGCCTTGAAGGCCACTGGCCCTAACGCGTCCAGCACCTCCGGTGGTTCATCGCCCGAAAGCTGCGCTCTATCCAACCGGCATTGGTCCATGATGGCCCGGATTTGCTCCGGAGGCATGTTGACGAACACGCCCACGGTGATCACGGCTGGGCCGTGATCGCGCAGAGCCTGTACGATACGCGCACACTTTTGCACCGAAATGGCTCGGGGGCTGGGAGGATAAAAGTTGAAGCCTATCATGTGCGCGCCCGCCTCCACCGCGGCCAGCGCCTGCTCTAGGGAGGTGATGCCACAGATTTTGATATGCATGGGGATGCTTTGAAAATAGGATTTGGATCAGGATTAGGATTGAGATCGTCAGGACAACGTTGAGCGAGACGGCAATGGGCGTGATGCGTGAAACGTGAAACGCGAGAACCTCACGCATTACGCATCACGTGCTCGGCTTCCCGCGCCGCCCTGGCCGCGAGACGGTTTCATTCGTATCGGTGAATAGTCGTTCGTGGCGGCTGATCAGTAAGTTGTTGAAGTTTGCTGGCCACATCCGTCGCGGTGACCAGGGCCTCGCCGATGAGCATAGCATCCACCCCGGCCCGGGCCAGCCGGGCTACGTCCTGAGGGGTGTGAATGCCACTTTCGGCTACGTAAACCACGTGGTCAGGAACAAGATGACGTAAGCGCAAGCACACGTTCAAATCTACTTCGAAGGTATGGAGGTCGCGGTTGTTTACACCGATGACAGGGGCGCCCGCCTCCACGGCCCGCATCACCTCTTCTTCCGTATGACATTCCACCAATGGGGCCAGACCCAGTTCCTGGGCCGCGGCCAAAAGCTCTTGCCATTGGGCAGGGGAGAGCATGGCCAGGATGAGCAATACCGCGCTGGCTCCTGCGACCCGGGCTTCCAGCAATTGGTACGGGTCGAAGATGAAATCTTTCCGCAGCAAAGGGAGCCCCAGTTTCAGTTCGGCGACTTGGGCCAAGATATCCAGGGAGCCACCGAAGTAGCGCTCGTCGGTGAGCACGGAGATCGCGGCCGCGCCATGGCGGGCATAGGTGCGCGCGAGGGCCAGGGGGTCCAGGTCGGGCCGCAGAAGCCCCCGGGAGGGCGAGCGCCGTTTGATTTCCGCGATAAGCCGAGGCGCGGGACGGGCGGGGTCCTTGAGCGCGAGGATAAAGTCTGGAGGCGGAGGCAAAGATGCGGCCTGGGCTGCCAGGACGGCCTCCGAACGCCGCGCCCGGGCCCGAGCCACCTCCTGGCGTTTATGGGCGAAGATCTCGTGGAGGATACTCACTAATCTGTCACCTGTTGGCTGAAATGGACCAGGGCTTGCAGTTTCTCGTACGCGGCGCCGCTCTCCAAAGCAGCCCGCGCCTCCTCCAATCCGGCCCGGAAGTCGCCACTTTCGCTGGCCAGCGCGGCCGCGGCATTGAGCAGCACCACATCACGACGGGGGGAATCATCCTCCCCCGTGAGAATGGCCCGCATCATGCGGGCGTTTTCCTGCGGATCGCCCCCTCGCAACAGCTCGGCCGAAGCCCGACGCAGCCCCAAGGCCTGGGCGTCCAGGATATACGTGCGTACCCGGCCCTGTTGCAGATGGCTGACCCGATTCGGCCCGCTGGTGGTGAGCTCGTCCAGACCCCCATGGCCATGGACCACCAGAGCCGCACGGCCCCCCAGTTCGGCCAACACCCGGGCCATCGGTTCGGTGAGCTCGGGATCAAAGACACCAATGAGCTGGTGGGTGGCGCCGGCCGGGTTTGTCAGGGGCCCCAGGATGTTGAAGATGGTGCGCTGGCCCAGTTGACGCCGAGGCCCGATGGCATACTTCATGGCTGGATGAAACGCGGGCGCGAAAAGGAAACCAATGCCTACCTCCTGGATGCATTGAGCAACCTGCGAAGGGGTCAGGTCCAACCGCACCCCCAGGGCCTCCAGCACGTCTGCGCTGCCCGATCGGGAGCTGGCAGCCCGGTTGCCATGTTTGGCCACCTTGTAGCCCGCACCCGCGATGACAAACGCGGCCGTGGTGGAGATGTTGAAGGTGTGCGCGCCATCACCGCCGGTGCCCGCGGTATCGATGAGATCATCGCCGTTCAAATCCAGATGGATGGGCGCCGCGTGGGCCCGCATGGCCCGGGCACTGCCGATGATTTCGGCCACGGTCTCCCCTTTCATGCGCAGGGCCACCAGATAACCGCCGATTTGCGCATCCGTGGCCTGCCCGGTCATGATCAGGGTCATGGCCGTTTCCGCTTCCTCTGTTGTGAGGTCCTGATGGTGGAGGAGTTTATGCAGATAGGGCTTCATCATGATGCACTGGAAGATGTGGGAATGGAAAATGAGAGAAAGTTGTGGAGTATCTGCTTACCATGTGGGGTGAGAATGGATTCGGGATGAAATTGCACCCCCACAATGGGGTAGGTCCGATGGCGTAAAGCCATGATCTCCCCCTCGGCCGTGTGGGCGATGACTTCCAATTCCGCGGGCAATGAGTCTGGATCGACGATCAAAGAATGGTAGCGGGTCGCCTGAAACACCGACGGCACGCCTCGGAAGAGCGGGTCCCCCTGATGGTGGATGGGCGAGGTCTTGCCATGCATCAGGCGGGGCGCCCGCACCACCCGACCGCCGAACACGTCACCAATGCACTGATGCCCCAGACACACGCCCAGGGTGGGGATATGAGGCCCCAGTTCGCGAATCACCTGGGGGGATATCCCGGCCTGGGAAGGATGGCCCGGGCCCGGGGAGATGACCAGATGGGTGGGGTGCAGCGCCAGGATCTCGGCCAGGGTCACCTGGTCGTTACGGAAAACCTGGATCCTCGCCCCCAGTTCGCCAAAGTATTGGACCAGGTTGTAGGTGAAGGAGTCGTAGTTATCGATGAGAATAAGCATAGGGCAGTAGTATCAGTAATCAGTGATCAGTAATCAGTAATCAGTGTGACTGTTCCGCGGCCTCGACTGCCGCGAATTGGGCCCGGGCTTTGTGCAAGGTTTCCTGGTATTCTTTTTCGGGATCCGAATCAGCCACGATCCCCGCGCCAGCCTGGACGCGCAGGGTCTGGCCTTGCATGATCATGGTGCGGATGGCAATACAGGTGTCGGTGCCACCATCCACGGCCAGGTAGCCCACCGCGCCGGCGTAGGGCCCGCGCGAATCCGGCTCCAAATCGTGGATGATCTCCATGGCCCGGACTTTGGGCGCACCGCTCACCGTCCCCGCGGGGAAGGTGGCTTCCAGCAGGTCGGCCGCGCTGAGTTCGGGCCGCAGCCTGCCCTGCACATGGGAAACCAGGTGCATCACATGAGAATACCGTTCCACCACCATCTGTTCGACCACCTGCACACTGCCATACTCGCACACGCGGCCCAGATCGTTCCGACCCAGGTCCACCAGCATCACATGCTCGGCCCGTTCTTTGGGATCAGCCAGCAGCTCTCGGGCCAGAGCCTCATCCTCCTGCAACGTGCGTCCCCGAGGCCGGGTGCCCGCGATGGGCCGCAAGGAGGCGATGCCCTTTTCCAGCCGCACATGCATCTCGGGCGAGGCCCCCAGAAGATAGAAGGGCTCTGCACCAGCCAGGGTACCGAAATCGAAGAAAAACATGTAGGGGGAAGGGTTGATGCGACGCAAAGCCCGGTAGATATCAAAGGCCGCGACAGGGGTGCGGCGGCTGAGCCGTTGGGAAAGGACCACCTGAAAGATATCACCGGCCGCAATGTGCTCCTTGGCCCTTTTGACCGCTTGATGAAAGGCCTCCCGGCTCATGTTGGAACGAGGAGGTTCGGGCTGAAAGGAAATGCCCCCCGGGGATTGGGGCAAGGGGAGAGGCTGAGCCAGTTGCGCTTCCACCCGGTCCAGGCGAGCCTGGGCTTCGGGAATGGCTTCCTGGCCATGGGCCAGGGCGATGACCAGCAATTGCCCGTAGGCGTGGTCGAACGCGATGACCGTGTCGGCCTGGAGGAAAATGGCATCGGGCAGGCTGGAGGGAGGGGTGAGTTGCAGCTTGGGTTCGATGTAACGGATGGTTTCGTATCCCAGATAGCCGGCCAGTCCGCCCATGAATCGGGGCAGAGGGGGATGGTCGGCCGCGAGGGGGGCAGGTTGCCACAGGGTTTGCAGGGCCTGCAATGGCGTTTGGCCCGGGGCTAAAGGATGGACGCTGGTCGGGCCGTGGATGTCGTGGATTTCCCAGGCGTCATGGCGCAGCACGAACGCGCGGCGGATATCCACCCCCACAAAGGAATAACGCGCGACCTGCTCGCCTCCGGTCACACTTTCCAACAAGAAAGCGGGCCCCTGGCGGGCGAGTTTGAGGTACACCGAAATGGTGGTTTCTAAATCCGCGGGGAGGTGACGAATGAGAGGGTAGAGGGGCATAATGGGGATCAGAATCAGGATTAGGATTAGGATTAGGGTTAGTGAGTGTCCAGAAATAACGTCCCTTTTTTGCCGCGGCACTGACCGAGTAAACTCGAGCTCTTTAGGCGCTTCGCGTCGGTGGTCGACCTTCGTCGACCAGAAAAATGGACGGCGGAGGCCGTCCACTGGCCGCAGGCCTTAAGTGTTCGACTTCAGTCGATGAGTACAAAAACGGGAACTAATTTTTAGACGAGTACTTAGGCTGGGAGGGGGGAGGATAAGTGGAGGCAATAAAAAAGCCCGCTTCATCCCAGGTTAGGGACGAGAGCAGGCTCCCGCGGTGCCACCCTAATTAGGCCGAGCCCTGGACAAAAAAATCCCGTCGTGATGCGACGGGATCCAAATACCAAAGCCAGCCTCACTCTGTGGGCACGACCCAACGGCCTAAGCGCGTTGGGTGATGCCCCTTGCCATGATAACGGTGGCAACGCCGGCTCGGGCTACTCACCAAAAGGCTTTCGACCGGCAGCTCGGAGGTCCATTCAGCGTTGGCGTACGTACCGGGCTCGCACCTTGCCCCGGCTCTCTGGGACGCCGTGTCAACGCTTACTCTTCCTCGTCATCGCTTTTCAGAGGGTCTATTCGATTTGTGGGCGGGAAGTATAGCACAAAGCCATGGGGTTGTCAAACCGGCATGGCTCTCGAGGCCATTGCCCCACCCGCCGGGCTGTGTTATAATGCCCCTACAATCCCCTTGCTCCTCTCATCGTTCATGAAATACGACGCCGCGCTCAAAGAACTCCTACGCCACTGTCACGCCGCCTTCCTGCGCGACCTGTTGGGCATCCCCGTCACCAGCAGCACCCTCATGGAGGAACGCCCGCAGGAAACCACCAGCGTGCGCAGCAGCGATTTCCTGTTGCGCGTCGTGCAGGAGGATGGCGAAGAATTCCTCGTCCTCATCGAGTTCCAGACCTACTGGCAGCGGAACGTGCCCCAACGTCTGCTGGAGTATCGGGCCCGGCACGTGCTGCGGGAGGGCCTGGACGCCATCACCGTGGTCATGCTCCTCCGGCCCTCCCCCTCGGCCACGGACCACTACCAGGACCGGGAGGTGGACTACCGCTTTCGCCTGATCAAGCCGTATGAGCTGGATGCGGCCGAGGTCCTCCGGGAGAACAGGGTGTGTCTCATGCCCCTGACGCCGCTGATGCAAGGGGGCGTGGATGTGGCCGTAGAGGCGGAACGGGCCATCGTGGACAGCGATCTGACGGAGGAGGCCAAGGCGGACATGTTGACGAATATGACCTTGATGGCAGGGCTGGTGTCCAAGGACCTGGCCCGGCAGCTCTTGAATCGACGGAGGGACCTGATGATACAATCCTTTGGCTATGAACTGATCATGAAGGAAGGCCTGGAAAAGGGCCTAAAAGAGGGCCTGGAACAGGGCTTGAAGGAAGGCTTCAAGCAAGGTTTCCATGAGGGTCTGGAAGAAGGCCTGGCGCGTGGGCGGGAAGAGGGTATGGTGCACGGACATGAAAAGGGGTTAGTAGAAGGTCTGGCGCGCGGGCGCGAGGAGGGTCGTGAAGAGGGCCGTGAGCAAGGCTATCGCGAGGGGCTGCTGGCCGCCATCGCCCTGGGCCTGGAGTTGAAATTCGGGATGAAAGGGCTGAAGCTCATGCCCGAGATCAGAAACATTCAAGACCTGGTGATGTTGGAAATCATTGAGCAGGCCATCCGCACGGCCCAGAGCCCGGAGGAGCTGCGGGAATTGTATCAAAGGTAGGTTATTCCGAAAATGAACCACAAAGGCACGAAGGCCTCCTCCGGCTCCCCCCGCACGCGGTGGGAAAGACGAAGGCACAAAGAAAGTAATCAGTGATCAGTCATCAGTAATCAGTGGAAATCTGCGTCGCATCTGCGCAAATCTGCGTTCCCATTTTCGTCCGTATCGGCGAACTGTCGTTCGTGGTGCCTGTTACGAAAGAAGATCATTGATGCCGAAGAAAGTCCGCGCGGTTGCGGTGGTCCAGGCCGCGACGTCGGCATAGGGCACATCCCACAGGGTGGCCAGGGCCTCCGCCACCCATTTCACGCGCATGGGTTCGTTGCGCTGACCCCGATAAGGATGGGGGCTGAGATAGGGCGCGTCGGTTTCCAGCATCAGGCGGTGGGGGTCGAGGTGACGGGCCCGAGCTCGAAGTTCCCGCGCGTTTTTGAAGGTAACAGGCCCGGCCAATCCCAGGATAAAACCCAGATCATAGGCTTCCTGAGCCATGGCCAGATCCCCGGAAAAACTGTGCAACACCCCGACCCAGGGGCGCCGGGTCAGGGGCGAGCCGGGCACTCGCTCTCGCACCCAGGCTCTTAATTCGGCCATCAAAGGCTCGTGCGCTTCTCGGTCGTGGAGCACCACAGGCAGGCCCAGCCTCGCGGCCAGGTCCAGTTGCTCACGCAAAACCCGGATCTGGTGCTCCAGGGGGGTGGTCTTCCAATACAGGTCAAGCCCGATTTCGCCAATGGCCACCACGCGCGGGTGAGCGGCCAAAGCCTCGATGGTTTGCAGCATGGCGGGGTGGAAATCCGCACTGTCGTTGGGATGGATGCCCACCGCCGCATAAACCGAAGGGTACGTTTGGGCCAGGGTCACCGCGGCCTGGCTGCTGGCCACATCCACCCCCTGGGTGACCATGGCGATGACCCCCACCTCCCGGGCGCGCGCGACCACCTGGTCCCGGTCCTCCTGAAAATGAGGCAGGTCCAGGTGACAATGGGAGTCGATGAGCGGGGGAGGGGTTGCCATATCCTTATTCCGAGTGGATGCCTGCCATGGTCAGGCCCGCTTCCAGGATCGCGTCCAGTTTATCTTCGTGGGTCGTTTCCGCGTAGACGCGGATCAAGGGTTCGGTCCCACTGAAGCGGATGGTAAGCCAGCCGCCATCCTCCATGATGAATTTATAACCATCAATGGTCACCTTTTCCAAAACCTTCAGGCCCGCGATGCGTTCGGGCATGGCTGCATCCAGGCGCGCCTTGGCCTGGGCTTTGAATGCGTTGGATTCCAGCGGGGTGTCAATCCGGTGATAGTAGTGGGGGCCTCCCACCATGGCAAAGAGGCGATCCAAAAGTTGGGTGGGCTTGAGGCCGGTTTTCACCATGAGGTCCAACAGGAAAAGATTGGCCAGGATCCCATCCCGTTCCGGGATATGCGCGCCGAATGCATAGCCGCCGCTTTCTTCCCCCCCGATGAGCGCATGCACTTCTTCCATCTTAGGAGCGATGTATTTGAATCCCACCCCGGTTTCGTAAATGGGAACCTGGAATTTTTCCGCCAGCTTGTTGAGCATGACCGTGGTATTCAGGCTTTTGACAATGGGCCCGCGTTCCCCGCGGATATCCAGGAAGTACATGGCCAGCAGACCAAAGACCCGAAGCTGATCCACGAATTGGCCATGTTCATCACCTAAGCCGCAACGGTCCGCGTCCCCATCCATGATGCAAACCACATCCGCATGATGGGCCCGGGCAAAGGCCAGGCCCGCGTCCACATTGGGAGGAATGGGTTCGGGCCGTTTCATTTCGGGGAAGATGGGATTCCGGTCGGAATGGGTTTCGTAGACCTGGGTGCTCCCCCCTGCCAGAAGCTCGGTCAGCCACCCGGCACCATTCCCCCACATGGGTTCAACCGCCACTACCAGGCCCGCGTCGCGCAAAGGTTGTAAATCCACCAAACGTTGGATTTGAGCCACATACGCGGGTTTGGGATCAAAGGGCATGATAAGGCCCGCATCAACCCCGTCATCGAATTTCATGCGTTGGACCCCGGTCATGTCCTCGGGGATGCGGGCTTCGATGGCCTTAAGGCCCGCGGGCGCAATGGCCCCCCCTTGGGGATCACGCACTTTGAAGCCGTTGTCGCTGGGAGGGTTGTGGCTGGCCGTGATGTTCACCGCGCCTATGGCATGCCGCGCCACTACGCTGTAGGAGATCACCGGGGTGGGGGTGCTGGCTCCTGTAAAATGCACGGGGATATGATTGGCAGCCAGGACTTCGGCCACCGCGGCGGTGAAATCTTCGGAAGCAAAGCGGCGATCCCCTCCGACCACGACGCCCCGTTGCACTTCTTCTGGCGCGTAATGTTCCTTGAGGTAGTTTGCAAACCCTTGGGCGCAGCGACGCACATTATCAAAGGTGTAATCTTCGGCGATTTTGCCACGCCAGCCATCGGTGCCAAAGTGGATTTTGAGCATGAGGAACTCCTGTTTGATGAATGGGATGAAGGATCAGGATTAGGATTAGGATCAGGATTAGAATTAGCCTTTAACCACGGCGATAGGGCGTAGGCGGGCCACCTTGCGAGCAATACCCGCCTTGTGTACGATATCCACCACACGGCTTACATCTTTGTAGGCCATGGGGGCTTCTTCGGCCAGGCCGCGCAGGCTGCCCGCGCGGACGGCGATCCCCTGGGCTTCCAGGGATTGGCGCAATGCTTCCCCCCGCACCGCACGCTTCGCGGCCTTACGGCTCATCTGGCGGCCCGCACCATGGCAGGTGGAGCCAAAGCTCTGGTGCATCGCTTGCCTGGAGCCCACCAACACATACGAGGCTGTGCCCATGCTGCCGGGCACCAGGACCGGCTGGCCCACATCCATGTAGTCCGGAGGCAGCACAGGATCCCCCGGGCCAAACGCGCGCGTGGCACCCTTGCGATGGACACACACCCGCACCTTTCGGCCGTTGACTTCGTGCGTCTCCATCTTGGCCATGTTATGGGCCACATCATAGACCACTCGCAAATCCCAGTTTTTGACTTTACCGGCCAGGGCCTTCATGAAGGCTTCCCGGGTCTGGTGGGTCAGAAGCTGACGGTTGGCCCAGGCAAAATTGGCCGCGGCCGCCATGGCAGCCAGGTAATCCTGGCCTTCGGGGGATTGGATGGGCGCACAGACCAGTTGGCGGTCGGGCAGGGTGATGCCATGGTGCTTGATGGTCTTTTGGAATTGATGGACATAATCGGTGCAGACTTGATGCCCCAACCCGCGGGAACCACAATGGATTTGCACCACCACTTGGTCCGGGAAAAGCCCGAACGCGCTCGCGGCCTCCTCGTCGAAAATCTCATCCACCACGCCGATCTCTGCGAAATGATTGCCCGCGCCCAGGGTGCCGATCTGGCCCCGCCCCCGTTCCTTGGCTCGATCACTCACCTTGTCCGCGCGGGCGCTTTCCAGGCGCCCGCCCTCTTCGGTGTGAAGCAGGTCGTCGTGGGTGGCGTAGCCTCGTTTCAGGGCCCACTGGGACCCTTGCTCCAAAACGTCATTCAATTCCTTTTTCTTCAATTTCAGGAATCCGCCTACGCCCACGCCGCTGGGCACATGCTGATAGAGCAACGTCGCCAGATCATCCAGGTAGGGCCGGACTTCCCCTTCTTCCATCTCCGAAGCCAGGAGCCGCACCCCGCAATTGATGTCATACCCCACGCCGCCGGGAGAAATGACGCCGCGGTCCGCCCGGGTCGCCACCACGCCGCCGATGGGGAACCCATACCCCTGATGGATATCGGGCATGGCCAGGGCATACCCCACAATGCCGGGCAGGGTGGCCGTGTTGACCAATTGAATCAAGGAATTGTCGCGCAGGGCCGCTTCCAGAATGGTTTCATCCGCGTAGATGCGGGCCGGAACCCGCATATCCGCCCGAAAGGATTGGGGGATCTCATAAAGAAAGGGGCCGATTTGGCGGATATCTTTTCGTGCAATGCTGCCAGACATGGTTATCCTCCACAGATCGGGGGATTGTTCCGTCGATAAATAGCTCACGCCAAGACGCCAGGGGCGCGAAGAGAGTCATCAGTCATCAGGAATCAGGAATCAGTAATCAGTGTTCAGTGTTCAGTGTTCAGTAGCGCCGAGGCTAGAAACAGCAAGATAGGATCAGGATCAGGATCAGGATCAGGATCAGGATCAGGATCAGGATTAGGATTAGGATTAGGATTAGGATTGAGGATTGTCAGGCCGAGGTTAGGCGCGAGTAGGAGTAATCAGTAATCAGTGTTCAGTGTTCAGTGTTCAGTAGCACTCCCGTGGCCAGCCCGCAGGGCTTCGTATCTGTAGCTCGGAGCAGAAGAAACAGCGCCCCTACGGGGCTAGCCGGAATTATCCGGCGCCGTTCTGTAGCCCGGCGACTTCATGATGCTGTTGGCAAACCTCGAGCAGGCTGCTGAGCAATCCGGCAGGGGCGATGATCCGGCCGTTCGGCCCCCACCCCCTGCCCCCTCACAAGGGTAGGTTTACATTAAGGGGGAAACGCAGTATAGTATAGGGGTAGGAGGGAAAACAAACCATGAAAGAACAACAGTCTCAAACAGGTCTTCCAAAACCACTCCAACAGT
>JALWZT010000064.1 GCA_027002405.1 Anaerolineae bacterium | reverse complement strand
TCCGACAAGAGAACGGCATCCGCTACCTGAAACGATATGACGCCTCCGCGCCCGCATCAGGAAAGACAGCCTGTTGGTTCCGCACCCCCATTGCCCAACACGCGACGGACATCTTCGACGCTCAAAAGCTCCCCAATGGGCTTGTGGCTGTTGCCACAGATGTCGGGCTTTTCTTGTATGATCCCGGAGCCCGCACCTGGCATGCCACGGATCTCACTTATGCCTCGGCACGGTCTCGCCTTTATCGACTTGGAGACTACCTGGTGTTCATTTACGGCGAAACCGAGGATATCACCGTGGTTATCACACCTTTGCAAACGATCCCCGCGCCTCATTCATGTTCCACCCGTCTCGTTTCCCTCCCGTCCCAGAAAATCCACGCCCGCGCCGTGGCCGTGGACCCCCCAAGGAAATCCTTTGCTTATCTGGAAAGCGAAGGTCGTGTGAGACTTTGGCAGAACGGTTCCCAACAGACTGTCTTAGAATCCCCTGGGATCGCACCTGGAGGGAGCTTCCGACGGGTGTATCGTGTCGATGATTTTCTCTTCTTTACCACCGAGGATGCCCTTTGGCGATACGATCTGCAACAACGGTATTGGCGTGAGATCAAGCTTGCCGGAGCGCCTGTCGACGCGGCCGTGGCCAATATGGATCTGTTCCAGGAGGGTCAACGCCTGACGCTGCTGGTGCACCGTCAGGATGGTGGAATCCTGTATGGGGAGTTCGATGTGGACGGGCTCAATGTCAGTCCTCGCCCTCTATTTTCACCCATGAGCCCCTTCAACGCCCCGGGGCAGACCTTGCTCGACGCGCAACAGTGGAGCGCTAACCTGTGGACCTTTGTTCTGACCAGCGGCGTCACATACTTCGATCCTGTTCAGCGCACCTGGCAGCCAGGATTCCAGCTTGATCAACCGGATGTGACTTTGCGCTATCAAATGACTCCCAATGAACGGGGGGTTCTCGTGGGGCGGAACGGCCAGACCTGGTGGGTCGCGCGCAGGAGGGGCGATGGCGTCACCGACTTCGCTCGCTTCAATCTCCTGCCGGATCATCGCCACGCGTTGGATGAAAATGGAGACATTTGGGCCCTTGGACCGGAGGGCCGTTTGCAACATTGCTCTCCACAAGGAACTGATTACGCCTGTCAACCTGAGAACAAGCCTGCCTTGTTTTTGAATCCCTCCGCGATGCGCCATGCTTACGATTGGGAAGGATTTCATCTTTTGGAAACAGATCAGGGATTGCATTTATACGACGCTTCCGGACATCAGGAGATACCCCTCCCCGGGAAGTTGACCATCCTGGCCTCCTTACAAGAGGTCCGCGAAGGACCGGATAGAACGCTTTGGTTGTGGGATGGCGATACGCTGGCCGTTCTCGCCCGAGCTGGAAACGAGGTACGTCTCCAGACATTGAGAGTAGCCAGCCAGGTGGTGTTCGATGAGGATGGGACTCCCTGGGCGAACATCGATCATCAGTGGGTCTATTGGCATGATGGCGAGTTTCGAGCGCCTCCGGGCGCGCCATCAGGCGCGATGTTCGTGATGGAGCGCGCGCGGCCAGCGGCCATGGACGCGTCCAACACGTTGTACAGATGGGATGGCCGACAATTCAAACCCTATGCGCTCTCTCTGCCCCTCTCTCTTCATGGCGCGGACGTTCGAGGTCTATGGCCCGTTGCCGAGGACGCCTGGTGGATACAGATTGGAGAGCATGAGATGGCGCTGCTTACGACGGACCTATGCACGCCCACTCCGGCCCCTGTGACCACATCGCCCATGACACCGACCTCCCCGATCACCACCACGACTCCTATCACAGGCGCACAACCCCCCGCGCCCACGCCTACACCTACGCCAGAGCCGGTTCCCTGTATGCAAATCCAAACTCGGCTGACCGCACCTGTGGCCCCGCCGCTCCCCCCTTCTGCCGACGTGGTGACTGTGGAAGCAACCCGCAAGTCTCTCCTGTTGTTCGCTCGGGACGGTCGAGTATGGCATTTCGATGCCATGGGCCAAAGGGCCACCACGTCAACTCAAACACCCCCTTTGCCCTCGCGAAGCCTGGAAGACCAATGGCCTGGATGGCGTGATCATTTTGGCCAGACCCCAAATGGCCAATGGGCTTACGATCCGATAACCGACATCCGGCTCGATAGCAAGGGGCGATTGGTTGCGGAGAGGCCTTTGGGCGATAGGGTTTTGGCTCAAGCTGGTTATTTTCAGTTTACTGAGCCCCCCGCCCTGGATGTCGATTGGCTGCAATGGCAACGAGAGGATCATGCATTTGTGCTCCGCACGCCTGGAGGGCAGGTGCGCTATTCTCCCGAAGCGTTTATTCAACAGGGGGAAATGCTGTTCGAGCCGGTAGAGGCG
>JALWZT010000063.1 GCA_027002405.1 Anaerolineae bacterium | reverse complement strand
ATCTGTACATGTGTGTGAGGGATCAATCAGGAGGCTGGGCGTGGGCGCCTGCCGGGAGGAACGACGCTTGCGCTTTTTGCGGCGCCCCCAGAGCCCTTTGCCCGGGCCCCGATGATGATCGTTGGAGCCATAATCTCCGCTGTAATAGTAATAGTAGTAATAATACCCGCTTCCCTTGGTGGGCACGCGGTTCAGCAAAACGCCGATAATGCGGGCATTCACCTGCTGCAATCCCTCCACAGCTCGGCGGGCTGCGTCCCGTCGGGTCTGACCTACGTCCAACACCAAAAGCACGCCGTCGCTTTGCGTGGAGAGGATCATGGCGTCGGAGAGGACCGTGGCGGGTGGGCTATCCAAAATGAGCATCTCTGCTTCTTCCCCCAGATGCTGCAAAAGCTCCTTCATGCGTTCAGAGCCGAGTAGTTCGGCGGGGTTGGGGGGAAGCGGCCCGGATGTGAGCACAAAGAGGTTGGGGATCTGGGTGGGTTGCAGCAGGCCATCTGGTTCGGGATGTTCGGAAAGCAGGGCCGTGGTGACACCGACGTTGTTGGGGAGGGAGAAGAGCTTGTGCTGCCGGGGACGATGAAGGTCGGCGTCCACGATGACGGTCTTTTTGCCAGCCTGGGCCATGGCAATGGCAAGGTTGGCTACGGTCAGCGATTTGCCCTCGCTGGGGGAAGGACTGGTGATGAGCAACGCGTCCAGGGGATGGTTCACGGCCGCGAATTGCAGGTTCGTGCGCAGGATGCGATAGGATTCCACCGCGGGCGATTGGGAGTTGCTCATGGCGATCAGCTCGGATTCAGACTCTTTCATCCGCGGCACCGCCCCCAAGGTGGTCAAATTCAGGAGTTTCTTAACCTCGTCGGGCGTTTTGATGGTGTCATCCAGATAATCCAGCAGATAGGCTGCCATGGCCGCCAGAATGAAGCCGATCACCGAGGCCAGCAGCACGGTGATGGGTTTGTTGGGGCCCACGGGTTTTTCGGGCAGGGCCGCGGGTTCGATGATGGTGAGGGTGTTGATGGCGCCCTGGTTCGTGTTGGCCAGAAGGGAAGCATAGTTGGCCTGCAAGGTGTTCAACTTGTCTTGCAGGGCCTGAATCTGCGCTTTGGTATCCGCGATCTGACGGGCGCTGAACATGGAAGCCAGTTCTTCCTGCTTCTGGTCGATCTGCGCTTTGGTGTCCTCGATCCCCTTCTCCAACTCATTCAACTGCTGTTCGATGAATTCCTGGCGCTGCTGATCCGGCCCGCTGCCGGTGGGGCTTTGTTTGATGAGCTGGTTGGCTAGTTCGTTGGCCACCGCCTGGGCCCGCGCCGGATCGGTGTCGGTGACCGCGATCTCGATGAGTTGCGTGTTGGGAACCACCCGCACCGTGTAATCGGGCAGCCAGGTCAGGCCCAACGCGTCCATGGCAGCTTGCTTGACCGGGTCGCGCTTGGCGATGTCGGCATACGTGTTGGCCAGTTGCTGGGTCAGCCAGAAATCGGAGCCGGAGGGGTTGGGGTTGTCGATGGCCCGTCCCACCATCAAAGTCACGTGGGTTTGGTAGATAGGGGGCTGCTGGCTGACCGCGATGAAGCTAAAGAGGGCCGCGATCAGGGTCGATAAGACCAACAGCCACCACCAGCGACGGAGAGGTTGAATGTAATCTCGAAATTCCACAGGGTCTCCTGGATGAGGGAGGGTGTGTACTTTACTGGAGTCTGGCGAAACTTATTCTGTCGCTTTTTACGCCATTTTTCGACACGAATTAAACGAATTTGGCGAATTTTTTTATTCTTTTTCGTGAAATTCGCGTTCATTCGTGTCAAAATCAAAAAACGCCAGTGTCCAGTACTTTAGATATTGGGTATTGGGTATTTTATTCTAATGGAGCGATGAGAAAACCGGCAATCCAGCCTTCGATGGGCGAGGCATCGGGAGGTTCGTACCGGATCATCCACCAGATATTGCGATCATCTGGCCGAGGCCCGGCCACCACCCGCGCTACGGTCCCTGGTTCCACAAAACCCACGATATCATAGTCTATGCCGGGGCCCGCGCGCACATTGACAGGCTGCTCCGCCACAATCTGCACGGGTTGGCCTATCTGGTAGAGTTGGGGAACGGGGGTTCCCTGACCCCCCAAGATGATGGTGTTGGGCGGCAGAGGGGTGAAGGTGCCGGTGGTCAGAGCCACGGCCGTGGCATAGAAGCTTTGGGCCGTGGCTGTGGCGGCGTTGGCCGGCGTGGGGGTAGGCGTGATGTACCAGGGAGTGAAGGTGGGGGTGGGTACGAGTGCGTTGTATGGGAAGGGCGTGGGTGTGGCGGTCCGAGCCCGCGCCGTCGCCTGCAAGACGTAGGCTACAGCCGTGGCCAGATTGGCCGGGGTGGGGG
>JALWZT010000062.1 GCA_027002405.1 Anaerolineae bacterium | reverse complement strand
CGGCAGCGCATCTTGAAGTTCATCGACTACTTCAACCGCACGATGGCCAAACCATTCAAATGGACTTACACCGGTCGACCATTGAGGGCCTAAAGTGCCGAAGGATTTAGGCCGCGGTGTACTAGCCGCCGCCCGCCCGGCGATGAAGTCGCCGGGCTATAAAACGGCGCCGGATGATGGAGTTTTACAAATTAAACGGGTCATAGGCCTCATTCTATTACCGGATTGTTTTGTAAACGTTCATAATCCGGCTAGCCCCGCAACTGATTACTGATGACTGATCACTGATTACTCCTGCCCGCGCCTAACCTCGGCCTAACAATCCTAATCCTAATCCTGATCCTATTTACGCAACAGAACCCATGAACAGCCGGTCGACGATACCCATGGTTCCTAAGAAGCGTCTGATTTCGATACTTTTCCTATGCCTGCTTTTCCTCCTGGCGGCGTGTACCCGGACACCCACGCCCGAACCCACGCCCACGCCGACCCCGCGACCCACCGTGCCCCTGGCGCCCACCTCGACCCCCAACCCCCAGGCGCAACCGGGCATGAAAGGGGTTTACCCGGTGGATCTGCTCACAGAAGATGGGGTTCCCATCAAGGGGGATTACTACCGCCCGCTGGCATCGCCTGCGCCGGGCGTGGTGTTGCTTCATGGGGTGGATCGCTCCCGCAGCGATTGGCAGGTGGTGGCCTGGCGTTTGATGGACCAGGGAATGGCGGTCCTGGCTATCGATTTCCGGGGGGCTGGGGAAAGCGGCGGTCAGCCGCAAGACCCTAATCGATTGGCGGATGTGGATGCGGCCGTGGCCTTCTTGCGGGCTCAAGCCCAGGTGGACCCGCAAAACCTGGTGCTTGTTGGTGAAAATGATGGGTCCTGGTGGGCTTTGGATTATGCGGCCAAACATCCTGAAATCCGGGCCGTTGCCTTGATCACTCCGGGCATTCGCGATGATAAAGCCCTTCTGCAAAAGGTGATGAACGCATATGGTGCCCGGCCCCTCTTCCTGGCGGTGAGTGATCATCCTCAACTTCGGGAAGACCACGCATTCAAGACGGCCCAGATGTTAAACGCCCTGGCCCAAGGACCCCATCAATGGGTGGTGGTGCACGACGAGAATTGGGGGATCGGGCTTTTGATGCAGGAAAACGGCCTGGCTGCACAACTGGTTCAATGGCTTACGGGCGTCACCAGCGGCAGCTCGTCGATGCCGAGACAAGCGCTTCGTGGCCAGGCTGGCGGGTCGTGAAACGTGATGCGTAATGAGCTCACGGTTCACGTTTCACGCATCACGTCCGCTGTCGCCTCGCTCAACGTCGTTCTGACGACCTCAATCCTAATCCTCTCCATGGGTAAAATGAGACATGGTAACAATGTCTTGACGCAGTTCCCAACCGATATGGCGCCAGAACGCGATGGCGGCCTGGTTTTCTTTGATAACGAAAAGATGGCATTTGCGGATGCCCACGTCCCGTAACGCGTTCAATACCCGTTCGACCAGGGCTTTGCCAATGCCCCGGCCCCGATAGGCCCGTTCCACCGCGAGGTGTTGTAGATAACCCCGCCGTCCATCATGCCCGCACAGCACGGTGCCCACCAGGCGATCGCCATCCATGGCCACAAAACTCAAGCCCGGATTCCGTGCCAGATAGCGGGCAATATGCTCCGGGGCATCGGCGGGACGCAGGCCCATCCCTTCGGTACGTTGCCATAGGGCCATGGCCGCGTCATAATCGGCCATGGTCATTTCACGAATGTGGATGTTGGAAGTCATGGAAGTCGCCATGAGCGATAGCTCATCACATAACGATGAAAATGGGGACGCAGATTTGCCCAGATGCTTCGCAACACAGATTGACGCAGATGTTCGTCATGCTGAGCGACCGAAGGGAGCGAAGCCTGCCCTGAGGAACCGAAGGGCATCTAGCGAGCGAAGCGAGCGCCATGCCGTGGTTTTTGCGCTTCGCTAGATTTCCTTCGACGAGGTCCTTCACTTTGTTCAGGACAAGCTCAGGACATGCCTCGGTCGCTTCGCTCCCTCGGAATGACGTTTCGTTGTCGCCTTTTTCGCGGCCTTATTTTTTGGCGTTGTCTAGCCGACCGAAGTGGCGTCTGCCACGCTCGCCCGCCCGGCGATGAAGTCGCCGGGCTATAAAAGGGCGCCGGATAATTCCGGCTAGCCCCGCGGCGCTGTTTCTTCTGCTCGGAGCTAAACCTCCGAGCTACAAATACGAAGCCCTGCGGGCTGGGGACGTGAGCCCCGGAGGGGCTTTGTACCCGTAGCCCGAGGGTTCAGGATACTGTTGGCAAATCTCAAGCAGGTTGCCGGGCAATCCGGCAGGGGCGGTGATCCGGCCGATTGGCCCCCACCCCTGCCC
>JALWZT010000061.1 GCA_027002405.1 Anaerolineae bacterium | reverse complement strand
GCAATTGGAAAAGTGATTTCGACGACTTGGTGATGCTGTTGGCTTGCGGTCTACACAATTTGAGGGTTGCTCATCGCTCCCCGGTCGAGCCTTTCAGCCTGGTTGATTTTTATTTCCGATAATGTCTCTTGTTATGACTCAGGTGACTGTGGAGGCCTTGGAAACATTTGCAGAAACGGGCAATGCATAAGACAAGAATGTACGCAGTCAAACTATGAGTGTATGTGTTTGCTTCCTCCCGCGCCTGCTACTTTGATGGGCTGGTGCGGTGGTCCAAATGGTCCTATTTACCTAAGATGGTATGGTGGAGGAAAAGCTGCAAGATACAGGATCGCTCGTAAAGTAGATGGAAGATGGAATTACAATTATGCCAACACGACTGGAACATTTTATACAGATACAGATAGTGGATACAACAAACACAACAACTCCTATGACTACAACATAAAAAATTGCGGAGACTGGAACTGCACCTACTACAGTTGGAGCAATGAAATACACGTGAGTTGTCCTATCCCGACCAATACGCCTACCCCAACCAACACTCCCACACCTACCCCAGGGTCAAGATTTACGCCGATGCCCACAAATACGCCTACAAACACACCAACCTTCACACCCACGCCCATACCTGGCAGATGTGGAAGTTATTGTGATATGTACCGTTACGCTTGTAGAAGAGGCCTCACATGTATCAACTTCCAATGCCTTAATCCAGCCTGTCCTTTAGAAGGCAGCTATGACTCAAATTGCCGATGTCTTCCCGCGACACCCACACCTACTCCTACTCGTAGATTGACACCAACAAATACTCCTACGAATACCCCAACTCCTTCATATACGCCCACACCTACCCCCACACCGATTCCCACGTTAGCCCCTTGGATAAAGATAAAAGGCTCTTCCTTCTCCCAATCAAGGGAAGGGAGTGGTTTCAACGATGTTCTTCCTCAGGCTGGTGAAATAAAGAAATTCAATGGAAACGATCAAGATGATACTCCCCTCAAGAGATTCAACCTCATAGCTGATGATCTTTCCCAAAGCGGAATTGCCACCTTCATATCACCCAATCCTAATCCCAATCCTAATCCCAATCCTAATCCTAATCCTGATCCTAATCCTGATCCTAATCCTACCCCAGACAAATCATTACCCAACCCGCTTCTCTATGCTACATTGCCTCTCATGGCACAGGGCTGGTGTCCAAGGACCTGGCCCGGCACCTCTTGAATCGACGGAGGGATCGGAGATGACCTTTAACCGGTCTCCTCTTGCACCCAGCTCAGATAAGCATCCAGCCCCGCTCTCACGGGCAGTTGCAGGATCTCCGGCGTTTCGTAATGGTGATGGGCCCGGATCCAGGATTCCACCTGGGGATAGAGCCGCGATTGGGTTTTGATCAGAAGTAAAATCTCCTCATCCTGGACCACTTCTCCCTGCCAGCGGTAGACGCTACGAATGGGCATTTGCTGCACACACGCGGCCAGGCGGGCATGCACCAGCCCTCGGGCCAGTGCATCCGCCTCTTCTTGCGAGTCCGTGGTGGTAAGCACCACGCAGAAGGAGCCATCCATCATGGCGTCGCCGCGTTATTCGGGCTTTTCTGCGGTGATATTTTCCCCACGCACCCACCCCTGACCGGTGGGCGCATCGATCAAATACCAGGTTTTGCCATCTTCGCCTTGCTGCACATCCAGGATGGAAACCTGGACGCCCCGTTCCTGTTGGGCGATGATGCGCTTGCCGTCGGGTTCCCGATAAAGGTTAATGAGATAGGATTTCCCCGTGAGGAAGGCGACATCCCCGGGCTTCAGTTCCGATTCCGCGGCCTTGGCCTCTTCGACCTGGAGATTTTCGCCTTTGACCCAGCCCTGGCCCGCGGGCGCATCGATAAGATACCAGGTTTCCTTACCCACTTGCGTCACATCCAGGATGGTTACTTCCATGCCCCGTTCCTGCTGGGCAATAATGCGTTTGCCATCAGGGTCCCGGTAGATATTGATGAGATAGGATTTGCCCACCAGGGTGGCTTTGGTGCCCGAAGGGATGACATTCGCGCCCGCTTCGGTTTTTCCTCCGGGCGTGGCTGTCTTTCGCAGCTTCACGGAACGAGCTTCTTTGGCCCGGGCCGTGGCTTCAGCGGGCGTGATGACTTCCCCCTTCTGACAGGCCACCGCGGCTAAAAACACCAGGCTGATAAGAAGAAAAAGGGCAAGCTTAGGATGGATTTTGGCTGTTCGATGGGTCATTTTATAAATCACGTCAAAATCAGAGAGGATTTAGTAACCGTCTAAAAATTAATTTCCGTTTTTGTGCTCATCGACTGAAGTCGAACACTTAAGGCCTACGGCCAATGGACGGCCTCCGCCGTCCAAAACGGCGACAAAAGAGGTCGCCGAAGGGCGACCATTGGCGCGAAGCGCCTCCATAGGCACGAGTTTACTCGGCAAGTGTTGCGGCAAAAAAAGGGAAGTTATTTCTGGACGCTCACTTAGCGTCCGTGGATGCGAGGATCGATGGCATCGCGAATGCCATCACCCATGAAGTTGAAGGCCAGAGTGAGCAGAGTCAGAGCCGTGCCCGGCACCAAGACCAGATGGGGGTTCGATTTGATCCCCAGATAGCCCTCAGAGATCATGATACCCCAACTCGGGGTAGGTGGGTTCACCCCCAGGCCGATAAAGCTGAGGAAGGCCTCCAACCCGATATAACCTGGGATCGCCAGGGATTCCAGAACCAGCAGGGGGCCGATGATATTGGGCAACAGGTGTTTGAAGATGATGCGGCTGCTGCCCGCGCCGATGGAACGGGCCGCTTCCACGTATTCTTTCTTTTTATGAGCCAGAATCTGCCCCCGGGCCTGACGGGCCATGCCCAACCAGCTCAACGCGCCAATGGCAATGAACATGAAGAGAAGGCCGCCCATGGCCTGGTCCAAATCGATGAGGAATCCGGCAAATCCGGTGGCTCCCGATCGTGCCAGGGCTTTGAAGTAAACGGTCATGATAATGATGATGACCAGCACGGGCAACGCGTAGAGAAAGTCCACAATGCGCATCATCAGTTCATCAACCTTCCCACCGAAATAGCCGGAGATAACGCCATAGAAGGTGCCGATGATCAAACTCACCGAGGAACCAATGATGGCCACCAGCAAGGACACCCGGGCGCCGTAGACCACCCGGCTGAGGATATCCCGGCCCAGGCCGTCCGCCCCCAAAATATAGACCGTGCACCCAAAGTCCAGAGGGGTGCCCTTCCAATGGCATTGTTCGTACTTATCGGTGGTGATCACATAGGGCGTCATGGGCTTGGCCCGAGCATAGGCCGTATTCTGCACATTATATCCGTAGGGAGTAAACAGGGGGGCAAAAAGCGCCAAAAAACCAACCACCGCGATAAACACCAAACTACCCACAGCAACTTTATTGCGTTTGAACTCGCGTAAAGCGTCTCCCATAGGGGAGCGCGGTTTACCGCGAAATTGCTGTTCAAAGACTTGACCCAGTTCGTCCATGGATGCCTTTCCTTCGGCCATAAGTCAATACCTTGAGAGAAATGGGGAGATGGTTCAAAGAATGAGTTTAGTCGTAACGAATACGAGGATCGAGCCAGGCATACATGATGTCAACCATCAAGTTACCCAATACCAACATCACCGAGTAAAGAAGCGTAAGGCTGGAGAGCAAGAAATACTCCCGCTGTTCAATGCTCATGATAAACTGGCGCCCCATGCCGTGCAGGGCGAAAATCTGCTCCACCACAAAGGTACCGGTGAGCACCCCTGCCAGCAGCGGGCCTAAGATGGTGGCAACGGGGATCAAGGAATTTTTAAGGGCATGGCGGATGATCACCGTGCGCTCCTTCAAGCCTTTGGCCCGGGCCGTGCGGATATAGTCGGACATCATCACTTCCAGCAAGCTGGCCCGGGTGAGCCGGGCAATGGTGGCCGACATGGCCGTGCCCAAAGTGACCACAGGCAACACCGCGTGCCACCAGAAATTCAGGGTTGGCTTGGGCAAGAAGCCCAGAATCCAGGGCGGTTCCGCCCCCCAAAAGGCGATGGGGAACCACTTCAGCCATACCCCAAAGACGAGGATGAGCAGGGGCCCCAGTACAATATTGTTGATGGAAACCCCCAACACCGCGGTAAAGGTGGCGGTGTAGTCCACCCAGGTATTGCGCCGTAGGGCAGCCAAAATGCCTGCGGGGATACCGATGGTAAAAGCCAATAGGACCGATAATGTGCCCAACTGAATCGAAACAGGCCAGGTCTGATAAACAATATCATTGACAGTCTGGCTGGGCATCCGCATCAGCGGCCCCAAGTCGCCATGAGCCAACATGACCAGGTAATTCCAGAACTGGATATAAATCGGCTTATCCAACCCATAGCGACGTTCCATGATCAACCGAATTTGTTCGGGCATGGCTTTTTCGCCCACGTTGGAAAAAGGTCCCCCCGGCAAGGCGTGCACGACTGCAAAGGTGAAAAGCACGATCGCAAATAACACGGGAATGGAGACCAAAAACCGCCGGATAATGTATCGGGTCATAAAGGATCTCCCTGGAAGGTGGAAAGGGATCAGTAATCAGTAATCAGTAATCAGTAGGAATCCACGCTACGGAGCATCTGCGCCAAACAGCGTTCTATTTTCGTCGTCATAGGGTGAGCCATTGCTCATGGCCACTGGGGTGAAAAATTTTTGGGTATGTTATGCATTCATCAAAGACTGGCTCCCCCGGTCGAAGGAGCTACTCTTGGATGAAGGCATAACCTGGAGAAAGAGAAGGAGAGGGACGCCGGAGCGTCCCCCTCCAGGAAAGGCAGCTTACTTGCCTGCCGCCGCCATCTGCGCAGCCTGGTCGATGGTCCAGTTGTAGAACTGTTCGCCACCGAAGAGGGCACGCGGCGCGGTGAGCCAGCTATGTTGAGCCACATAGGCGATGCGCAGGTACAGGGGCGCCATGGGCATCTCGCCTTCCTCGCCGAAGAACATATCCTCGATTTGGCGGTACATCTCGATGCGCTTCTGCGGATCGGTCTCTTCGCGAGCCTTCACGATGAGCTCATCGGCCTCGGTGCATTCGCGCTTCATGCGGTTGCCAGGGTTCTCGCACCACAGCACGTCACCGACCCAGTTGTTTTCATCGGGATAGTCGGGGCCCCAACCCAGGGTCCACATGTGCGGCGCTTCCTCATCGGGCGTGCTCGCGGAAGTAGCCGCCAGCAGTTCCTTGAAGGACTGTTGCTCAATCTGGATCACGTCGGGGCTGCAGCCCAGGTGCTCCTGCCACTGCTTCTGAGCGAATTCGATCCAGTTCAGGGTGGACTGGCCGCTGTAGCCCAGCAGGGTGACGGTGGGGAAGCCTTCGCAGTTGGGATAACCGGCATCGGCAAGCTGCTGCTTGGCGAATTCGGGGTCAAAGCCCACACCCACTTCGTCGATGGGCGGCGCACCAAAGATGCCAGGAGGCGCGAAGTGTTTCATGGGCAGCCCCTGGCCCTGGCGAACCTCTTCCACGAACTTCTCGCGGTCGAAGGCAGCGCTGAACGCGCGGCGGACGCGAGGATCATCGAAAGGCGGCTTGGTTTCGCGGAAGCCGAAGTAGAACACAGCCAGGTCGGGCACCTGCACGGTCTCATCGCCGTACTTCTCCAGATGCGCTTTCAGTTCCGCATCAGGAATCCCCGAGGTTTCCACCTCGTTGTTGAGCCACATCGCGTACCCGGTGCTGACATCGGGCACCACGCTGACCACGATCTTCTCCACATTCCCATTGCCGTGCATGTCTTCCGGCATCAAGGGGTTGCGGAGCAGAGTGCGGCGCACACCATGGACCCACTCGTTCAGCACAAAGCGGCCATCGGTGACAATGTTACCAGCCTCAATCCACTTATCCCCATTGGCTTCGATGGCCCACTGAGGCACCGCGGCCAGGGTCCACATGGGGGTCATGGACAGGAAGTAGCTGGCAGGGAAGTTCAGATGAATGACCAGGGTGGCATCATCCGGAGCTTCGACGCCGATCGCGTCAATCAGCTCTTGCGGGATATTTTCGGGATCCTCGGCGTTCAGCACGTCCTCACAACCCACAATCAGAGGCGCGATGACGCTGCTGTAGTAGGAACCCAGGTTGGGATCGCAAGCCCGCTTGATGCCATAGACGAAGTCATTGGCGGTGACGAAGCGAGGATTGCCGTCATCATCCTTTTCTTGCACCGTCTCGCCGGTGACCGGGTTGTGCTTCACCCAGGGGATATCGGTGCGCAGATGGAAGGTGTAGGTCAGGCCGTCATCGCTGATGTCCCAGCTCGTCGCGGCCTCGGGGATGATCTCTGCGGTCTCCAGGTCATAGTTCGTCAGATGCACGAACAGGCTTTCGATCATGTTGATGGAGACCACGTCTTCCGCGATCTGGGGATCCAGGGTGGGGATGTCGGTGGTGCTGTAGAAGCGCAGGGTGACCGGTTCGGGCGGAGGGGTGGGCGTCACCTCGACGACCTTCTCCACCTCTTTGGTCACGACCACGGTCTTTTCGACCTCTTTTTCCACCACCTGGGTCACGACCACGGTCTTAACGACCTCCTTCACCTCAGGGGTGGCCTGGGAACAAGCGCTCAGGGCAATCGCGCCCAGCACGAGCACCAGGACGAGAATGATCCACTTGTTACGGTTCATACTTCGTTTCTCCTCCTATGAATTTGGAAGATGTTGGGAGCGCCAAAGGCGCAAGACGACGGAGATGTGTTCAACGCCAGCTTGCCAGGCTGCCGTCTTTACACCTTGGGGGAGATTTCCTGGGCTCTCTTCCACCTCCTTGTGTCAGATAACGGGGATAAAATCAGCGTCATTGCCGATATGCGTCATTTTATCAGGTAATTTCCGAAATGAAAAGCAGGCACCACGAGCGATAGCTCGCCAATACCAATGAAAACGCCTCGCGGCCAGGCTGGCGGACCGTGAAACGTGATGCGTGATGCGTAAGATTCTCACGTTTCACGTTTCACGCATCACACCCGTTGCTGCCTCGCCCAACGTGGGCTTAGCGATCCTTCCGCAACCGACGATCACGCTATTTTCAAAGCAGTCACCACGAACGGCAGTTCGCCGATACGGATGAAAACATCTCGCGGCCACGTTGGCGCGGGAAGCCGATTTCGTCAAGCGTCAAACGTCATGCGTCATGACCTGACGTTTCACGTTTTACGTTTGACGTTCGTTGTTGCCTCGCTCAACGTTGTCCTGACGATCTCAATCCTAATCCTGATCCGAATCCTATTTTCAAAGCAGTCCAACGGCAGGCAAGCCTGCGCCGATACGGACGAAAATAGGAACGCAGATGCCCGCAGATGCAATGCAGATTTCCGCAGATATTCGTCATGCTGAGCGACCGAAGGGAGCGAAGCATCTAGCGAGCGAAGCGAGCGCCATGCCGTGGTTTTTGCGCTTCGCTAGATTCCTCGGTCGCTTCGCTCCCTCGGAATGACGTCGCAAGGCTCTACTGATTACTGATAACTGATCACTGATTACTCTATCTACGGAGCAGCCTCAGTAGAGGTGGCAAGCCACCCAGTGCTCCTGCTCTTCGGTACCTACGTTTTTCCACTCCGGTTCGACTTCGGCGCAGATGTCCATGACTTCTGGACACCGGGTGCGGAAGTTGCATCCCGAGGGGGGATTCGTGGGTGAAGGCACGTCGCCTTCCAGAACGATGCGTTTCCGTTTTTCTTCGATGTAAGGGTCCGGGATGGGAACTGCGGAAAGCAGGGCTTTGGTGTAAGGATGAAGGGGGTTCTCGTACAACGTTTCGTGATCGGTCAGCTCCACCAATTTCCCCAGGTACATCACCGCCACCCTGTCGGAGATGTGACGTACCATGGAGAGATCGTGGGCAATGAAGAGATAGGTCAGCCCCAGGCTCTCCTGCAAGTCCTCCAGCAGGTTCACAATCTGAGCCTGAATGGAGACATCCAGAGCGGAGATAGGCTCATCCGCCACGATGAATTTGGGGTTCACGGCCAACGCCCGGGCGATACCGATGCGCTGGCGTTGCCCACCTGAAAATTCATGGGGATAGCGGTTGATGAAGTAGGGATTGAGCCCTACCAGCTTCAAAAGCTCCTGGACCCGCTCCTGCTTCTCCTTGCCTTTGGCCAGGTTGTGGACTTCCAGAGGCTCGCCGATGATGTTGCCTACCGTCAGCCGGGGATTGAGGGACGCGTAAGGGTCCTGGAAGATCATCTGCATCTCCCGCCGCTGGCGTCGCAGCTCCTCTCCCTTCATGGTCGTCAGCTCTTTCCCTTCGAATTTCACGCTCCCCGCGGTGGGGCGATAGAGCTGGAGGATGGCCCGGCCGGTGGTGGACTTACCGCAACCGGACTCGCCAACTAGCCCCAGCGTCTCTCCCCGTTTGATGTCAAAGCTGATCCCATCCACCGCTTTCACATCCGCGATCTTGCGCTGGATGATAATGCCCTTGGTGATGGGGAAATACATCTTGAGGTCTTTCACCTCAAGCAAAAAATCATCCGCCTGGCCTTGTTGGGCCTGGCCCTGAACGGGGGCGACAGTCTGTTCAGGCATAAATGCCTCCTTTTTCCTTGATGTCCGCGACAACGGTCTCCCAATTCCAACAAGCCACGCGGCGGGTGGGACTGATCCGCTCGGTCGGTGGGTTTTCTTCCAGGCATTTTTTGGTGCGATATTCACACCGGGGTGCAAAAGGACAGCCAGGGGGCAAATCGATCAAATCAGGGGGCAACCCTTCAATGGGGATCAGCCGCTTGCTCTTCCCCATGTCTAACCGGGGCACAGAGCGCAAAAGCCCGATGGTATAAGGATGATGGGGATCGCTGTAAAGCTCGTGGACCTCCGCTTCTTCCACGATTTGCCCCGCGTACATCACGATGACACGTTCGGCCAGGGCCGCGACCACCCCCAGGTCATGGGTGATCCAAATGATGGCCATCCCGATCTGCTCTTTCAGCGATTTGACCAGCTCCACGATCTGGGCCTGAATGGTCACGTCCAGAGCGGTCGTCGGCTCGTCTGCGATAAGGACTTGGGGATTGCACGAAAGCCCCATCGCGATCATCACCCGCTGGCGCATGCCGCCCGAAAACTGGTGGGGGTAGGCGTCCAAACGAGTGGCTGCTCCCGGGATCCCGACCATCTCCAGCAACTCAATCGCCCGCTCTCGGGCCCGTTTCTTATCCATGCCCAGATGGAGTTGTAAAGCCTCCATGATCTGATACCCGATGGTCAACACCGGATTCAGCGAGGTCATGGGATCCTGAAAAATCATTGCGATATGTTTCCCGCGAATCTGGCGGATCTCATCATCGCTGATTCGCAGCAAATCCTTTCCCTGGAACCACACTTCCCCCCCTACAATTTTGCCGGGCGGCTGGGGAATCAAACGCAATAGCGACATCACCCCTACGCTTTTCCCGCTGCCACTTTCCCCCACAATAGCAATGGTTTCCCCCTCGTGTAGTTCATAGGAAATACCATTAACCGCGTGAACCACACCATCCTGAGTAAAAAATTGGGTTTTCAGTCCTTTGACTTCAAGTAGAGCAGCCATTGACTCTCCTTCGATGATGGGAGAAGGGAATAAGAAAAATACGTCATGATGAAGGCATTTGAGTTTAGCATATTTGGAAAAAGGATGTCAAGCTAAAATGTGAGGAGGCATGCCTTTTCCACAATTTAGTCCAAACTGAGCAGTCGAGTCACCCAGGCGACCTGTTGCGCGGCCAAGGCTTCGGCATCTTGCCGGTCACGACCTTCGGCCACAATATGGAGCAAGGGGCGGTCTGCGTCGGGCCGGATCAAAGCCCATCGCCGCTCCCCGGCCGCAAAGCGCACACCATCGATCATATCCAAAATGTACGGGGCTACGCCTTGATTAACTTCACGCATGATGCGCCCTTTTTCGGCCAGGGGACAATGGAGGGTGGTGTGAATCCAATAGATGGGGGGCAATCCTTCTACGACCTGAGACAGCGAAAACCCCTGTCGGTCCAGTAATTCCAGGAGCTTGACCAGGGCGAACATACCATCGGGCGCGGGATGAAAACCGGGGAAGATCACACAGCCATGCCCATTGAGCGCCAGGGTGACCTTTTCGGCCTGGGCCGCGACCATCAAAGCCTGGACATCCACTCGGGTACGGATCACCCGGCCTTGGTATTGCGCGGCCAGGTCCTCATAGGCTTGCGGTGCATCCACAGGCACCACGACAGTGGCCCTCGGCTGGGATTCCCACACCAATTTGGCGAACATCACCCCTGCCACCAGGTCATCAATGCGGCGGCCCATTTCATCCACCAAAAACAGCTTCTCCCCACTGACGTCCAACATGGCGCCCAGGTCCAATCCCATGGTCGCGATGAGCCGTCCCAGGCGTGTCAAATGGAGCGCCCATTCCTCTTCGGGCAAGGAAAGCATCGACACCTCGGGCCGGGCATTCAGGCTGAGCACATCCACCCGTAATTGCTCCAACAAAGGCTCCATCACATCCACGGTGGCCCCATGGGCGTAATCCACAGCCAAACTGAAGCCATGCGCCTGGATCGCGGCCCCATCCACGGCTCGCAAAAACCCCCGTTGGTAACGGGTTTCCGCTTCCGTGGCATAGTGGATGGTGCCGATTTCGTCCACCTGAACTCGCCGAAAGTCCTCCCGGAAGAAAAGTCGCTCCACCTCTCGCTCCTTGGCTCGCCCCAAATTCATCCCCAGTTCATTGAAAAAACGAATGTCGACCACCTGACGGTCATAGGGGGAAATGCGCACGTGCACGCCGGCTTTGACATTTTTCGTATGGCGAGTGAAATAGCGTGCCACGGGCACGGGCTGGGTGCGTAAATCCAGCACCTGAATCCCCGCGGAAGGCAAACCGGAAATGATGGCCCGCTTCAGCATGCGGGAACCTGGATGACGGTCCCGATTGATGGTGACGATGCTCCCTTTGGCCAGGCTGGCACCAAATGCCACCCCGAGCTTGGCCGCGAACTCTGGGGTCAAATCCACGTTGATCACACCGGTCACGCCAAATCGGCCGAACAAGGTACGCCGCCCCCCCTGGCCTCCCCAAATAATGCTTTCCCGCACATGAGCACCGGGCTCCACCTCCTTTTCGGGCCAGATCTTCACATTGGGGTGGATCACCGCATCCTCCCCAATGATCGATTTATCGCCAATCACCACGCCCTGATGCACATGCGCGTTTCGCTTAAAAACACACTGCTTGCTGATAATCGCGCCATCGATCTCCACATCCTCCCCCACATAACATCCTCGCCATAAAATGCTTCGAGTCACATGCGCCCGCCGGTCAATCACGGTATCATCTCGGATCACCGCAGGACCTTCCACCACAGCATCCTCGCGAATGCGCACATTGTTTCCCAGGTAGACGGGCCCCTGTACCCGGGCCGAAGGGGCAATCCGCACCCCTTCCCCCACCCATATGTGGGTCCCTGGCGCCAATTCCGGCCCCAAAGGCTCATGCTTCACCCGATTTTCAAGCAAATCGAAACTCGCCTTCATGTACTCCGAAGGCACCCCCGCATCGGTCCAATAGCCATCCATGGGTTTCCCAAAAAGGGGATGGTCCTGGGCCAGCAGTCGGGGAAAAAGATCGCTGCTGAAATCATACGATTCCCCAACAGGCACATCGTTCAGAATACGAGATTCCAAGACATAAATGCCGGTATTCACCAGATCGCTGACCACCTCGGCCCAGCCCGGCTTTTCCACAAATTGCATGATCCGGCCATCGGGTTGGGTGATGACCATCCCATAATCCAAAGGATTACCCACCCGATGCAGGGCTACCGTCACGTCGGCCCCACGAGTACGATGAAAGGTGATGAGGTCCCGCAAATCATAATCGGTGACCGCGTCGCCACTGACCACCAGGATGGTTTCATCCAGGCCGACGAGCCCCTGGGTGACCGCGTTCCGCACGCCGCCCGCGGTGCCCAGAGGGGATTCTTCCACCGCGTAGTGAATGCGCACCCCCAGGGCCCGCCCCGAGCCCAGATACCCTTGAAACCAATGCGCCTGATGCTGCAGGGTCAGGATGATTTCCGTGATCTGATAACGGCGCAACCACGCGATGATGTGCGCCACCATAGGTTGATTGACCAGAGGAATCAGCGGTTTGGGGCGAGAAAGGGTAAGCGGCCGCAACCGCGAACCCTGCCCCCCCGCCATGACAACAGCTTTCATGAGTCATATCGTTTTTTGCGACCCGCGCCCAAAAGGGCACGGATATCATCGGCCTGTCGATGAAGGTCTTCACCTTCCACATAGCCCATTTGCCGGTAAAACGCCAGATCATAACGTCTTACCTGCACCACCACGGGCATAGGCACCGCGTGCCCAAGGATCAACGCCTGCTCTTTACTATCCAGACGGGCCAAGACCTGACGCAACTCCTGTCCTCCGCTAACGCCCATAAACACGGCCCGGATATCTTCCTCATTATCCAAGGCCAGCGTCACCCGGGTGCCGATTTGCGACATGACTTCATCATCAATCCCACTGGGACGTTGATCCACAATGAACAGGGTGACATTGTATTTGCGCAGTTCTCGAGCGATGGTGCCAAAGATGGTTTTCGACGCGATCCCCGGCTCCAAGAACTTATGGGCTTCCTCGATGGTGATGACCAAGGGCCGGGGCTTTTGGCTTTCATCACCAAAGGCCTTTTCGGTGGCTTTGACGTAGCGGTCGTGGATGCGTCGTGTGAGGAAGTTGGCGACCAGCAAATAGGCCTGCAGGTCATTGCCATAGCGCCCGAATTCCAACACCACATGGCGCCCTGCTTGCAGGTATTCCAAAATCCGGGTGATGGAATCATCCACGGGATGGGCCACGATGAAACCGAACCGGGTAAACCGTTCCAGACGGCGACGCAATGCGGCCAATGTGCTTTGGGGCTGCCCCATTTCCGCGGCAAAGGCCTTCATGGCATTGATTTTCTTCCCGGTTTCTTCGTCATATCCGCCATAATTCTGCTCCAGCCAATGATCATCCAGGAAATGTTGCAGCCAATGTCGGCCCAGGCGACGATACATCGCGTACATCGCGCCCACCTGCACATCGGAAAGGTCCATCACGCCGGCCAGCATTTCCACATCCTCGGGCTCGATGTGTTCAAAACCTATCTGCACGGTGGCATCGGGGTTGGAGCCCCGGCGGAGGGAACTTTCCTCATCCAGCGTGAAGATCGCGACTCGGCCCGGGAAAATCTGTTTGAGTCCCTTGACCTTGCTTACATGCTCGGCCGTCCCTTCCCAGCCATATTCATTGTGCATATCGAAAATAAGGTTCACGGCCACATGATTGCGGATGATCCCGGCCAAAAGCAGACGGCTGAGGAAGGTTTTCCCCGTGCCCGACTTCCCAAACACCGCGGAAGAGCGTTCCACAAAACGGTTGAGGTTCAGGGTGATCTGGACATGCTCCATATCCAGGGGGCGCCCTATGAAGAAATAATGCGCTTCTCGCCCCTCCGCGTCCTGAGCGACGCCCTCCTGACCAAAGACATACCCCACTTCCTCCGGGGTGGCCACGGTCACAGGTGCGTAATGGCGGGGGATGGTCTTCACCGGTTGGGGAAGATAAGCGCCCGGTCCCTGGACATCCAACACCAACATAGGAGCCACATGGATGCGACCGAACACCGACGCGCCCAAATGCACCTCGCGCATGAAGGGTTGTGTGAGATCCGGGGGATTTTTCTCAAAGGCGATGTGTGCGCTATCCAGGGCGATGTCGGTAATCATGCCAAAAAAGATGCGCCCCCCGGCATGGATGGTGACATAGCGTCCCACGGCCAGGCTTTCCAAGGGTTGATCTCGATCCAAAAGGACTTCCAGGCCCTGGCTTAGCGACCCGGCCACCACCTGGCCCAAACGCCGGCTCACATCCGCTTCCAGGGGGGATTCGGCAATCTCGCGCAAAAATGCATCGCTCATGAGTAAGCCTCCGCGACTGGGGCCAGGCGTCGTAGGATCGCGTCCAACTGGGCGGGATCATGACTGAGGAGCCGGGCCAGGGTGCGCCCGGCCCGAACGAGATAAGGCCGAGCCTGGCCCGGTGGCTGGCATTCGGCCCCGCGCAGCACACTCGCGGCCAAAAGCTCTTCTGCCGGGCAGGCGTCGCATGTGAGCACCCGGCGGAAGAACGCGAAATCGGCCAACACATCCCGCACTTCCTCGCAATCGCAGGGCCAAATGGGCTGCAATGCCGTGGGCGGGCGGGGAGGCAGGCCATACACCCACCGGTCGGCCTGCCGAAAGGCGATGGTGAGCGCGGTCACCTCCACCGGCACCTGCCGACGCTGACGCATATCCTCCACTCTTTCCGCGGCCATGGTGTCGGACGCAGCAACGATTTGGCGTACAAAGGGATCGTCTGCAATGGCGATCTCATACACCAGGCCCAAAAGGGTGATCCCCCCTTGTTCCGCCTTCACCAGGTCACCAAACGCGGGCATATCCTCCCCCCGGGCGGTACGTCCAAAGGTGAAACGGGTGGTGGAGCTGCGCAAAATGCGTCCCAGCATAGTCCCATTGTATCCTATGTGACTGGCATTGGGCAACCGCGTATGGAAGCGAGATCACATCATCGCCGGGCGGGTTCCGCATTCCTTATAGGCTGAAGGCGCCGAACGGAATGGCTCAAAATGGGTGGGTGATGCAAGGGCGGGCGGGTCTTTTGGGGCCATACTTCCCGCAGCAAGATCACAAATTCCCCTAACGCCATAGCCGTGGCTCCCCACACGTTTCTACCCTCTAAATCAAAATAAGGCACGTCCCATACCCGTCCATTTCGGGTCACCTGCGTCACCCGACGGGTAGCTGGGTCCAGAAAGCGACTTAGGGGAACTTCCAACACCAGCTCCACTTCGGCGGGGTTGGGTCGCCAGGCCGGCGGTTCCGGGGTATATCCCACCACAATCTGGATACAAAAATGACTGGGAGGGATGTAGATATGCGTTAACCGTCCCAAAACCTCCACTTTCTCTGGGTCCACGCCCACCTCCTCCTGGGCCTCGCGCAGGGCGGTTTGAGCCACGGTTTCCTGGCCATCCCGCGAGCCGCCCGGGAATGCGATCTGGCCAGGATGGTCGGGCAGATCATGCCGACGCTGGGTAAGCACCACGTAAAGTTGACCCTCGCGAGGATATAGCAAAAGCAACACCGCGGCCCGTCGGCAGGTTTTCGAGCCTTCCTCGTAACTTTTGGGGTCCAAGGGCCGGTATGCCGGGGCCATCCACCGCTGCCCTCGTAGGCCGGGCCGAGGCTGAGCCAGCGCTAAGCGGATATCAGAAGGAGTGAGTGACATGGGAGCCATTATACAACCCATGCATCGTATCCGCCAATACCCCGCCGTATGACTCGCCGATTTGACAATCATAACGCCATGTGTTATAGTGAAGATAACGCAATGCGTCATCCCTTTTCCCCTGTTTTGCCCATGAATGCCTCCTCTTCTTCAAACGGCACGCCTCCTGCGGAATCGTCTTCCTCCCGAAATCCGGTGACCGCAGGGGTAGAAAGCACCCTGCGGGCCATGATGGGGCTTTTTGCCATAAGTCGCGAGGAAGTGGAAGCTATTGTCCAGCAGATGGTGGAACGGGGCGAACTGGCGGAAAAGGATGGCAAACGCATTCTGAGCCATTTGTTCGAGCGCCCCAAACAGGGTGTTCGTCGCATCAACCGTCATGTGGAGACCACGGTTGATGAAACCATGAATCAGGTGCTAGCAGCCCTGAATATCCCCACCCGTTCTGATCTGCAAACATTGAGCGAGAAGATCAACGAACTGGCTGAGAAGGTGGATAAACTTAGCAAAAAGGTCTCCTCCTGAGTCTCTGGTAACCTCCTTTTGGGGTTGGGTTGGAAAAAGCCGCCTTGCCATCATCGGACAAGGCGGCTTTTATTTGCGCATCCCCCGAACGGAATGGAGAACGCAGATTTGCACAGATGCTTCGCGACGCTGATTTGCGCAGATGTTCGTCATGCTGAGCGACCGAAGGGAGCGAAGCCTGCCCTGAGGAATCGAAGGGCGTCTAGCGAGCAAAGGGAGCGCCATGCCGTGGCTTTTTGCGCTTCGCTAGATTTCCTTCGGCGAGGTCCTTCACTCCGTTCAGGACAAGCTCAGGACATGCCTCGGTCGCTTCGCTCCCTCGGAATGACGTCGCGAGGCTCTACTGATTACTGATAACTGATCACTGATTACTCTATTTACAAAGCAGTCGCCACGAGCGGCGGCTCGCCGATACCGAGGAAAACGCCTCGCGGCCAGGCTGGCGGTCCTGAAACGTAATGCGTAATGCGTGATGCGTAAGGCTCTCACGTTTCACGTTTCACGCATCACGTCCGTTGCCGACTCGCCCAACGTCGGCCTGGCGATCCTTCCGCAGCCGACGATCATGCTATTTTCAAAGCAGTCCAACGGCGGGCTCGCCCGCGCCGATACCGATGAAAATGAGAACGCAGATTTTCGCAGATGCTTCGCAGATTTTCACTGATTACTGATAACTGATCACTGATTACTCTATTTACAAAGCAGTGCTATAATGAGGCCATGACAACGCTGGCCCTTGTTCATGACTGGCTGAATCAAGTCGGTGGCGCAGAAGATGTGCTGGCCGAGATGCACGCGCTCTATCCCCAGGCGCCCATCTACACCTCCATCTACGCGCCCGAAAAAATGCCCGACTCGATGCGGGCATGGGATATCCGCCCCAATTGGATGAACCGCTTGCCCGGCATCCATGATCATCATCAACCCTACCTGCCTCTCTATCCTCTGGCCTTTGGCCACACCGATTTGAGCGAGTATGATGTGGTGTTGAGCAATAAGTCGGGCTTCTGCCATGGAGTCCGGGTGCGGCCCGATGCCAGGCACATCGACTATTGCCTGACACCGACCCGGTACGTGTGGATGCCCCAGGGGTATCTGCAAAGGGAAAGCCGGGGCAAAGCCATGGTCGCGAATCTGGCCCTCAAGCCTTTGCTGGTGTGGCTGCGCCGTTGGGATTATCAAGCCGCGCAGCGGGTGACCCATTTCGTGGCCATTTCTCGGGAGGTGCAGCAGCGCATCCGTCGCTACTATCATCGAGAAAGCGTCATCATCTATCCTCCGGTAGACGTCCATCGCTTTCGCCCCAATGGCCGCCCGCCCGAGCCTTTTTTTCTGGTGCTCAGCCGATTGATCCCCTACAAACGGATTGACCTGGCGATTCGGGCATGTAATCTGGTGGGGTGTAAGCTGATAGTGGCTGGGGATGGCCGGGACCGGGAGGCGTTGGAGGCCATTGCTGGCCCGACCATCGAATTTCGCGGTCGGGTATCCAATGAAGAGGCCGAGGACCTGATGGCTCGGTGCCAGGCATTCCTTTTCCCCGGGTTAGAGGATTTCGGCATTACGCCGTTGCAAGCCCAGGCCGCGGGCCGTCCTGTTATCGCTTATGCCGCGGGCGGCGCGCTGGATACCGTCATCCCTGGGGTGACGGGAGAATTTTTCCACGAACAGACCCCGGAAGCCCTGGCCCATCTTCTGACCCACTTTGACCCCACCCGATACGATCCCGCGGCCTGCCGGGCCCATGCCGAACGTTTCAGCGCGGAGCGCTTTCGGCGAGAACTCCACGCGTATGTGCAGCGGGTTGCCTCGGGCCAGGAACCCCCTTCCCCGGTGATTTCCAAATAGGGGCCATCACTATGGCTCCACTGCAAAAAGGTTTTTCAACACGGAGACACGGAGGACACAGAGGAAAAATAAGAGGATACCTGATAGTGATTGGAGGCTTTTGTTATCCCATGCGAACTCGACGTCTCATTCTGATTGGATTTGGTTCCGTGCATCAGGCCCTGGCGCACCTGCTGATAACCAGGCAGGCAAGACTGCAACAAGATTATGGTTTGGACCTGCAAGTAGTTGGGGTAGCTGACCGCGGCGGCGCCATCATGAATCCGCAAGGACTCCCCCTGGATGCCCTGCTGGCCCATAAACGAGCCGGGCATGGCGTGAGCACGTTCCCTCAAGGCACAGCTCTGCCCGACGCCCGCACCTTGGCCCGCATGGCAGGGTATGATCTGCTTTTGGAAGCCTCGCCTGTGAATCTGGAGGATGGCGAACCAGCTTTGAGTTGCATACGCGCGGCCCTGTTGCAAGGCAAAGGCGTCGTATTGGCCAATAAGGCCCCTTTGGTTTTGGATTATCGGGGATTGCATCAACTCGCTAGGGAAGAAGGAGGCCCCCTGGCCTTTAGTGCCACGGTGTGCGGTGGGCTGCCGGTGATCAACGTGGGGCAGCGAGATCTAATTGCCGCAGCTATCCACCAAGTGGAGGGGATTTTCAATTCTACCAGCAATTACATCCTTTCTCGCATGGCCACAGGGGAGCCGTATCAGGACGCGCTGGCCGAAGCGCAACGCCGGGGCCTGGCAGAAAGAGACCCCCGTTTGGATGTGGAAGGATGGGATACCGCCAATAAACTGGTTATCATTGCCAACGCGGTGCTCCATGTCCCCGCCCATTTGGAAGATGTGCGGGTTGTAGGGATTCAGGACATCACCCCCGCGGACCTGGCCCAGGCCCGGGCCAAAGGGGAAATGATTCGGCTTATCGCCACAGCCACCCGGGAAGGATCGCGCTGGCAATTGGAAGTCAAACCGCGCGCGGTGCCGATCACCAGCTTTTTGGGAGGCATCGACGGTTGGGAAATGGGGGTGGTGTTCCGCACCGACATATTTGAAGATATTTACATGAAAATTGACGAGCGCGGGCCCACCGCCACCGCGGCAGCCATGTTGCGAGATGTGGTGAATGTTGGTGTATAATGGCGGCATGTCGGACGCATACGAAGTGGTCATCGGTCTGGAAGTCCACGCCGAGCTCATCACCCAAACCAAGATGTTTTGCGCGTGTCGCGCGGATTTCTTTGGCGCGGCTCCCAACACCCACGTGTGCCCGGTGTGCCTGGGAATGCCCGGGGCCTTGCCGGTCATCAACAAGGAGGCCGTGGCCCAGACCATCCGCGCAGGCCTGGCTCTAAATTGCACCATTGCCGAAGATGTGCGCTTCGAGCGAAAGAATTACACCTATCCCGATCTGCCCAAAGGCTACCAAATCACCCAATACGAACTGCCCCAGGCGGTGAACGGGTGGCTCGAAATCGATACCCCGGCCGGACCCAAGCGCATTGGCATTACCCGGGCCCATCTGGAGGAGGATACAGGAAAGCTGGTGCATGAGCATGGCGTCAGCCTGGTGGATTATAATCGGGCCGGAGTGCCTTTGTTGGAAATTGTCTCCGAGCCCGACATGCGCTCCATTGAGGAGGTCCATGAATACCTGACCCGGCTGCGCCAGCTTCTCATCTACATCGGGGCCAGTACCGGAGACCTGGAAAAAGGGGCCATGCGGATGGAGGCCAATGTCTCGTTACGCCCCAAGGGGAGCCAGGAACTGGGCACCAAGGTGGAGATCAAAAACCTGAACAGCTTCCGGGCCGTGCGCAACGCGCTGGCCTATGAGATCGCCCGCCAGGAACGCATCTTGCGCGCCGGGGGGCAAGTGGAGCAGGTGACCCTGGGGTGGCTGGAACAGGAAGGCCGCACCTATGTGCAGCGAACCAAGGAGGATGCTCACGATTATCGGTACTTCCCCGAGCCGGATCTCCCCCCCTTGCACATCGACCGGGCCTGGGTGGAACAGCTCGCAGCGGAACTCCCTGAACTGCCCCGGCCTCGGCGCCAACGTTTTGTGCAGCAATATGGGCTTGGCGTGAAGGAAGCAGACATCCTCACCGCGGATCGGGCCGTGGCCGATTATTTTGATGCGCTGGTGGATGCGGTGGGCGGGGCCATGCCCGCGAAAAAGGTGGCTAATTGGGTGATGGGGGACCTGTTCCGCTTGATCAACGAAAGCGGTCAGGCTATTGACACGATTCTGGTCACGCCCAAAAAATTCGCCCAGCTTTTGAAACTGGTCGCGGCCAGGACGATTAACGCTAACACAGCCAGTCAGGTGCTCAAGACCATGTTCCGCACGGGTGAAGATGCATCCGCCATTGTGGAGCGAGAAGGACTGGCCCAGGTAAGGGATGTGGCTGCTTTGGAGGGCCTGGTGGATCGGCTTCTGGCGGAACACCCGGATGAAGTCGCCCGCTACAAGGCCGGGAAAACCCAACTTTTCGGATGGTTCGTGGGGCAAGTCATGCGACAAACCCGGGGCAAAGCGGACCCGAACATTGTCCGCCAATTGCTTCAACAGAAGTTACAGTAGGCATTTTTATAGCAGTCACCACGAACGGCAGTTCGCCGATACGGATGAAAACATCTCGCGGCCACGTTGGCGGGCCGTGAAACGTGATGCGTAATGCGTGATGCGTAAGATTCTCACGTTTCACGTTTCACGCATCACGCCCGTTGCAGGCTCGTTCAACATCGACCTGACGAGACTGATCCTAATCCTGATCCAAATCCTCTTTACACAGCAACGCTTTCTCGGCCAAACGCCGACGGAAATCCTGAGCTTGTTCTGCCACACGGATCAGGCTCTTGCGTCCTGCCTGGTGGCGGAGCCGGGCCAGGGCCCAGGCCGCGTGTTCGGCCACCAAGGGGGGGCTGTGCCACACATGCTCGGTCAGAGCTTCGGCTGCGAGGGGGTCCCCCCAGTTGCCCGCGGCCACACAAACGTTCCGCAGAAATCCGGCCCATTTGGCCCGCATGACCGGACTGCCCGCAAAACGCTTCTGAAAAGCCTCTTCATCCATAGCCAATAGCTCCAGCAAGGGGGGCGCGATGCGGTCGGGATGAGGTTGGAGTTGCGGGTGGGAGGCAGGCTGAGCCCGTCGATTCCAGGGGCAAGGGTCCTGACAAAGATCGCAGCCAAAAACCCAGTTCCCCAAATGCGGCCGCAAGGGTTCTGGGATGGGGCCACGCAGTTCGATGGTGAGGTAGGAGAGACAGCGTCGGGCATCCAGTTGCCGGGGCGCGATGATGGCGCCGGTGGGGCAGGCCTGTAGGCAGCGGGTGCAGGCTCCACATGTGCCGGTGACGCCCTGGGGAAAATGCCAGACCCAATCGGGGTGAGGGCCGGGCGGATGACGTTCGGGCGGAGGATCAAAAGGAAGAGCCTCGGGGACCAACAGGCCCCCCAAAAAGAGCCAGGACCCCCGGTGGGGATGGATAAGACAGGTGTTTTTGCCGATGAAGCCTATCCCCGCGCGTTCGGCCCAGGCCCGTTCCAACATCGGGGAACTATCCACAAAAACTCGTCCTCGGGAATGGCGCCCCGTGCGCGCGGCCAGCCATTGATCCAGTTGGATCAAAGCCCGGCGCATGATTTTATGGTAATCACGGCCCAAAGCATAGATGGAAATCCGCCCGCGGCTGGGGTCCTGCAACAAAGCGGGATCAAGATGCTGCGCGTAATTGAGCCCCACCAGGATAAGAGACCGGGCCTGAGGGAACCAGGCCCGGGGGTCCCGTTTGAGCGGGAGATGACGGGCGAGGTAAGCCATCTCGCCCTCGTAGCCTTGTTGGACCCAGGCCTGGTACGCTTCCCAATGGGGACTCGGGCCCACGGGTGCGATGGCCACCACATCAAACCCCAAAGCCCGGGCCTGGGCTTTAAGACTGCGCTGGAGTTCCATGGTGGGTATTATCCCTCACGGGGAGGAAAAAGAAAAGCCGTAACTATACAAGTATCCCCTACAACGCTTTGCCACGAAGGCTCGAAGCTTTTCGAAGACACGAAGAAAACCTTCTATTTTTCCCTTTGTGCCTTGGTGTCCTTCGTGTCCTTAGTGGTTTTTGCCTTGCTGTGAGAGGGTACGTGGATAGTTACCCTGCCCTTTTTATTTTTTGGGTGCGTCCCAAATGAGTTGACGCCAGCCTCCTATCCGAGTGAACTCGGACTCTTTAGGCGCTTCGCGCCGACGGTCGACCTCCGTCGACCGGACGACTGGACGGCGAAGGCCGTCCATTGGCCATAGGCCTTAAGTGTCCGACTTCAGTCGGTGAGTACAGCCTCAACCGAAATAGGACGCACCCTTATTTTTTACGGTGGTTTCCCTTTGCGGAATGCTGTGGTCCACCCCCAAAACCCCAATATGCCACCCAAAATCAACAAAGGGATACCACAAAAAATTTGGAAAGGATCCCAGGATAGTCTGTCTTCGATGGGGACGGGTTCACCCCACTGTAAAATGATGGGATATGCCACAAGTTGAGTTTGTAACTCTCGTTCTGTAAATGACCAGTCCAATTCCCCTTCAAATGTAACGCTCGTATCACGACAAACTAAAGCACTGATCGGAATGCCTCCATATGAGCTAAATACAATTTGTTCATGAGGCATCCAGCCTTGTTGAACGGTCACGAGCTGTGTATATGCAGTGGTCGCTCCAAAACTTCCCAGATAAAGACGTATGGTAAGATCGCCTTGGGCAATATGACACTGATCCACCTTTTCAAACAGCACTTTGGCGATGAAGACGTGCCCCAAAGAGACAAACAGCACGCCGGAAATCATTGCCAGAACCGCGCTAACCAACAGAAGAATACCACAACCGAATCCCTTCATCTGCCTAAATCCTTCAACATTTCCTCCACCGTCCGCCACACGACCGCCAAGTTTACTCCTCCAAAATATATTTCCCTATCCTCGGCTTCAGCGCGTCCTTCATCACCAGATCGACTTTCACCCCCAATTCGTCGCTCAAGAATTGCTCCAGCGCCACAAACTGAAATAGCGTTGGCACCTCTTCAAAAGTAACCAGCAAATCTAAATCGCTTCCTTCCCCTTCTTCCCCTCGCGCGTATGAGCCGAACACCTCCAGGTTCCGCACGCGGTACGTCTCCCGCAGCAAGGGGAGCAAGGCGTGAAGTTTATCGAGCATTTCCTTGAATCTGATAGATGGTGTTTTCATGGTCCCATGTGTGAAGACGGGCTTCGAATTACGTTGGAGTGGCCTAAGGGAGGCGTCAGGGACGGCGCGGCGCAACCCTTCGTCCGAACGCGGGGGATGGTCGCTCTTTCTATTTTACAACGCCCGGCCCGCCCCCGCAACCCGCCTACGACCCGGGCTCGGCCATCTCGCTCACCTATGAACTTTGATAAATGGCGTGGTTCACATGGACGCTTTGTAGCTTGACAAATCTGCGCCAATCTGCATTCTCATTTCAGGTCCCATGCCGAGGTGTGTCCCAATTTCTTGGTAAGCATTTGCCGAGCGCCGGGGGATGAAGTGCGCCCGAGGCTGAGCGAACCTGTTGGCAAACCTCAAGCAGGTTGCCGGGCAATCCGGCAGGGGCGGTGATCCGGCCGTTCGGTCCCCATCCCTTGCCCCTCCCCCGCAAGCGGGGAAGGGGTGATCGCCCGGATCGGAGGGGCTACGTAAGCCTCATCCCCTCCTGCAGAAGCGGTCGAGATGGGGTATCCTCAGCGCACCCATAGTAAGCCAACAGGTTCACTTCATCGCCGGGCGGGCGTGGCAGACGCCACTTCGGTCGGCTAGACAACGCCGAATGTCCTATTTTCGTCGTTATGCGGTGAGCTATTGCTCATGGTGACTGTTATGCACTTTGCTTCCTTGTTCTGACGATCTCAATCCTAATCCTGATCCGAATCCTATTTACATAGCAGGCGCCACGAGCCTCGGCTCGCCGATACCGAGGAAAAGGGGGACGCTGATTTTCGCCGATGCTTCGCAACGCAGATTTTCGCAGATATTCGTCATGCTGAGCGACCGAAGGGAGCGAAGCATCTAGCGAGCGAAGCGAGCGCCATGCTGTGGTTTTTGGCGCTTCGCTAGATTCCTCGGTCGCTTCGCTCCCTCGGAATGACGTCGCGGGGCTCTATTTTCATAGCAATCGCCACGAGCGATAGCTCGCCGATACGGATGAAAACATCTCGCGGCCACGTTGGCGCGGGAAGCCGATTTCGTCAAGCGTCAAACGTCATGCGTCATGAGCTGACGTTTCACGTTTTACGCTTGACGTTCGTTGGTGCCTCGCTCAACGTGGACCTGGCGATTCGCAATCCTAATCCTGATCCGAATCCTATTTTCAAAGCAGCGGCTTATCGCGTCGCGTCGGGCGGGAATTCCGCGTAAACTTCGATCCAGGGCGCGTTCTCATCACTTTCCGAGCTATAGAGATTGTAAGCCACCGAAGAGCCTTCTTCGGCTCGGAAAATGATGCCATAATTTTGATCGGGATGGGTGTAAATGTCCTCAGCAACCCCCTCGGCCAGGTCAAAGGTCACCCACCCCAGGTCTGTGAGTTCCTGAACGCCGATCACCTGGTCCGAACGATCCACACCGATGGCATCCGCGCCCATTTTGCCCCAGGGGGTATCGGCGGCCGCGTCCACCCAGGTGGCTGTGGCTTCATCCCACGGCCGCAACAAACGGTATATCCGGACCAGGGAAGTCCACTCATGGTTGCGGGAATAGAAGTAGAGATGCACCCTGGCATCGAGCACCCGCACATCCTGGCCCAAATCGGGAATATCGAACTTAATGAGCAAGTGATATTGATTACGGCTGTAGAGCGTGATGCGGGGATCCTCGCCGTAATTTTGATGAATGTGCCAGCGGGAAATGGCTGTATCCACCAATCCATCGTATCCATCCACACCGGGATGGAAGGCCACCCAGCGGCGGACCGGGCCGTCGGTGAATTGAAGCAGAGCCTGTTCCGGAGTGGGTTTGAGATATTCGGGGCCGGCCCAACTCAGCCAGCTTTCCACGCCTATCCCATCATTATCCTGGAGTCCCCAATTAAATCCGACCTCCACATCCCCCAGGAAATCGATATCGCCGAATTCATGCATGGGGATGCTGGCTTCGCCCTGCCAACCTGTAGCCGTTTCGTGGATAGACCATTCATAGCCCGCGGGCCAGCCGCCATTGACCGTCATGACGTTATCGGGGCTAAAGGTCAAGACCACATCTCCCGCGTTGTACTCGCCCGATTGATCCACATCAAAAACCACGGAGAGCATATCGTCATTCCGGAGATTACGGGACTGGCGCACCACGTACTCATCGGTGACCGAAAAAGCCAGGTAAACCCGATAGCTTGTCCAAAGCACACTGATCCAGCCGCTTAGATCGGCATCCCGCAGTTCATCGCTGCCATGAGCATAGCTCGCGCTGCGACGGGTTAAGTAAATTCGAGAAACACCGTTCCAATCGCTGAGATCACCATCCACCGTGGGCGGGTGCACCCGCCAGGAAGCATGAACCTCGGGATTGGTCTGGGCTGGCGTGACGGGATCGGGATCCGGGTCCGGGCCTTGAGCCCGACTCACCCCTGCCGTGGCCGTGACCACCAAAGTAAATATCAGAAGAACAGCAAAGAATTGTTTTTTCATGGTAATCAGAAATTGACTCCTCCGAGTAGAGATGGGGGGAGTATAGTGTAACCGAAAAGGCGAGAATAAAAAAATCTCCGGTCACGAGATTCTTTGCAGCAGATGAAGGTTCTTTCATCTTGAAGGCTTTGCCAGGGCCAGGGGCCTATGCTACACTAGCCGCGTTCGCTTGTCCACCAGCAATTTCAAATCTGTGCAGTCCTCCGAATGATGATGGAACATAGAACGCAGGCGCCACGAGCGGCAGCTCGCCGATACGGACGAAAATGAGAACGCTGATTTACGCTGATGCTCCGCAACACAGACTTCCGCAGATATTCGTCATGCTGAGCGACCGAAGGGAGCGAAGCCTGCCCTGAGGAACCGAAGGGCATCTAGCGAGCGAAGCGAGCGCCATGCGGTGTTTTTTTTGCGCTTCGCTAGATTTCCTTCGGCTGCGCTCAGGACATGCCTCGGTCGCTTCGCTCCCTCGGAATGACGTCGCGGGCTCTGTTTTCAAAGAAGTCACCACGAACGGCAGTTCCCCGATACGAATGAAAACGCCTCGCAGCCAGGTTGGCGGGCCGTGAAACGTGATGCGTGATGCGTAAGGCTCTCACGTTTTACGTTTCACGCATCACGCCCGTTGTCGTCTCGCTCAACGCTGCCCTGACGACCTCAATCCTAATCCTGATCCGAATCCCATTTACATAGCAAACCGCCATGCATCGCACCCGCTATTGGTTGTTTACCCTTCTTTTGATATGGCTGGTTTTTGGGGAAACCGACCCGCTTTGGGCCCAGTCCGGCATTACCTATCCCCCAGAAACCGATATTTTGCGCGGCCCGGTGGAGATCCGTGGTTCGGCTGTGCATCCTGACTTTTGGAAATACGAGCTTTCGGCCGCGCCTCAAGGTACCGAGAACTGGTTTAATATCGTCATTCGCGAGACCCCGGTCGAAAATGGGGTGCTCGGGGTATGGGATACCCGCACCGTAGCCGATGGGCCTTACTCGATCCGGTTACGCGTGGTGCACCGGGACGGCAATTATGATGAATATTTTATTAGAAATGTGTTCGTACGCAATGCCGGGCCCGAACCCACAGCCACCCCTCAAACAACGCCCACACCCACAGCCACCCCTACCCCCAAGC
>JALWZT010000060.1 GCA_027002405.1 Anaerolineae bacterium | reverse complement strand
GTTGAGCGAGGCGACAACGGACGTGATGCGTGAAACGTAAAACGTGAGAGCCTTACGCATCACGCATTACGCATCACGTTTCAGGACCGCCAACCTGGCCGCGAGGCGTTTTCCTCGGTATCGGCGAACCGCCGTTCGTGGCGACTGCGAAGCATCTGCGCAAATCTGCGTTCCATTTCATCCAAATTATACATCAAGACGCGCCCGATTCATGAAAATATCCCATGGGAGAGCCCGCCCGGCAATGAAGTCGCCGGGCACCAGAACGGCGCCGGATGATTCCGGCACCCCCCGCAGGGGCACTGTTTCTAGCTTCGGCGTACTGAACACTGATCACTGATTACTGATTACTGATTACTATATTTCATACCGGGGACTGCTTGAAGGGAATTTGACATGGCCGCATTATCCAGGTATCCTGCGAAAATGCCCTGACGCCCCCATGCCATCCCAAACCGCATTCCTTTTCCTTCCCCTTTTCATTTTAGGAGAACTCCCTTATGAAACCGTTCCCTGATTTACCTCGAAACGTGATTATCAAAGGCTTCATGGTTGTAGCCCTTGCCCTGCTCATCCTTGTATGGGTCACATCCTTCCCTGGTTTCGCTGCCGGCGGTGGTCCCCAGGGCGATATCCCAGACGATGTCTGGGCCAGGATGCCCATTCCTGCCCGCATCGACGCGGCCTATCACCACGGCGCCATCGACGCGGAGACCCGCATCCTCTATCTGGCTTACGCGGTGTGGGAGCAAAGCTCCCTGCCCCAGGAATACGTGAGCCATGTGCCCTGGTTCGGTACCAGCGCGGTGCGAGAAGTATGGTGGGCCTACAAAAACCAGAGCAAACCGGGTTTTGATCTCAAATTTTCCCCCGAGACCCGGGCCGAACTGGACCGTATTTTGGCCAAAACCCAGGAGGGCACCAACTGCGATCAAACCGACGGCCCCTACAACACCACGTCCACTTACTTCGCCATCAATTACGACACCATTGGGGGTGGCCTGACCATTGACGATTACAAAACCTCTCTGGACAACATGGCCTGGAAAACCCTGGTGGTCGAGTATGGTTGGGCCCAACCCCCTGTCTGTGGCGATGGCCTGCTGGATTGCACAGGCAATATTGCCCCGCCCGACGGCAAATATCCGGTTCAAATCGTCGATCTCGGCGATTCGCTCTTCGGCTATGTAACACCCTGGGGTGGGTTGTACGCGGGATACTTTCCCGGCGATAATCCTCACACCTCCATCCAGGAGACCGATTCAACCACCTCGTGCATGGTATTGAACAGCAACTACGCCCAACTGGGCGGCAATCCCCAGGACAATCTGGATGGCACCACCGGCCATGAGTTCGTGCATGCCGTGCAGTATGGCTGGGGCGATCCGGGCAATCAGATGGCGGCCATGTGGGCCGAATCCACCGCGGCTTACTTCGAAGATGAAGCCAGCGATGCAGGCAATAGCCAATATATCTATCTCTACGGCGCGTTCGGCGTTCCCGAAGAGGGCGAACTGAATAGCCTGGGGGACTGGCAAACCGGCGGCGCCGGCCCCAATGAATACGGCAACTTCCTTTTCTTCCGTTACATTGCCGAACAATTCGGCGGCGCCAATTCCCCCTCCGGCGGGCACAAGGTCATCAGAAAATTCTTCGAGAACGTGGCCACCAGCTATCCCGCGCCAGACAGGGAACTGCAATCTTTCAAAGACGCGGTGGCATCCTTCGCCCTGGGCGGCGGTGCGGGCACGTCCGACTTCGGAGAGGTTTTCCACGACTACGCCATCGCCCTCAAGTTTATGAAGGACTGTCAGGATGAGCCCGGCGGCTGGACAGGCGATAGCAAGTATTGCTGGGAAGAAGGTTACTACGATTCGACCACCGACCAGGATGGGTATCGCAAACAAGCCCTGTGGCGAGTGGAGGGCAATCCCAACACGGGGACCGCACTCCCCGCGGCCTCGGCAGCCATCACGGCTGTCCCAGGCAGCCATCACGGCAACATCAAGGATGATTACGGCATTCAATGGGTCAAGCTGCCCACCACCGGCTCTTACAACATCACGGTTGTAGCGGCCGCGGGCGCGGAGCTGAAAGGGAGCGTGGTTTGCGATAAAGGAACCACCCTGGATGTCACTCCATTCGCTGATCTGGTTACAGAAGGCGCGGACCAAACCCTCTATGCCTACGCGCCCCAGGGCTGCAACAGCGTGGTCGTGGTTCTGACCAACCAACACGAATCGGGCACGGTGCTGCGAGCCGCGGGCGTCGCATCGCATACCCGGGGCTATGCCATTCAGCTCGATCCTCCCACGACCCCGACCCCCACAGCCACTCCGACGGCTACATCGACCCCTACAACGACGCCAACCCCCACGACCACGCTGTTGCAGCCCTGG
>JALWZT010000059.1 GCA_027002405.1 Anaerolineae bacterium | reverse complement strand
ACCTCCGGAAAGATGAATCTCCCCAAAGGTTAGCATAAGTGTCAACTATGTCTTGAGACTTTTTGAGCCGTACTTGTCAACTATGTCTTGAGACTTTAGTTGTAAACGATGTGTTGAGACTTTACAATTACGTATTATTTCCTGGCTTCCCGCGCCAACCTGGCCCCAAAACTGATTACTGATCACTGATTACTGATAACTGGACCCGACCATGTGGTACTTCGACGCCCCTACCATCATCTACGGCGAGGACGCGCTAAGCGAACTGGAACAAATCCAGGGCTCGCGCGCGTTCATCGTCACCGACCCGGTGCTGCACAAGCTGGGTTTCACCGAGAAAGTCGCGGGGCATCTGCGGGACGCGGGCATGGAGGTGGCCGCGTTCACCCAAGTCGAGCCCGAACCCTCCCTGCAGACCGTGCAGAAGGGCGCGGAGCAGATGCGCGAGTTCCAGCCCGACGTCATCGTGGGCCTGGGCGGCGGCTCCAGCATCGACGCGGCCAAGGCCATGTGGGTGCTCTACGAACGGCCCGACCTCCAGCCCGACGAGATCAGCCCCATGATCGAGCTGAACATCGGGCAAAAGGCCAAACTCATCGCCATCCCCACCACCGCGGGCACCGGCTCCGAAGCCACCTGGGCCACGGTGCTCACCGATAAAAGCGACGGCCGCAAACTGGCCCTGGGCTCTCGCGAAACCATGCCCACCATCGCCATCGTGGACCCGGAGATGAGCAAAGACCTGCCCCCGCGACTCACCGCGGACACGGGCCTGGACGCGCTCACCCACGCGGTGGAAGGCTACCTCTCCACCTTCCACAACGACTTCACCGACGGCATCTGCCTCAAAGCCATCCAGCTCGTCTTCACCTATCTCCCTCGCGCCTACGAAAACCCCCACGACATGGAAGCCCGGGAACACATGGCCAACGCGGCCACCCTGGGTGGCCTGGGCTTCATCAACTCCTGGGCCTCCCTGGCCCATGCCATGGGCCACGCGTTCGGCGGGCGTTTCCACATCCCCCATGGCCGCAGCGTCAGCATCTTCCTGCCCTACACCCTGGCATACATCGCCAAAGCGCCCGAACTCACCCGCTTCCGCGACATCGCCCACGCGTTGCGCCTGCCCGAGGGCGACGCGGACGAGCTCACCGCGGCCAAAGCCGTTATCGCGGCCATCCGGGACCTGCACCGGCGGTTAGGCCAGCCCCTGACCGTGGCCGAGACAGGCGTCAGCCGCGAAGCCTATGAAGCCGCGCTGGAAGACCTGGTGGAATTCGCGGAAGGCGACGGCACCTTCATCAGCGCGGTGCGCATCCCCGAACGGGAAGACCTGGAAAAACTCTTCCTCTACGCCTACGACGGCCGCGAGATCGATTTCTAGGGATTGGATGTCCTGAAAAAACCTTAACCACGGAGACACAGAGAGCACGGAGAAGGAAAAAGATAAGGGTTGGAGAGGATTTTCTCCGTGAACCCCCATATTTTTTCTCTGTGTCCTCCGTGTCTCCGTGTTGAAAAACCTTTTTGCAGTGAAGCCAGGGATTGGATACTGGATATTGGTGACCCCTCAGGGCTCGCCACCACGATAACCACGCCATGCTCACGAACCTGCTAGATATCGGCCACATCATCCAAAACGCGACCTCCTTCAACCCGCGTACCTGGGAAGACGCCGCTATGGCTTCCGACTCTTTGCTCCAGGCCGTTTATAGCCTTTTCCATCTGTTAGAACAACGCCATGTATCTTACGTCCTGGTTGGCGGCGTCGCCCTTCTGAACTACGTGGAAGGCCGAAACACCCAGGATATCGATCTGATCATGACGGTGGATGATCTCGAGAACCTCACCGAAATCCAGGTGACCTATCGAGATCAGTTCTTCGCCCGAGGCCATTTTCAAGGGCTGCAAATCGATATCTTGCTCACCACAAATCCACTCTTCCGCAAAGTGCAGCAGGAGCATGTCACCACCCTCCATTTTCAGGAACACGACATCACCATTGCCACCGTGAGGGGCCTGCTCCTGCTGAAACTTTACGCCTTACCCTCCCTCTATCGCCAAGGGGATTTTTTGCGGGTGAACATCTACGAAAACGATATCGCCGCGCTCATGTACCAGCACCATCCCGACATGGAAGCTATCTTGAACGAACTCGCGCCCTTCATCAGCGCCTCCGATCTCGCGTCCCTGCAAGAAATCGTCCAGGAAATCGACCAGCGCATCAAACGCTTTCGCCCCCATCCCTCTGGCCATTGACTATCCCCATTGACCATTAGCAATTGACAATTAGCCATTGACAATTACCCCTTGACTATTTTCATTGACAATTAGCCATTGACAATTATCCATTGACAATTACCATGCTCCCCCAATCCTACACCCCCGCGCCTCCCCGCCC
>JALWZT010000058.1 GCA_027002405.1 Anaerolineae bacterium | reverse complement strand
TGATCCGGCCGTTCGGCCCCCACCCCTGCCCCTCCCCCGCTTGCGGGGGAGGGGTGATCACCCGGATCGGAGGGGCTACGTAAGACTCATCCCCTCCTGCAGAAGCGGTCGGGAGGGGGCACTCTCGGCGTACCGCAGTAAGCCAATAGGTTCACTTCATTGCCGGGCGGGCGTGGCGGACGTCAATTTCGCTCGCTAGATGCCCTTCGGTTCCTCAGGGCAGGCTTCGCTCCCTCCGGTCGCTCAGCATGACGAACATCTGCGGCTATCTGTGTCGCATCTGCGCAAGTCTGCGTTCCCTCCAACCTGCCACGTGCCACCTGATCTTGTCTGCCATCCTCATTTGGATTACAATGCTCCTATGTCGATATCGCAACCTGAAGTGATCGTCGTGGGCGCGGGGTTGGCCGGGTCGGAAGCGGCCTGGCAGCTCGCGCGACGAGGCGTGCTCGTTCATCTTTACGAGATGCGCCCCAAAAAATTCACCGAGGCGCATCATACGGACCAATTCGCGGAGCTGGTGTGTTCCAACTCCCTGGGCGCGCGGGCGGTGGACCGGGCCATGGGGCTGCTCAAGGAAGAGCTGCGGCGCCTGGGGTCCCTGATCCTGGCCGCGGCCGAGGCCAGTGCCCTGCCCGCCGGGGGCGCGCTGGCCGTGGGCCGAGAAGCGTTCAGCCGTTACGTCACCCAGGCCCTGAGCTCCCACCCCAACATTCTCATTCATCGAGAAGAGGTCACTGAGATCCCTGCTGGCCCAACTTTGATCGCGACAGGCCCCCTCACCTCCCATGCCCTGGCGGAACGCATCCGTGAGCTCGCGGGCCAGGATAACCTCTATTTTTACGACGCGCTGGCACCGATTGTCACCCTGGAATCCATTAAAATGCCCCCTTGCTGGCGCCAGTCCCGCTATGATCGAGACAGCGAAGGCAGTCAGGGAGATTACATCAATTGCCCATTGAACGAGGCCGAATATCGGGCCTTTGTGCAGGCCCTGCGAGAAGCTGAACGCATCCCCCTGCGAGACTTTGAGCGAGAGGACGAGCGCTTTTTCGAAGCCTGCCTGCCGGTGGAGGTCCTGGCCATGCGGGGGGACGAGGCCCTGGCCTTTGGCCCTATGCGGCCGGTGGGCCTGAGGGACCCCCGCACCGGGCAGCGCCCCTTTGCCGTGGTCCAGTTGCGTCAGGATAATCTGGCCGGCACGTTGTATAATCTGGTGGGGTTCCAGACCAACATCCGTTGGCCCGAACAAAAACGCATTTTCCGCATGATCCCGGGGTTGGAAGAAGCGGAATTCGTGCGCCTGGGCCAGATGCACCGCAATACGTTCATCAACGCGCCGATGCTGTTGCGCCCCACCCTGCAATGGCATGATCGGGATGATCTCTTCTTTGCCGGACAAATCATCGGCACCGAAGGATATGTGGGGTCCACCGCAGGAGGCATGCTGGCCGGGATCAATCTGGCCCGATGGGTCAAGGGCCAGGAGCCCCTGGTCATGCCGCGCGAGACCATGATGGGCGCGCTTTTTTGGTATGTCACCCACGCGGAGCCCGAAGCATTCCAACCGATGAAGGCGAATTTCGGGTTGCTGCCCCCACTCCAGCCTCGGGTGCGGCGCAAACGCGAACGTTATCGCGGCTACGCGGCGCGGGCCCTGGCCGCGTTGGACCGGTGGATTCAGACCTTTCGGGTGCTGGAGGATGTATCCGAGCCCGTAGCTGCGGCAGCCCCCATGGAATGAGCTGGCTCATGGCTTTCCGTACCTTTCTTGCCCGGTTACAGGCCCGCACGTTGCGGCGACGCAAGGTTCTCCCCAAGGCCAAGGCGTTGATCCTGGACGCGCAAGGCCAGGTGTTGCTTATCCGACACCCCCAGGAGGGATTATGGCGGCTGCCCGGCGGCTTTGTGGAGATGGATGAGTCCGCGTATGCGGCTGTGGTGCGGGCGGTCCGGGCCTTGACGGGGCTGACCCTGCTGGACCCCCGGCCCATCGCCCGGGTGGATGAAAGTCGATTCCGACCGGATGCCATGTATGGCGACTTTTTCCAGATGTATGCCACGCTGTTTTGGAGCGCACATTGGCAGGGCACGGCGCATCCTGCGTCCCCGCCGTGGGAGGTGGCTTTCTTCCCCCAGGGGGCATTGCCCCGCCATCTTCATCCCGAAGTGGCGCTGGCATTGGAAGCCCTGGAGGCCTTTCGGGCCACGGGGCAGGTTAAGGTTTACTAAAGATGACCCAGTTACAGCCCCAACGCCCAAGCTATCGCTTGTCCGGCACGCCGGATGCCTGGACCCCGGTGCTGGTGGCGGTGGTGAACAATGCCCAAGACCTGCGTCGGGCCAGGGAGGAGCATTGGTATCGCATCCCTCTCAAGCGGGCCCCGCGTCAGATCGCGGCCGAATACCTGGCCCTTTACCAGACCGCGCGCTTTGGCGCGGAGGGGAGGCACATCCGCTACTATGCCCCTATCCTGCGTTATCACATCCTGCCCCGGCATGAGCTCATTCCCCAGGAGCCGGACCATCCGCGAGCTCAGGACCTGTATTTCAAATTGGAATTGGGGGACATGCAGGCTCTGGAACGGCCCATCCCCAATACCAAACATCCCCGGCTGACCTTTCTCATCACCACATTGGAGCGGCTTTTCCATGCCCGGGATGTGGCTGATTTGTGGCTTCGGGGCGAGGCCCGACAGAAGCTCTACACCGCGGTGCGAGAACGGGGGTTGGCGGTGGAATGCTGGTATCCCGAAAGCATGCAAGACCGCGAGGAAGCAGACCTGGCCCTTTTCGGGCCGGATGGGGAGATCCAGGTTTTTATTGAGGAGCCGGGCGGGTGGGCTTTTGGAGAACCGGACCTGGTGTGGCAGGGGCCGGGCGCGGTTCGGGTCAATGCATGGGCTGTGCTGCGCGACGCGGAAGGGGTTTGCGCGCGATTGGTCCGAAAATAGAGTAATCAGTGATCAGTGATCAGTAATCAGTGGGAATCTGCGAAGCATCGGCGCAAATCTGCGTTCCCTTTTCCTCGGTATCGGCGAGCCGTGGTTCATGGTGACTGTTATGAACTTATTGCCAATTTGGCGTGATTTTGTGGGTGCCTGGCGTTTCAATTCGCCACGGATGATGCTGATGCGACAGATCGACACGGATTTTTGGGAAAAAGCATGGCATCTGTTTGAAAAATCCGCGGAAATCTGCTTCATCCGTGTTATCCGCGGCCAATTCCAACCTCCGATGCGGCGATCCTGGGTGTCAAAGACCTTGAAGGTCTGGGAGACCCTTCAAGGTCTGGCGCGGGCGTTGGCCGGGGGTGGCGATGCGAGGGCCAGCCGCCAGCGCCAGGGGATAATTCCCCCGGCTAAAAAACAGCGCCCCTGCAGGGCTTAGCCGGAATTATCTGGCGCCGTTCCTTAGTGCCCGAGGCTGAACGATACTGTTGGTTTACTATTAGTCCGCTGAGGATACTCCCTCCCGGCCGTTTTTCCAAGAGGGGATGGAGCTTACGCAGCCCCTCCGTTCCGGGCGATCACCCCTCCCCCGCAAGCGGGGGAGGGGCAGGGGTGGGGGCCGAACGGCCGGATCATCGCCCCTGCCAGATTACCCAGCGGCCCGCTTGAGGTTTGCCAACAGTGTCACTTCATCGCCGGGCGGGCGTGGTGAGCTATCGCTCGTGACTGCCTTCCAGCCTTTTGCCCAGGGTCCGTATGGCAAGACTCATCATCGCTGCCGAGACCAAGAACCAGGAAAACGTCCTCATGTCCAAAAGCCGCATCACATCCTCCCCCATCCAGGGCCAATACCGATGGCCGAGCCATAATAAGCCCAGCCCACCTCCTATGGGCCCCCAGAATGCGATCATACCCACTCCCAGGCGTCGCCAACGAGACGCGTTGGGTGGCAGCCAGTGTTGTGAAAGCCACAGAAGAAGCCCGGGTAAGACGAGCACGGCTGCAAAGCACCCCGCAAAACCGGCAAAAACAAACGGCTGCGCAATTGGGATTTCCCGAGTTATCCGGTTGGCTTCCAAAAAATCCATGAGATGAGCCAATACCCACACAAGCACCCAGAGCCCTGCCCATACGATGCTCACTCCGGCCGTGATCCACCCCATTTGCCACAGGGATAGACGCTTTTCAAGAAGTTTGGAAATCGTTCGTGTGCCGACCATATCCTCTGTTTACTACATTTTCCTCATCCTGTCAAACCCCATGTCCAGCGGGGTGCCGTTTCAGGTTGAAGGTGAGAAAAAGAATATGGTAGAATAGATTCACATCTTGACACTCATTTGTCCTCGGGTAAGGTTTCGTGATCATCATCGCCTTCGAAAACGTTGTTTTGTGTTTTGTATCATCGGCACGGGCCAAACGAGTGCCGCTCGATGGGAGAAGGAAGGAGCTTGGGCGTCAGGAAGAGACAATACAGAGCTGGGTACAGGAGTATGATGAGAATTGAAACGACTATGGCCCGAATTCGAATTGGACCCAGATTTTGAAGAACTTCTGGTTCCAGAATGGTTCGAGTTTAGGAGATATCTTTCCATGAGTTCATCCCCTCCTCCGATCATTTCCGTCCGTAATCTCACGAAGGAGTACAAGATAGCCCGCCGTACTGAGGGCTTCATCGGGGCTGTTAAGTATCTGTTTTCCCGTAAATACGACACGGTACGTGCAGTAGACCGCGTCAGCTTTGATATTTATCCGGGCGAATTGGTTGGGTATATCGGAAAAAACGGAGCCGGCAAGTCAACAACCATAAAAATGCTAACCGGGGTTTTGGTTCCTACTCAAGGGGAAGTAAAAGTTAATGGCATTGTGCCTTATCGAGATCGGACAAAAAACGGACAAAACATTGGTGTTGTTTTTGGACAACGTACGCAGATGAAGTGGGATATTCCTGTGATTGAATCATTCCGACTCATGAAGGAGATATACCAGATACCGCCGGATATTTACAAGCAAAATATGGAGATATTTTGCGATGTTCTAGACATCGGCAGCCTACTTGCCAAGCCTGTTCGCAAGCTAAGTCTGGGTCAACGTATGAAGTGCGATTTGGCTATCGCCTTTTTACACAATCCAAAAATCATCTACCTGGATGAACCCACGATTGGCCTGGATATTCTTGTTAAAGAAAACATTCGCTCGTTCATCAAAACAATGAACGCCGAGCGAAATACCACCGTCATTTTGACAACCCACGATTTGAACGACATCGATAGCATCTGTCAGCGGGCCATCATAATTGATTCGGGAAAAATTGTGTATGATGGCAGCATCGATGCTATCAAAGCTCGTTTTGGTACGCACAAAGTTTTGCATATTGAAGTCAAAGACAATTTGCGGCAGGGAGATGAGGTTGTGCAGCTTCCTGCCGGTGTAACCGTGCAAGAATTTGGCGAACACCGCATCAAATTGCACCTAAACAAAGAAGCAGCATCTCTCGCTGAAGTCATTCAAACTCTCATCGAACAGTACAACATTGTGGATATAAGCATAGAAGACGTCAGCATTGAATCAATCGTCAAACAGATATATCAAGAAGGGTGGCACGAATAAGATGAAACGATTAAAAAAATATCTGATTCTCACTGAGCAATCCTTACAAGTCGCTATGACCTATCGCGTTCGGTTCTTCACAACGATGGTAACGGGGCTTATTCAAGTACTAGCTTTGTATTATATCTGGAAGGTGGTTTATGCCGGTCAAAAAAGCTTAGGTGGGTATACCCTCTCAGAAATGGTCACATATATATTCATCAGTTATGCCGTGCGCAATCTATATACGTTCAACACGGAGAGGAAAATCTCTGAAAACATTCGCGACGGAAGCGTGATAATCGATCTGATCAGGCCCTTAAACTACCAACTCGCCCGCTTCTTTGAGTCATTAGGTAGCGTCATTTTTGAGGGCATTCTCGTCGGTATCATTGTGATTGCAGTCGGATTTGGCATTTTTCACATAAAAGGCCCTGCATCATTCATGTACGGCACATTATTTGCAATTAGCTTGACATTTAGTGTTCTTATCAATTTTTCTCTGAGTTATGCAGTAGGATTGTTATCGTTTTCTACAACAAGCATCTTTGGCTTTATTAACGCCAAGCGATTCATATCCAATTTTTTGTCTGGGGGTCTCATTCCTCTTACCTTTTTCCCTCCCTGGTTGCATAAGATTGCGTTCATGCTCCCCTTTCATGCAATGGTCAGCTCCCCGATTTCGATCTACCTTGGGCAGATTGAAGCCTATCAGATCGCAAACGTATTATTGGAGCAGTTGTTTTGGGTCATCATTCTATGGCTTGCTGGATATTTCATGTGGGCCTGGGCATCGCGAAAAATCACAATCCATGGAGGATAAGGGAATGGCCAGATACATACGACTTTACTGGATGATGTGGATACAGGGAATTCAGGCGCAAATCGAGTATAAGTCCAGTTTTATCATTGGAAACGTGGCCACTATATTAGGACAGGTAACGGGCATTGCTCTTGTATGGGTGCTATTTCAGAAAATCGGCCATCTAAATGGATGGTCTCTTCCTGAAATTATGCTTATTTATGGCATCGCTGCTCTCCCATACGGTTTTTTTGAGTTGTTTTTCAATGGAGTATGGAGTCTTAATCGATATATTCGTATGGGAGATTTTGATCGGTTATTGGTGCGTCCTGGGAGCTCTTTATTTTTTATTCTGGCTGATCAACCCATGCTGCATGGATTGGGGAACATTGCTACCGGTACAGTCATCATTCTATTAGCTTCAAGACAGCTTGATATACGATGGGATATGTGCAATTTGCTGATTCTCGGATTTATGGTGGCATGGGGCACACTTATTTACATATCCATCAATACCATAACAGCCTGTACATCTTTTTGGTTTGTAGCCTCTGGCACCAATTTCCTTTATTTGGGACAGCGATTTCGAGATTTCACCGTTTATCCACTGGATATTTACGCGTCACCGTTGCGTATATTGTTGACATGGGTTATCCCCTTTGCTTTTACGAGCTTTTTCCCATCCACGTATTTTCTCGATCGCGATGATTATCGGGTATTTGTTTATCTGATCCCCGTCATAGCCGTTCTCTTTTTTGGCATCGCTTCTTTTGTGTGGCGAATTGGGGTGAATCGATACGAAAGTACAGGGTCCTAATTTTATAGAACATTGTTATGGGATAAGCCATTGCTCGTGGTGATCGTCACAAAATTCTTCAAAATCCCAATCCCCACCTGCTGGCTTTTTTCGGGATGAAATTGCACCCCCCACACCAGCCCCCGGCGTACCATGGACGCGTAGGGGAATCCATAGTCGGTGGTGGTCAGGATATCGTTCGGTTCGGATGGATCGCAGTAGTAGGAATGCACAAAATATGCGTAGGAACCATCGGGGATCCCGGCCAGTAAGGGATCGGGCCGTTGGATGTGGAGCTGGTTCCAGCCGATTTGGGGAACCCGCAAGCCATCGGGGAATTTGCGCACCCGGCCCGGCAAAAGCCCCAATCCCTGCCATGTGCCCATCTCCTCACTTTCCTCAAAAAGCATCTGCATCCCCACGCAGATCCCCAAAAGGGGGATGGACGCTTCCACCACCCGATGGACTATGGGAATCAGTCCCGCGGTGGAAAGATTGGTGATGCACGCGCCAAAAGCCCCTACCCCCGGCAGGATCACCCCCTCGGAGCTGAGAATCACCTCAGGGTCTGCGGAAAGAGCCACCCTCTGGTCCAGCCCGGAAAGGGCAATGGCCCGGGCCACGGCCTTTTCCACACTGCGCACATTGCCGATCTTATAATCCAGGATGGTGATCATGGGCGTTCCCTGCTTTTGGGCATAGGATTGGGATCAGGATTAGGATTAGGATTGAGGATGGTCAGGGCCAAGGTTGGGCGGATCAGTCACCATGAGTCTTTAGTCTTTAATCTTTTGTAACTATACACGTACCCTCTCATAGCAAGGCAAAAACCACTAAGGACACTAAGGACACTAAGGCACAAAGGGAAAAATAAAAAATTTTCTTCGTGTCTTTGTGGCTTTGTGCCTTCGTGGTAAAAACGTGTTGCAGAAGGAGCTGTATAGTTACAATCTTTTTTCTTCTTCGTGCCTTTGCGGTTTATTTTCGGGACAGTCGCCATGAGCGATAGCTCACCACGTAACGATGAAAACGGGAACGCAGATTTGCGCAGACGCGACGCAGATGCTCACTGATTACTGATCACTGATCACTGATAACTACTGTCTCACACGGTCAGGGAGCCTTTGGTGGAGGGCGCGCCGGAACGCCGGGGATCGCGCTGGACCGCGGCATCCAGGGCCCGGCCAAAGGCCTTGAACAGGGCTTCGCACTGGTGATGGTCGTTGCGGCCGTAGAGAACTTGCATATGGAGATTCATGCGGGCATGGATGGCCACACTCTCGAAGAAATGATGAATCAAGTCCGTGCCCAGCCCGCCGATGCGAGGGGTATGCCATTGGGCCTGGACCACCGCATAGGGTCGGCCGCTGAGGTCCACCACCACCAGGGCCAGCGCCTCATCCATGGGCACATAGGCATGGGCCATCCGCACGATCCCCGCCCGGTCTCCCAAGGCCTGATGGATCGCCCTGCCCAAACATATCCCCACATCCTCCACCGTATGATGCTCATCCACATGCAGGTCCCCCCGGGCCTGCACGGTCAGGTCGAACAGGCCATGATGAGCAAAAAGATGGAGCATGTGATCGAAAAAACCAATGCCCGTCTCGATCTGACTCCGACCCGATCCATGCAAATCCAAAGTCAGTTGAATATCGGTTTCGTGGGTGGTGCGGGTGATGGTTACAGCAGTCATGCTTTAGTCTATCAATTCTCGGCCCGGGCGTCAATCCTGTAAGGATGGGCGTTCGTAGACGTGCGGGGGGGGGGCGTCCTATTTCGGTTGAGGCTGTACTCACCGACTGAAGTCGGACACTTAAGGCCTACGGCCAATGGACGGCCTTCGCCGTCCAGTCGTCCGGTCGACGGAGGTCGACCGTCGGCGCGAAGCGCCTAAAGAGTCCGAGTTCACTCGGATAGGAGGCTGGCGCCAACTCATTTAGGACGCACCCACGTGCGGGTTGGCGCAGTGGGGCAAGGGTCGGCCCTCCAGCCCGGCCAGAAGGTTATCCACAGCCATTTGGGCCATGCGTATACGGGTGGCGATGCTGGCGCTGCCAATGTGGGGCAATGCGGTCACATTGGGGAGCTGCAACAAAGGGTGGTCCGGGGGCAGAGGCTCGGGGGTGAAGACATCCAGGCCCGCGGCTCGGATCTGCCCGGTGCGCAACGCGTCCACCAGCGCGTCCTGGTCCACCACACCCCCGCGGGCAGTGTTGATGAGGATGGCCGTGGGTTTCATGCGGGCCAGAGCCTGGGCATCGATGAGATGATGGGTTTCGGGGGTGTAAGGGCAATGCAAAGACACGAAATCGCTGGTTTCCAGCAGCTCCGGCAGGGAAACATAGCGCGCGGCCAGGGTGGCTTCGGCCTCCGGGCGGCGATGGCGGTTATGATAGAGCAAGGTCACGCCAAAGCCTTGCAAACGCCGTGCCACGGCCATGCCAATGCGCCCCAGGCCCACAATGCCTACCGTGCTCCCATAGAGATCGGGGCCCACCCATCCCATGGGAGACCACGCGCCCCAGCGGCCCGCACGCATATCGGCCGCGGCTTCGAAAAAACGCCGCGCGGTCGCGATCATCAAACCTATGGTGAGATCCGCCACCGCGTCCGAAAGCACGCCCGGTGTGTGCCCCACAGGGATGCCTCGGGCCGTGCACGCGTCCAGATCGATGTTATCCACGCCCACGGCCATCTGGCTGATGACCCGCAATTGCGGGCCGATGGCGTCCAACAGGGGGGCATCCACCCGGTCGGTGAGCAGGGTGAGCAGGCCATGGACCCCGGCCGCGCGCTGCAAAAGCACCTCGTAGGGGGGCGGCCCTGCCTCGGGCCAGATATCGAGCGCCACATCCGCGGCACGCAGGCGTTCCATGGCCGGTTCAGGTAAACGACGGGTGACAAAGACTTTGGGAACCATGGGCTATCAGAGAAACCTCCATCCAGTGAGTACGAACGTAGCAGGGTCGAAAACCACGAAGGCATGAAGGCCGTGGGGCCTGGGCACAGGAGTCAATGGGATAACACGCGCAGGATCTCCGGGCCGTAGGTTTGTAGACGCCAGGGGCCCAAGAGCTCTAATTGGGCCAGGGCTTCCAGGCTGGCCGGGTTGGCGCGGGCAATGGCCATAAGTTTGCTGTTGGTGAGGATCACATCCGGTTCCACGCCTCGTTCCGCAGCTTTTTGGGTGCGCCAATGTCGCAGGGCTTCGTAGCGGGCCTGGGTGGCGGCATCGGGCCGAGAGCCGGAGGAGGCACGAGGGGGCACCGGAGGCCGGGCCCGCCGCCCCTTCTGAATGACACGCAGCAGCTTGCGGGCCAGATAATCGGGCAGGTGCCGGGGCATGCCGGGGATAGCCCGGAGCTCGGCTTCGGTTTGGGGGAGCTCCTGGGCCAGGGCCATAAGGGTTTGATTGGAAAGAACCCGATAAGGGGGCAGGTTACGTTGCCGGGCCCTCTGTTCCCGCCATTGAAAAAGAGCGTGCAACACCGCTTGCTGTTCAGGCTCCAGGTGATGCACGCCCGAAAGGCGCCACATGGTGGGTTCGGGTTTTTCTTCCCAGCGGATGCCGCGCAATTCAGAAAAAACCTCCTGGGCTTCTTCCCACCGTCCCGCGTCCCGCAGGGCCTGTTCCAGATGATCCCGCAAGGGGAGAAGATAATGGGTGTCCAGCCGGGCGTAATCCAATTGGGCCGGGGAAAGGGGCCGTTTGCCCCAGTCGGTCCGCTGCATGCGTTTATTCAAGACAACCCCGAAATGCTCCTTGAGGATGGACGCCAGGCCCGGCCGCGGCCACCCCAGGATGCGCGCGGCCCAGAGGGTATCGAAAACCCGCCCAAAGGTCCAGCCGAAATCGCGATGCAAGAGCAGGATATCGTTTTCCGCGGCGTGGATGGTGACTTCGATATCCTCTCGAGCGAGGACCTCCCCCAGAGGGGAGAGATCATCGAAAGCCAGGGGGTCGATGATCACATCATGGTCATCGGTGGAAAGTTGGATCAGGCAAACCTGATGATGATACACATAAAGGCTGTTGGATTCGGTATCCAAAGCCAAACGCCCCGCGGCCGCTAGCTCTGCCGCCAGCAGCTTGAGTTGGTGGGGGTTGGTGACGATCAGGGGCGGGGGTAGGGCGGGCATGGGGTGCCAAAAGTCGCTTCAATGCAGTTACGAATCTGACTACTTCAGGACATTGTACCACAGATGGCCCGCATGCTTTGTAAATAGGATTCGGATCAGGATTAGGATTGCGGATCGCCAGGCCGACGTTGGGCGGGTCGGCAAAGGTTCGTATTGCGTATTCCGTATTCCGTCCAGTCGTTACGCAATACGCAATACGGAATACGAGTCACGCCGCCCTGGCCGCGAGGCATTTTCGTCGGTATCGGCGCGGGGTGGCCCGCCGTCGGACTGCTTTGAAAATAGGGGCATGGTTCATGGGGACTACGGGGAAGTGGAACGCATGCCCCTCCTGGGTGAGAAACCGCCTGGTTGGAACCGCCTTGAAGATGGCTCCTACCGCCCCAAAGTACCGGACAAATAAGCCTGTACCGTGGCCAACGCGGCCGCGGTCCAATAGTCTTTCAGAGCCGTGAGCTGGTCTTCGGGATCGCCCTGTCGTTTCATGCGGGCGTTTTCATAGTAAAGGATGGCCATAACCGACGCATCGTCTCCATTCAGGGCGATGAGCTCCCGGGCCCGGCGGTCGGCCAGGTCCAGCATATCGGCCAAGGCCCGTTCCCGGGTGATGCTGGTGATGTTTCCATCTTCATCCAACCGGGCGCCCAGCGCGTAATGTTTGGCCACCAGCGCAGAGGTGAGGGCATAGTTGCTGATGCTGTTGCCCAGCTCCAGTTGCACCTCATCCTCGGGGTCCTCCAGGCTTGCGCTGAGGGTTTTGACACCCACATCGGAAGCTACCGCGAAGAGATAGGTCCAGTCGAAGTTCATAAACATGTTCTTGGCCACTTTGGGATGAACGCCCCAGGTTTCGGCCAGATGGTTGATGATGACGCTCTCGAAATAATCGAGATTGGCGTCCGAGGCGTGACGGAGCAGTTCCGACATGGCCTCTACCCGCTCTTCGGGGATCTCCATCTCCTGACCATATCCAAAGCCGATGTCCACGCTGTCGCGAGCCAACTGGACGAAGTCTCGGGCCAGCACATAGTAAGCTGAGACTTCCATGAGCTTGGCCATAAACTCCTTTTCGTTCATCTCATCCGCGTTGTTCACCAGATCCTGGATCGCGCTTTGGGCCAGCACCACCAGGCCCTCGGCCTTGCCCAGGCTGGTGTAGGCGTCGAACAGCGCCACATAGTCGCTGGGGGAGCGGGGCTGCTCCGTGCGCAGCAGTTCCAGCACCGCATCCTTTTCTGTCAGCGCGGACTGGGTGGCCCCCAAATACTCCACCATGCTGTTGATGTCGCCGGTGGCCAGGTAGCGCTGGAGCATCTCCCCCGCGAGCAGCCAGACCTGGGCCTGGGCCGCGGCATCGACGGCCCTGGCATAGGCCACCGCGGCCATCCCTTGTTGCAAAGCCCTGTCCGCTTTTTGTGCGGTGGCGTCGGTGGTTTTCAACTCCCCTTCCAGGTAATTCACGATCTCGGGCACCAGGCTGTTGACGCGACCGCGGGCGTCCTGATAGCGGGCCAACCACTCCTGGGCCTTGGCCCGGGTGCGGTCGAACGCACGAGGAGGCAGTTGGGGAACGGCCGTACTCACCGCGGGCCGGGGCAGGGACTGGCCGGTGATGAACTCATACGCCTCATACACCGTGCTTACCTCGCGCACCTTCACACCCAGCCGGTCGCCTACTTCCACCACGTCCACCAACTTCTTCGTATTCGCGTCCATATCATAGCGTAAACCTGCCGGGACCAACACCATCCTGGCCCCATTCGCGGCCGCACCCTCGATCTTCTGGGGGATGCCTCCCACCGGGCCAATGGTCCCATCCGGATTGATGGTCCCCGTCATGAAGATATCCTCGGCCACGTCATCCCCTTGCAGCGCGGCCAGCACGGCCACGGTCATGTAGCCGCCCGCGCTGGGGCCATCAATTTTGCCCCCCACCGAGAAGGAGAATTCATAATCCCGTGGGTCCACCCCCAGTAACTGACTGGCCATGACCACCGCGGTCCAGCCTGCCGAACGCCACATGGGGCCAGAGCCTCCTACTTCCTCCTCAAAAAAGCCCACACGCAGTTGCTTGCCCTGGCTGGGCCGCACACTCACCCGCACGGGACTGACGCCGCCTATGGCCTTGCCCGAAGGATCGGTGGCATACCACAGCGCGTGGATGACCACCGTGTGTTCCGCGGCCTGGGTAGGCTGGCTTGTCGCGGGAGCCTGGGTGGGTTCAGGCTGGGTCTGTGCTTGCTCGTTTTTCTCCTCCTCCGAAGGCGTGGGCGATTCAGCACCCTTGCTGGCAATGACGAAAGGATATTCCCCTGCGGGCTTGCCATTGAGATAGACCTTGGCTTTATACTCATCGCCCGGAGGGAAGGGCTTTTCGTGGCTGAGCGTGAATCCCACCTGGGTATTGCCACCGATGACCAGAATCACCCCTTGCTTTTTCAATGCCTCCCCGATATCCACCGCGGTCTCCGCTATCTCCTGATCTCCATACATGAACCGGGCCGATACGACCCCCTCTCGGGGTTTATCCTTGAGCTTGATGGCGAGATAGATGGTTTCCTCGGGCTGGAATGTATTGTCGGGGTCCACGGGTCCCATGTTTTCATCCAGGCCGTGGGCGAAAGTCGCTTCGAGAATCTCCAGCTTTTCAGCAGATGCACCCTCTTTCGGGGTCTCCACAGGTGTCTCGGACCCGTGCGATCCGCCGCAGGCTGCAAGCAGGAAGGCGAGAGCCAGAAAGAGGATGAGAAGGGAATAACGTCGCATGGGGTCTTTCTCCTTTTTCAGATGGAATGTGGGGGACGGGAATCATCCTCGCGCAAGGCCCCCGTCCATTTTTCGAAAAACGCGATGAGGGACGCAAGATCGTTGACATATCGACTTTCGCCGCTTTGCACATGCTGGACGTAGGCACGCCAGCCCTTAGCGGTTCCCGATTGAAAAGGGGAGGATTCGCGCCAGATGCGAACCAGAAAGGCGTCGCGACGGTGAGGGGGGATAGTCATAGGAAAGCCGTCTTTTCCATGAGAGCGTTCACGGATTTGGAGTAACCACCTTCTTGCTATTTGCATACCCGCAAACCTGCAAAAAAGCGGTTTTTTGTAAAGTTTATCCCCTGGCTATCTCTTTTCTATCTCAAAAAAATGAGCCCAAGGTTTTGGCCTAGGGCTCACTCATTCTGATCACGCTATTTTGGGAACAGTCACCATGAGCAATAGCTCACCGCATAACGATGAAAATAGGACGCAGTCTGCAGGTTTGCAGGTGGCACGTGGCAAGTGGTCACGGTGTGCGTCTCAGACATTTGGCGTGGTTTAGCCGAGCGAAGTGGCGTCCACCTCGCCCGCCCGGCGATGAAGTGAACCTGTTGGTTTACTGCGCGAGTACGCCGAATAAATTCAGGTCTGAGGACGTTCCGCCGCATGTCCCCCTGCGGGGACATGTTTTTCGCCCGATTGGGCCTGTCTGCGCAGGCAGACAGGCGGCCAAAGGCCCCCAGCCCCGACTTCGAGTCGGCGGGGCCAAGGCGCCCAGCAGCCTGCATGGGGTTTGCCAACAGTATCATGAAGTCGCCGGGCTATAAAACGGCGCCGGATAATTCCGGCTACTCCCGCAGGGGCGTTGTTTCTAGCCTCGGCGCTACTGAACACTGAAGACTGAACACTGATTACTGATGACTGATCACTGATTACTCCTGCTCGCGCCTAACCTCGGCCTGACAATCCTCAATCCTAATCCTGATCCTATTTACGGAACAGATCCCCTCTTCCTTTTACTCCCGCGGGTGTGGACCGGTTCTCCTCGCCGGCGTAATGCAGCCAGGTCTCGTTTGATGGTAGCCCGGCTCACCCCCAACGCCGCGGCCAGATCATCCACCGTAGGGGCACCGCCCTGGTCCGAGGCTTCGCGCAGCAGCCGCCTGAGTCGATGCTGACGCCGCGCCACCTTGCCCCGTACCCGCTCATCCTCCGGGCTATGCAGCGTCCACAGCACCTCCACCCACTCATCCTCCCGCAATGGGCGGCCTATGGGCGCGTCGGCCCGGGCCAATCGCACTCGCGTCTTTTGCATGCTCGCCCGATGCGCCTGGAGGATGCGGCGATGGTCGGGCATGTCCTCCAAACTTTTGGCCTGCAAGTCGGGCGGCAAGCCCGCGAGGGCCTCTTGTAACAGGGTCCACGCCCGAGACATGGCCATCTCTGCCTGGGTACTTTCTCCCACCTCTTCCAACACCTGGGCGCACAGGAAGGCCACGAGATAGCCTCGCCCCACATGGGAATCCAGATGGGCCAACGCGCGTTGGGCCCATGTCCGGGCGGCGTCCGCATCCCCTTGTTGGCTATATGCCTGGGCCCGCAACGCGCAGGCCAATACATCGATCTGATCGACACCCATCTCGCGTCCCACCCTTTGGGCTTCATCCAACAGAGCCAGCGCCGCGTCCGGTTCGCCCCGGGCCAGATACACTCGTGCCCAGGTCCGCAAATCCTGTTGCACCATCCAGAACTGCTTGGTTTCTTTCAGGATGGCAATACCCTGGCGAAAATGGGTTTCCGCTCGTTCGTAATCCCCTTGATAGAAGTAATACTCGCCAAAAAGGCATTGTGCGTGCCCCTCGCCAACCGTATCCCCGATGGCTTGCGTGATGGCCAGGCCTGCTTCGATATCCTCCAGCGCCTGGGGATCCGCGCCAAACATCTCCAAAAGCACCGAGGATCGATTGAAAAGGATCATCATCTCGGCCTGCGGGTTTTGTACCTGCCGGGCCAGGTTCGCGGCCGCGTCGTAATGCATGAGGGCCTGGTGATAGCGACTTTCCAGCAAATCAAGATTGCCTACGTTCACCAACGCCCGAGTTTCGCCATGAAGGAAGCCGATCGCCTTGCATAAACGCAATTCTTCCTCATAATAATGCCGAGCCAGGGGCAAATCCCCCTGTTCGGAAACCAGCACGGCCAGCAGGTGGAGGGCGTCTGCCTCGCCGCGAGGGTCCCCCTGTTGGCGATAGAGGGCCAGGGCCTGTTCGAGATAAGGGCGGGCTTCGACATGGCGCCCCAGGCTCATGAGCACATCGCCTTGTTCCTTGAACGCCCGTGCCAACATTTTGGGATCATCGGCGGCGCGCGCCAGACGCAATAAATCTTCCTGGAGCGCCATGGCCTCCTGAAGTTTGCCACAAAAAAGCAGGCTCTGGCTCAAGACCGGCAACGCCCGCAGGGCCAGGGTGTCATCTTGCAACGATTGGGCCAGAGTCAGCGCCCGCCGTGCGGCCTGCTCCGCCTCCTCGAAACGGCCTACGGTCAGTAGGAATCGAGCACGGCGCCATTGGGTGATGGCTTCCCGAGAGGGATGACCCTGGGCCAGGTCGAGCATGGCCTCCAGGTCCGCGGCCTGCCTGTCTCGCAGGCTTAGCACATCAAGCACGGCCTCCCGTTGGGTCAATGCCTCGAAACGGGCCTCATCGGGCCAATCCACCTTTTTAGCCAGGGCCATCACCTGGTCCAGATGGTCCAACGCGCTGGTGAAAGCGTTCATGGCCTGGGCTTGTTGCGCGGCCAGGAGGTGGAAATGAATGGCCTCCCGCCAGGCGCCCGCCATGCGCAAATGATAGGCCAACACCCCAGGGGCGACCCCACCCTGGGCGATGAACGCCTGGGCCAGGCGATGATGGAGCGATCGCATCGCTTCCTCGTCCAGCATCTCGCCGATGGTGTCTCGCAACGCGTCGTGCATCAAGCGCAGGGAGCGTCCTTCTGCGATGAGAAAATGATAGTGCAGGAGTTCTTCGGTGGCGTAGAGCAAAGCCTGAGGCGGTGCGTCCAAGACGCGACGCAGAAAGGGCACATCCACCGGTTTTTGAGTCAGCGCGGCCACCTGCAGCACCTCTCGAGCCAGCGGGGTGATCTGGGCCAGACGCCTTTCGAACAGTTCTTTCAGCCGGGAAGTAAGAGGAAGCTCGGTGTAGTCCACCGTGGTCTCGTCCCAGGGGGTGCTCCAGACGCCATCCGCATTGCGGAAGAGTGCGCCCTCTTCGTGCAAGGCGCGCAGGGTTTCGAGGATAAAGAGGGGATGGCCAGAGGTAGCCTGATAGAGCCGCTGCTGGAAGCGGGGCGCGGGGCGGGAAAGGCCCAAGGCCGCCTGGATGAGTTGTCCCGCGGCTTGAGGCGTGAGGTGGCTGAGTCGGATGTGCTCGGGCGCGTGACGAAGTTGGGCCAGAAAGGCTTTCATGCGCCGCTCGTCCCCGGGATCATCATCCCGAAAGCTGATGATCAAAAACAGGGGCAGGTTTTTGGCTTCGTCTGCCACCCGGCGCAGAGCATCCAGGCTGGGCGTGTCGGCCCATTGGGCATCGTCCAGGATAAAAATCAGGGGGGAGCGACGGGTGAAAGCTCGCAATAAGTGCATCAGAGCCGCTTGCAAACGCTGTCGCGCTTCTTCTCCGGGCAGGCGAGGTGGTGGCGGAAGGTGGGGCAGCCAGGTTTTGATCGAGGGGCACAGGAGGACCAGCGTGGCCAGCCATACTTCCCCTATCTCCAGGGCCAGTTGATCCACACGCAGGGGGGTCAGGTGGGGATGCAGAACCCGGCGCCACAGTGCGTAGGGGACACCGAGCTCCTCCTGGCGGGCATGGGTCACCCATAAGGGCAACCCCAGCCATTCCGCCTGTTGGGCCAGCTCGGCCAACAAGCGGGTTTTGCCGATCCCCGATTCGCCCCGCACCGCCAACACGCTTCCTTCCCCTGTCCGGACACGTTCCAAAAGACGCTGGAGCTTATTCCACGCCTCCTCCCGCCCCACCAATGGCAGGGAGCGCCCCTCGTCGAACAAGGGGGCGGGAGCCTCCCAGTATGCAACGCCCATGGTTTGTCGCCTTACCTGTTTTACCAGGCGTTCGATGCGAGGGTCAGGGCGAGTGTGCAATGCATCCGCGAGGATCTGGTGCAGCGAGTCGTATTGACGCAGGGCATCCTCTCGCCGTCCCAACAGCGCGTAGAGCCGGATGACCTGTTCGTGGGCCCTTTCGTTCAGAGGGTCGTCGGCAACGAGCCGCCGGGCGGTGGTCAACGCCTCTTCGTAATGGCCTTTCCGCATGAGGGCATCCGTAAGAGCATCCAGGGTGCGGAGATACTCCTCATGAAGTCGCTCTCGCAAAAGCAACACCCAATCTTCGTAAACACCCGGAAGCAAGGGCCCGCGATAGAGCGCCATCGCGTCTTTCCAGGCCTGGATCTGGGCTTCTCCGCGTTCCGTGTGGCCCTGCCGTACCTTCTCCTGAAACATGTGGACATCCACCCAAAAGGAGGCGTCGGGTGCAAGCCAGACCCGAAGGCGGGTGCTTTCTACCCCGGCAAAGACCTGCCTCACCTGCCACAGGGCCTGGTTCAAGCGACGCCGCGCGGTGGTCTCGGGCAGATCGGGCCACAGCAGGCCAGCCAAGAAGGTGCGCTCATGTTCGGTATGGGGATGGAGGAGCAAATAAGCCAGCAGCAGCCGCGCCTTGCGGCTCGCGGGCGGAGCGAGGGTCTCGCCCGACCGTTCAAGACCAAAGCCGCCAAACAGGGTGACGCGCAGCATGGCTCATCCCAATCGTTCATCCAGCGTCCGCCTCACCACGTCCACGTCCGCGGGGAGATGGATGGGCTGGTTGGCCAACCTGGAGTCCACCCCTTCCAGCTCACGCATATGATAGCGCATCTTGAACTGAGTGAATTTGAGGCCATGCGCGGTGGAAATGACCACCACTCGCTCGTGGGAGCGAATGACGCCTTGGGCCACGAGTTTCTTCAGAACGGCCAGGGCCACGCCGGTGTGGGGGCAGGTGTAGAGGCCGTTCAAATCGGCCTGGGCCGCGGCTTCGGCCAGTTCGGCCTCGGTGGCCTGGCCCACCACCCCATCGAATTGCTGCAAGATTTTGACCGCTTTCTCGTAGCTCACGGGATCCCCGATCTGGATGGCAGAAGCCAGGGTGGGTTTGGCCTTGACGGTGATTTTCCGGCCAAAGCCTTGTTTCCAGGAAAGGTAAAAAGGATTGGCATGCGCGGCCTGGGCCGCGGCCAGACGGGGCAATTTATCGATAAGCCCCAGTTGTTTCATGAGCAGAAGCCCTTTGCCCAACGCGCTGATATTCCCCAGATTCCCCACGGGGATGATGAACCAGTCGGGGGTTTCCCAATCGAATTGCTGGACCACCTCGATGCCCACGGTTTTCTGACCTTCGATGCGCAGGGAATTCATGGAATTGGCCAGATAGATGCTCTGGTCTTTGGTCACCTCCTTGACGATGCGCATACAGCCGTCGAAGTCGGTGTCCAGGGCCAGAACGATGGCGCCATTGGCGATGGGCTGGATAAGCTGGGCCTGGCTGACCTTGCCCCGAGGCAGGAAGACCACCGTGGGGATGCCCGCGGTGGCGCCGTACGCGGCCAGGGCCGCGGAGGTATCGCCCGTGGAAGCCGCGGCCACCGCTTTGATGGGTTTCCCCCGCGCGATCATCTGCTTGACCACGCTGACCAAAACGGTCATGCCCAGGTCTTTGAAGGACCCGGTATGGCTGTTGCCTGATTGTTTGACCCACAGGTCAGGAACACCGATTTCCTGCCCCAGGCGGCGGGCATGAAAGAGATTGGTGTTGCCTTCGAAGGTGCTGACGATGTTCTCGTCCTCCAGGTCGGGCACCACCCATTCTTTATAGCGCCACACGCCCGAACCATAGGGCCATTGGGTGGTCCCGGCCCGCCGGTCGAACAGATGCATCCATCCGGCAGCGGAGCGGTTACCCAGCTCCTCTACATCGTGGGCCACTTCCAGCAGCCCCCCGCAGTGCGGGCAGGTGTAAATGACATCGTACAGAGAGTATTCGCCAGGGCAGCCGCGAATGCAGCGGAAGTAGGAGCGGTACATGGGGCTGTTCCGTAAGTAGGATCAGGATTAGGATTGAGGATTGTCAGGCCGAGGTTAGGCGCGAGCACGAGTAGTCAGTGATCAGTTATCAGTAATCAGTGTTCAGTCTTCAGTGTTCAGTAGCGCCGAGGGTAGAAGCAGCGCCCCTGGGGGCTAGCCGGATTCATCCGGCGCCGTTTTATAGCCCGGCGACTTCATGATACTGTTGGCAAACCCCATGCAGGCTGCTGGGCGCCTTGGCCCCGCCGACTCGAAGTCGGGGCTGGGGGCCTTTGGCCGCCTGTCTGCCTGCGCAGACAGGCCCAATCGGGCGAAAAACATGTCCCCGCAGGGGGACATGCGGCGGAACGCCCTCAGACCTGAATTTATTCGGCGTACTCGCGCAGTAAACCAACAGTATCACTTCATCGCCGGGCGGGCGTGGTGGACGCCACTTCGCTCGGCTAAACCACGCCAAATGTCTGAGACGCACACCGTGACCACCTGCCACGTGCCACCTGCAAACCTGCAAACTGCGTCCTATTTTCATCGTTTGGCGTCTTGGCGGGCGATCGTCGATGCCTTCCGGCGTTCACAGATCCACCCCCAAGATAGCCTTGGCCCGGCGGATCTGCACCTGGACCGCGACCTTGGCGGAACCTCCCACCGCGCGGCGCTGCTCCACCGAACGTTGGAAATCCCACACCTGGAGGGCATCCTGAGTAAAGCCGGGGTAGATGGCCTGGAGATCGGCCAGAGAAAGATGGCTGAGGGGGCAGCCCCGACGTTCGGCTTCGGCCACGACCTGCCCCACAATGTGATGGCTTTGCCGGAACGGCACTCCTTGGGCCACCAGCCAATCGGCGAGGTCGGTGGCGAGCATGGCATCATCCAGGGCCCGAGCCATGCGCTCGGGCTGGGGTTCCAGGGTGGCTATCGCGCCGCTGAGGACGGGCAGGGCCAGCTTCAGGGTGTCGATCGCGTCAAAAAGGGGTTCTTTGTCCTCTTGCAGGTCTTTGTTGTAGGTGGAAGGCAGGCCCTTCAGGGTGGTCAGGAACCCGGCGAGATGCCCGATGAGGCGGCCCGCTTTGCCCCGGGCGAGCTCGAACGCGTCGGGGTTTTTCTTCTGAGGCATCAGGCTGGAGCCGGTGGTGTAGGCATCGGCCAGGCGAATGAAACCCAGGCTGGGATTGGAAAAGAAGATCAGGTCTTCGCTGAGTCGACTCAGATGCACGGCCAGAAGCGCGGCCCAGAAGAGGAATTCGGCCACGAAATCCCGATCACTGACCGCGTCCATGCTGTTTTCGGTGATGCGGTTGAACCCCAGCCGCTGGGCCAGGGCCAGGCGGTCCATGTCCAGGGAGGTCCCTGCCAGCGCGCCCGAGCCCAAAGGGGAAACCTCCACCCGTCGCCGCATGTCCTCCAGGCGGGCCCAGTCCCGTTGCAGCATCCAGAAATAACTCATGAGCCAGTGGGCAAAGCGCACAGGCTGGGCCGGTTGCAAGTGGGTATAGCCGGGCATGATCAAATCGATGTGGCGTTCCGCCACCTCCACCACCGTGCGCTGCAGGTCAGAAAGCATCAGCTCCAGGTCTTGCAGGGCCGAGCACAGGTAGAGGCGCAGGTCCGTGGCCACCTGATCATTACGGCTGCGGCCGGTGTGCAGCTTGCCGGCCACCGGGCCGATCAATTCGGTCAGGCGTCGTTCCACCGCGGTGTGAATGTCCTCATCCTCGGGGTGGAGACGAAATCGACCTTCTCGCCATTCCTCGGCTATCTTCTCCAGCCCATGTAGGATCTGATCCCGCTCTTCCTCGGTGAGGACCCCCACTTGGGCCAGGGCATGGGCATAGGCCTGGGACCCCAAGATATCCACTTCCCATAAACGGGCGTCGAAATCGATGGAGCGATTGAAGCGGTCCATGCGGGGGTCGGTGGGTTGCTGGAACCGTCCCCCCCAGAGTTTGGTCATGGGAGATGCTCCTGCTATGAAAATAGAATGATCGCTGGTTGCTGAGGAATCGCCAGGCCGACGTTGGGCGAGTCGGCAAAGGTTCGTATTGCGTATTCCGTATTCCGTCCAGTCGTTACGCAATACGCAATACGGAATACGAGTCACGCCGCCCTGGCCGCGAGGCATTTTCGTCGGTATCGGCGCGGGGTGGCCCGCCGTTGGACTGCTTTGAAAATAGGATTCGGATCGGGATTAGGATTGAGGTCGTCAGGGCAGCGTTGAGCGAGGCACCAACGAACGTCAAACGTAAAACGTGAAACGTGATAACTTTACGCATCACGCATTACGCATCACGCATTACGCATCACGTTTCACGGCCCGCCAACCTGGCCGCGAGGCGTTTTCATTGGTATCGGCGTGCAGCCGCGCTAGGGGACCTCCTTATGTCCCCGGGCGGCTGGCTTCATCCAGATAGTCCATTTCTTCCTGAGTGAGATGGATGGGAACCGCGTCCAGGCTGGGGATGAGTTGTTCCACGGAATTGGCTCCGATGACCGGGGCTGTGATCACGGGCTGGTTTAGCAGCCAGGCCAACGCGATTTGCAAAGGCAAGACCCCACGCTCTTCCGCGATCTTTTCCACCGCGGCCAGGACGCGCCAGCCGTATTCATTGAAATAGCGACGCTTGACGCTTTCTTGCCGGGCCGAGTCGGGGGGTGGGGCATCGAGATGATATTTGCCGGTGAGGAATCCCCCGGCCAGGGGGCTGTAGGGGAGGACGCCGATGCCTTCGCTTTCGCACAGGGGTTTGAGTTCGGGCTCGAATTCTTCGCGATGGGCCAGGTTGTAATGGGGTTGCAGGGAATCGTAGCGGGCCCAGTCGTGTTTTTCGCTGATGCACAGGGATTTCATCAGGCGCCAGGCACTGATGTTGGACGCGCCGATGTAGCGCACTTTGCCCTGCCGCACCAGATCATCCAACGCGCGCAAGGTTTCTTCGATGGGCGTATGGGGGTCATCCCAATGGATTTGGTAGAGATCGATGTAGTCGGTTTGCAGGCGGCGCAGGCTGTCTTCCACCGCGTGCATGATGTGCTTACGGCTCAAGCCCTCCCCATTAGGACCTTCCCACATCCGCCCGCGCACCTTGGTCGCCAACACGATGTGGCGACGATTGCCCCGGTCTTTCATCCATTCGCCGATGATCTGTTCCGCAACCCCACCGGGATTGCCTTCCACCCAACGGGAGTAGATGTCCGCGGTGTCAATGAAATTGCCGCCGTGTTCGACGAAAGCATCCATGACCTGAAAGGACGTTTCTTTATCCGCGGTCCACCCCCATTGCATGGTCCCCAAACAAAGGGCCGAGACATGGAGACCTGTGCGGCCCAGGCGACGGTATTTCATCCTAAGCCTCTTCTTTGGCTCGAACCAGAAGCACAGGGCAAGGGGCGTGACGCACCACCGATTCGGCGACACTGCCGAAAATCAGGCGGCTGAGCCCACTGCGGCCATGGGTGGTCATGACAATGAGGTCCACATCATGTTCGGTCGCGTAGTCCACAATGGCGTCGGCGACTACGTCCCGCTCCACCGCGTCGGTGCGGACCTTGACCCCTTCGGCCCGCAGTTTTTCGGCGATGCCTTCCAGGTAGTCTTTGGCTTCCTGCAGAAGTTCATCGGGCGCGGGCATAGGCACAGCCAGGCTGGCATCAGGGGCTGCCAGGGGCAGGGGCAGATGCACCACCTGGAAGAGAATGACTTCGACCGAGCCTTTGCAAAGTTCAGTTGCGTAGGGCAGGGCTTGTTCAGCCAGTTTCGAGCCGTCCAGGGGGACCAGGATGCGTTGGTACATGATAACCTCCAGAGGAATTAAGGGAAACGGCGGCGAGCTTTTTCCAGCTCGATGGCTCGGGCGGTAAAACGATACAGCTTGGCCGGGCGGTGGTCGCCATAGCGTAAGCGCCCGGTTTCTTCCAGGATGTTCATACTGAGGATTTTTTTGCGAAAGTTGCGCTTGTCCAACTTTTCTTGCAAAACGATTTCGTAAACCGCTTGCAATTGACTGAGGGTAAAGGATTCGGGCAGGAGCAAGAATCCTAACCCTGTGTATTCTAATTTATAACGCAGACGCTGTAAAGCGTAACGGATGATGCGCTCGTGGTCGAAAGCCAGGGGAGGGAGGTTGTAGACGTTGAACCAGGCTGCGTGACCGGCATCATCTCCGGCCCGCACCTGTCGGGCCTGGTCCGCGCTGATAATCCCAAAATAAGCCACGGTGATGACCCAACCTCGGGGGTCTCGGCCAGGATCACCGAAGGTATACAGTTGTTCCAGATAGATTCCCTGCACCCCTGTTTCTTCGTAAAGTTCTCGGGCCGCGGCTGCTTCCAGGGGTTCGTTTTCATCGACGAACCCCCCTGGCAAGGCCCAGTGCCCGGCGAAAGGTTCTCGGCGACGTTGAATCAGCAACACGCGCAACGCCTCCTCAGTGAAGGTGAAAAGCACGATGTCCACGGTCACCGAGGGCTTGGGATAGGCGTTGGCGGACGACGCGGACGCGTTCTCGGGCATGGCTTCTTTATGGTAACGCACCCTTCCCCGAAACGTCAAGATCGATACCTGGGGAAAGCAAAGCCCCCAGGTAACCACACCGGCGCCACGAGCGACGGCTCACCGCATAACGACGAAAATGGGGCGCAAGTGGCAGATGAGCATGAGACCTCGGAGGGTCTGCGCAGACCTCCGAGGTCTGGGGCACCACGCCCGCCCGGCGATGAAGTCGCCGGGCTATAAAACGGCGCCGGATAAATCCGGCTAGCCCCGGAGGCGCGCTGTTTCTTCTGCTCGGAGCTAAACCTCCGAGCTACGGATATGAAGCCCTGCGGGCTGGGGACGGGAGCCCCGAAGGGGCTTTGTACGCGTAGCCCGAGGGTTCAGCCTCGGGCGCCAAAACGGCGCCGGATGAATCCGGCTAGCCCCCACGGGCGCTGTTTTTTAGCCGAGGGAATTATCCCCTGGCGCTGGCGGCGGGCCCTCGCATCGCCACCCCCGGCCAACGCCCGCGCCAGACCTTGAAGGGTCTCCTAGACCTTCAAGGTCTTTGACACCCAGGATCGCCGCATCGGAGGTTGGAATTGGCCGCGGATAACACGGAGGCTCGCCGATACCGAGGAAAAGGGAACGCAGATTTGCGCCGATGCTTCGCAGCGCAGATTTTCGCAGATATTCGTCATGCTGAGCGACCGGAGGGAGCGAAGCATCTAGCGAGCGAAGCGAGCGCCAAGCCGTGGTTTTTGCGCTTCGCTAGATTCCTCGGTCGCTTCGCTCCCTCGGAATGACGTCGCAAGGCGCTACTGATTACTGATAACTGATCACTGATTACTCTATTTACAAAGCAGTCCGACGGCGGGCCACCCCGCGCCGATACCGACGAAAATGCCTCGCGGCCAGGGCGGCGTGACTCGTATTCCGTATTGCGTATTGCGTAACGACTGGACGGAATACGGAATACGCAATACGAACCTTTGCCGCCTCGCCCAACGTCGGCCTGGCGATTCCTCAGCAACCAGCGACCATTCTATTTTCATAGCAGCAGTCGGGATAGGGTGGAAACCGGCGACCGATATCCCTTTGCCATCATTTCCCCCAACAACCTGTCCGCTTCCGTCAATTCGAGCTCGCCCATTTTCACCAACTTCAAGAGAATGCCCAATGTGCCCGACACCCTGACGCTCTGGCTCGCTGCCAGCCTGCGGTCGGCCAGGTCATCGGACAGAAAAGCGCAGCCCCTGTGGATGGCCATAGCCAGGCTCGCAGCTTCCCCCGCATCCAGGACGCGTTGAAATTCACCAGCCATGGCCGCCACACCCTCATCCGGTTCCAGAATCCGAAGCCATTCCCAGTCGCACGCGGGCACAAATCCCGCGTCCACGCCCATGGTAAGCTCGGCTATCACAGTAGGTGTTGTGAACACATGCACTCCCAGAGCCTGCCGAATCAGATGCGGTTGCCGCACATGGGCGAAGTTGCTGAGCACTGTGGTGTCCAGAATGTAGCAACCCATTGACCCGACTATCCTTCCAGCGCCTGCAAATCCGCCAGAGCCTCAGCCGCATCCTCCGGCCCGGAGCGCAAAGGCAGTCCCAGGCGATGGAATCGGGCCTGCAGGTCGAATTGGTTGAGACCGAGCAACTGAGCGGCCCGCCCCAGGCTGATATCCCCATCCAGATAGGCGTGGATGACCAGGTCCCAGGCTGCCTGCGGGCCTTGCTGATTCCAGGCCTCTTTCACGCGCGCGTCATCCAGTCCCGCGGGCGCTTCTTCCTGATGCGCCACCGGCGCTTGTGGCCGCGCCTTGTAATTGGCTACGGCCCGTAACAGACGGTAATCGTGGATATCCAGCATGACGATCTGTTCCTCGCCAAAACTCTTAACCAGGATCGTCTCGCCTCGCCGCACCCGTTCCACAGTCTGTCGGGTGTTGCGGGCCAGCTCCGTGCGGGAAATGGTCATGGTCGAATCCATCACGTCAGTGTCTCCTGAGAGAGGGTTGGAGGAGG
>JALWZT010000057.1 GCA_027002405.1 Anaerolineae bacterium | reverse complement strand
CTGTAGCCGTTCCCGTAATTCGGCGTTCTCTTGCTTGAGTCGCCTGTTCTCTTGCAGTAAATTCATTATCACTGTATCACTATTCTACCACAGGTTGCGTACTTTTGCGTACCTGTATAGTTACTATCCAATATCTAATATCATCTATCGGGGTTCATTCGCCAGGACCTGTTGTGGGGGCAGGGTCGTGAAGTCCAATCCCTGAATATCCTCATCCTCCAGATATTTGTAAATGGTGAAGTGGAAAGTGGCTCCCTGGCCCGGTTCACTTTCCACCCAGATGCGGCCGCGATGGTGTTCCACAATGTGACGGCAAATGGTAAGCCCCAGTCCTGTGCCTTTGTACTGGCGGTTGGCCCCACTATCCACCTGGTAGAAGCGGTCGAAGATGCGCTCCTGCTGGTCTCGAGGGATGCCGATCCCTGTATCGGACACAGAGACCTGGATATAATCGCCCACATCTTGGGCCGTGACAACGACCTGGCCCTGGGCCGGGGTGAATTTGATGGCGTTGTCCACCAGGTTGGTCACCACTTGTTCCAGGCGCCAGGGGTCCGCCAGGATGGAAGGGATGTCTTCGGGCGTGCGGTTGATGAGGGTGACCTGGGCCGAGTCCGCGGCCAGGGCCAGCTTGTCCAATACGGCTTCCACCACCACGGGGATGTCCACGGGCTGCAGGCGGATGGTGCTTCGGCCCGATTCCAGCCGCGAGAATTCCAGCAGATCGTCGATGAGGCGCTGCAGGTTGTTGGTTTGTTCTTGAACGGTTTCCAGAAAATCCCGTTGGATTTCGGTGACCGGGCCTGTTTTCCCCATAAGGATGATGTTCACAAATCCCTTGATCGCGTGCAAGGGGGTGCGCAGTTCGTGAGAAACCACCGAGAGGAAGTTGGATTTCATGCGCTCCAGTTCTTTCTGGGTGGTAATGTCTCGCAATACGGTGGCAATGCCTTGCAGTTCCCCCTCTACCAGGAGCGGGGTGGCCAGGGCCTGATAGGTGCGCAAGGTGTCTCCACCCCGAGGCGCGAGTTCCACTTCCTGGACCCGAGACCCGTGAGGGGCTTCGCGAATGGTTTTGAGGAGGTCGTAAAGGGGGTTCTGGCGGATGGTTTCGGGCAGCATGGCCCCATCGGGCGGGGGGGCAGGGAGGTTAAAGATGTGGGTGGCCACCGGGTTCATGAGCACCACCCGCAAATCCGCATCCACCACCAGCACCCCATCGCCGATGCCTGCCAGGATGGTTTCTAGCTCTTGTTTTTTGTCGGAGATGGTTTGATAAAGCCGCGCGTTTTCGATGGCGGTGGCAGCGAAGTAGGCGAAGGATTCCAGGAATTGCCGTTCCTGTTCCGAAACGAAGTCCCGGCGCTGGTCGCCCAGGTAGAGCGCGCCCATAGGCTCCCCCCGCAACATGAGGGGGACACACAGGAAGTATTTGCTCCCCCAGCGTTCATGCAGTTGGCGGAACCCCAATTCATCACTGACAGGGCTGAAGACCAACACGCCCATGCCCAGGCTTTGCAGATCGTGCGGAGTGAGCTGCAAGCTGAGGGGTTTGAGACGCCAGGGACGGGCTTTGGTATCCAACCAGGAGCCTTCCAGCCGTGGTTCTTCGGGCTGGAGGAGCATCAGGGCCACATGGCGGGCGTCGGTGATGTGCGCCAGACGCCGGATGAGGGTACGATTGGTTTCCCGCAGGTTGAGGGTGACGGTGAGGGAGCGGGCGACTTCTTGCAAGGCCCGGAGCTGCAAGACTCGCTCCCCCAGGTCGCTGGCGGTGCGTTGGAGTTGTTTGGTTTGAGCTTCCAGGTCGGCTTCGCGAGTGGCCAGGGTTTCCCGCAATTGACGCTCCCGCTCCTGATTTTCGATGAGTTGTTGCACCGCCAGGGCGCCTACAATGGCTCCCAGGAAGATGAGGGTGTATCGAGTAAGGAACAGGGGGTCCCGGAGGTAGGCCAGGCTGTGGCTATGGAGCCAAAGGATGAATGCATAGAAGGGGCCGCTGAGGAACGCGCCCAACCACACAAATCCGGGCCAAGGGAGATAAAAAGCCGGGAGCAGGGCCTGAAGCAAAAAAAGGGGCCAGAAAGGTGAAGCCAGGCCCCCACTGGCGTCGATGATGGTCAGAATGAGGAGGATATCCAGGAAGTAGTTGCTCACCAGGATGACGCGCCCGCGCCTGGGCCAACGATGGAGGAGGAGTAGCCCCAGCAGGGAGATGCCCCCATAGAGGATCAGCAGCCTGACCAGGTTTCCTGCGAAGGGCGCGTTGGTAAACCACAAAGCCAGGAGCGCGCTGCTGAACAACGTGGCTTTGTGGAGGAGAACCCGGGGGATCAGGTTGACGGGTTGCATGGATAGGGGTCGCGGTTAGCGAGGAGGGGTCGGCGTGGGCGTGGGAGGGG